>JBEKGC010000048.1:0-29896 GCA_050013055.1 Streptosporangiaceae bacterium
TCGTCGCCTGGCCGGTCCTCCCCCGACTGAACGCGCTTGTAGTGGTTGTACACGGCCACGGACAGGGCCTTCTTGGCCTTGTCCTGGCCGATCACGTACGCGTCGAGGAACTCGTAGATCTCTCGCGGCTTCGGCAGGCTGTCCCACTTGAACTCGGTGGGCTCGGCCAGCTCTTCCTCGATGATCTCGTTGCAGAGGTCGATGCACTCGTCGCATATGTACACGCCCGGGCCGGCGATGAGCTTCTTAACCTGCTTCTGACTCTTACCGCAGAACGAGCACTTCAGCAGGTCGCCACCGTCACCAATGCGTGCCACCCAGATACTCCTTTACATGGTGCCGCTGCGAAGCGGCCCTACCGGCCGCCTCCAGCGGACATGTCCCGCGAGGCCGTCAAGCGCTTGCATATCGACGGTACCGCCTCCAGGGTTCCGATGAACACCATCAAACCCCTAAAGCGGCCCATCAGGGAAGAGCTATGTCCTCCCGGTTAGGACGACACTACCTCGACAGCGCGTTCGCTGCCTCTCTTGATCATGGTCAGCACCTCATCGATGAGGCCGTACTCCTTGGCCTCCTCGGCGGTGAGGAACTTGTCCCGCTCGATGTCGCGGCGGACCTTCTCCTCGTCCTGGCCGGTGTGCCTGGACAAGATGACCTCCATCGCGGCCCGCATCCGCAGGATCTCCCGCGCCTGGATCTCCATGTCACTGGACTGGCCGTAGCCGCCCTCGGTGGCCGGCTGGTGGATCAGGATCCTGGAGTTGGGCAGCGCCATCCGCTTGCCCTTGGTCCCCGCGGCGAGGATCACCGCGGCGGCCGAGGCCGCCTGCCCGATGCAGCAGATCTGGATGTCGGGCTGGATGAACTGCATCGTGTCGTAGATCGCCATCATCGACGTCATCGACCCGCCGGGCGAGTTGATGTAGATGGTGATGTCACGATCGGGATCGATGGCCTCGAGGGTCAGCAGCTGGGCCATGACGTCGTTCGCGGAGGCGTCGTCGATCTGGACGCCGAGGAAGATGATCCGCTCCTCGAACAGCTTGTTGTACGGGTTCATCTCCTTGACCCCGTACGACGTGCGCTCGACGAAGGACGGCAGCACGTACCTGGACTGCGGGGTCACCAGCGGGCTCCGCAAGCTGGCTGCGCTCACGTTCGGCTCCTTCGGGTTGATCATGACAGGACGCCCACCGTGGGCACCTCGACGGCGCTGCGAATCACCTGGTCGACGAAGCCGTACTCCTTGGCCTCCTCGGCGGTGAACCAGCGGTCCCGGTCCGCGTCCCGCTCGATCTCCTCGATCGGGCGCCCGGTGTGGAAGGCGGTCCGCTCGAACAGGGTCCGCTTGATGTACAGCATCTGCTCGGCCTGGATCCTGATGTCGGACGCGGTACCGCCGATACCGCCGGACGGCTGGTGCATCAGCACCTGGGCGTGCGGCAGGGCGTACCGTTTGCCCGGCGCGCCCGCCGTCAGCAGGAACTGCCCCATCGACGCGGCCATGCCCATCGCGTAGGTGGCGATGTCGTTGGGCACGTACTGCATGATGTCGTAGATGGCCATCCCCGCGTAGACCGAGCCGCCCGGGGAGTTGATGTAGATGCTGATGTCGCGCTTGGCGTCCTCGGACGCGAGCAGCACCATCTCGGCGCAAATGCGGTTGGCGAGCTCGTCGTCAACCTGCTGACCGAGGAAGATGATGCGGTGCCGCAGCAGGCGCTGGAACAGCTGCTCTGCGAACGGCTGGAAGGGAGCCTCCCCGGCCGCCACGATCGACGGCGCCCCGGAAAGCGACGGGCTCCACAAGGGCTGAGTCACGCTCTCACCTGCTTCAGTCACGTCTAGTGTCATTCACAGGACCATAACGCGGGCGGGGAACCCGATCGTCCCTTCCAGGCCCCTGTTCGCTACTGGCGCACCGAGTTGCGCCGCCCGCGGCTGCCCCGGACGAGCGCACGCCAGCACCGGGGCAGGACGGCGGGCGCCCTCGGCGGTGCTGGCGTGCGGTTAGCGTGTGCTGGCTACGCCTTGGCCTTGCCCTTGGCGCGGCCCTTCGCCGGGGCTTCTTCGGCGGGGGCTTCTTCGGCGGGGGCTTCTTCAGCGGGGGCTTCGGCGGCCGCGGCCGCGGCGGGGGCTTCGGCGGCCGGGGTTTCGCCGGCCGCGCTGCTTTCCGGCAGGCTGGCGTCGGCATCGGCGGCGGTCTCGGCCATCACCTCGGCGTCGTCGTCGGCCGCCACCTCGGCGTCATCGTCGCCGTCGGCGTCCGGGCCGGCGGTCAGGGGCGCGTTGAGGGCGGCCCTGATGTCGACGTCATGGCCCGAGGCGTCGGTCACCTTCACCCGCTCGGCGATCAGGTTCATCGCCTTGCCGCGGAGCACCTCGGCCGCGGCGTAGCTGAGCTGGCCGCTGTCGGCGAGCTGCTGAGCCAGCCGCTCAGGCGGCACGCCCATCTGCTCGGCCTGCCGGGTGACGTAGGCGGAGAGCTCGGCCTGGTCGACGCCGAGTTCTTCGGTGCGAGCCAGCTGGTCAAGGACCAGGCTGACCTTGACCGAACGGCGGGCCCGCTGGTCGATGTCGGCCTCGAACTGCTCGGCGGTCTGGTTCGACATCTCCAGGTAGCCCTCGAGGGTGGCGCCTGCCCGCTCCAGCTGCGCCATGACCGCCTCGCGGCTCTGCTTGGCTTCGTCGGCCACCACGCTGTCCGGCAGCGGGATGTCGATCTTCTCGAGCAGCGCGTCCAGGGCACGATCCCGCGCCTGGACGACCTGCTGCATGGCCTTCATCCGCTCCAGCTGGGCGCGGGTGTCGGCCCGCAGCTCACCCAGCGTGTCGAACTCGCTCGCGAGCTGCGCGAAGTCGTCGTCCAGGCCGGGCACTTCCTTGACCTTGACGCTGTGCACGGTGACCGTCACGTCGGCCTCATGGCCCGCGAACTCACCCCCGGCCAGCTCGGTCCGGAACGTCGCGGAGTCCCCGGCGGCCATGCCGGTCAGCGCGGTGTCGAGCCCGTCCAGCATGGATTCGCTGCCGACCTGGTAGGACAGGCCGCTGGCCTGAGCGTCCTCGACCGGCTGGCCGTCGGACGTGGCGGACAGGTCGATGGACACGAAGTCGTCGGGCTGCACCGGCCGCTGCACGCCCTTGAGCGAGGCGAACCGCTCCTGCAGCGATCCCAGGTACTCCGCCACCTCATCCGGGTTGACCACCGTGTCATCGACCGTCACCGACAAGGTCGCGAAGTCGGGCAGCTCGAACTTCGGCCGGATGTCGACCTCGACGGTAAAGGTCAGCTCCTTGCCGTCGTCGATGCTGGTGATCTCCACCTCGGGCTGGCCCAGGGCGTAGACGTCGCCGTCCGCGACCGCCTTCGCGTACAGATCGGGTATCGCGTCGTTGACGGCCTGGCTGAGCACGACGTCGCGGCCCACCCGGCGGTCGATCACGGGCGGCGGCACGCGGCCCGGCCGGAAGCCGGGAATGCGGACCTGCCGTCCGACCTCACGATAGGCCTTGTCGAGGCTGGGCTTCAGCTCATCGAACGGCACCTCGACACTCAGCCGCACACGGGTCGGGCTAAGCTCCTCGACGTCAGTCTTCACGTCCGCGTCACTCCGGGATAGGGGATAGTAACTCAGCGCTTGATCGCTGAGCAGTCTAAGCCGACAGTCTAGGGGCTATCGAACTCTGACAACGCGAACCGGCGGCGGCTCATCGTTCCCGGTCCGGTTGTCCCCGATCAGCAGATGCAGCAGCCAGCTCACCAGACCGACGATGATGGCGCCCCAGAAGGCCGGCCAGAACCCGGTGACGTGGAACGGCAAGGTCAGGTCACCCGCGACCACGCTGGTCAGCCAGAGCAGCAGGCCGTTGACGACCAGCGCGGCCAGGCCGAGCGTGAGCACGTAGAACGCGCAGCCGACCACCTTGATCAGCGGCTTGAGCGTGGCGTTGATCAGGCCGAAGATCAGCGCCACCCCGACCAGCGTGCCCAGCTTCGTCTCGCCACTGGAGGCGAGCAGCTCGATCCCGGGGACCGCGGCGGTGGCCACGCCGAGCGCCACGGCAGAAACAAGCACCCTCAGCAGGAACTTCATAACTCGATATTACTCGACTTATCCACCGGGTGACAGGTCAGCGCGGTCGCCTTGGAACAGCCGGCGGTAGGCGTTGGGAGTGGTGCCGCGCCACGCGCGGAAATGGTGCCGCAGGGCGGTCGCGTTGCCGAAGCCCGACCTTGCCGCGATGACGTCCACGGTCGCGTCTGACTCCTCGAGCAGCTGCTGGGCCAGCAAGATGCGCTGCCCGGTCAGCCAGCGCTGCGGCGTGATCCCTGTGTCCTGGACGAAACGCCGGGCCAGGGTCCGCTCGGACATGTTCGCCCGGGCGGCCAGCTGACGTACGGTCAGGGCCCGGTCGAGGTGACCGCCCAGCCAGTCGAGCAGGTCGCGCAGCGCGCCGTCGCAGGAAGGGGCGACCGGCTGCACCACGTACTGCGCCTGCCCGCCGTCACGGTGCGGCGGCACCACCATCCGCCGGGCGATGCCGTTGGCCACCCGCGACCCCTGCTCCTTCCTGACCAGGTACAGGCAGGCGTCGATGCCCGCCGCCGTGCCTGCGCTCGTGATCACCGGATCGTCGTCCACGTACAAGACATCAGGATCGACCTTCGCCTGCGGGAAGCGGCGGGCCAGCTCGGCCGCGTGCCGCCAGTGGGTGGTGCAGCGGCGGCCGTCGAGCAGTCCGGCCTCGCCCAGGATGAAGGCGCCGCTGCAGATGCTCAGCACCCTCGCGCCGCGATCCACCGCGCGGCGCAGCGCCTCGAGCAGGTCAGGCGGAAACGCGTCCAGCCGGGCGTCGCCGACGGCGGGCACGGCGATCAGGTCCGCGTCGGCCAGCCGCGGCAGGCCGCAGGTGGGCTGGATGGTGAAGTTGTTGTGCGCGCGCACCGGCGGCGGCTCGCCGCTGACCACGGCGAAGTCGTAGCGGGGCAGCCCGTCGTCGGCCCGGTCGACGCCGAAGACCTCGCAGATGGTGCCGAACTCGAACGGAAGGAAGCCGTGCACGACCACGACGGCGACGTTACCCAGCGCCATAGCCCGGCAGTATGCCAGAGGCCTTGGCAGGATGTCAGCCCACCGGGGCATGGCTGCCATCGACGGGCGGGAGCAGGTTCTGACCGGCTCGGCCGGGGTAGAGCGCAGCCGACCGGTTGACTCCCGCCCGGGCGAGGGGCTGCCACCACGGTCCGTTCGGGAGAAAGATGGGTCTGATGCGTACCGGACGATCACCGATGACTCCGAGCTCGGCCCTGATCAGGAGCCGGGCCGCGGCGGTCCGGGCGGTGGTGGTCCCGGACTGGCTGGCCGAGGTGGTGCGGCCGCGGCCGGCCGCGCCGCCGTGGCCAGAGATGACCCGCGCGGTGCTGGCGATCTGCGTGCCGCTGTCCGCGGCGCTGGCCCTGGGCAAGGGCACGATCGGCGTGCTGCCCGCGATGGGCGGGCTGCTCAGCACGATGGCCGACGCCGGCGGCCCGTACCTGAGCCGGGTGAAGCGGGTGGGCAGCGCCGCGGTGTTCGGCAGCGCGCCCGGGCTGGTCATCGGGTCCGTGACCCACGGTCACGGCTGGCTCGCGCTGGTAGCGCTTGTCGTGGTGGCGGGCGTGTCCGGCGTGCTCAGCTCCGTCGGCGACATCGGGTCGGTCACCGGGCTGCAACTGCTGGTCTACACCGCGCTCGGCGCCGGGCCCATCGGCGCGCAGCGGCCCGTCTGGCACACCGCGGCGGGCTTCCTGACCGGGGTCATCTGGGCCCTCATCCTGATCGTGCCCGGCTGGCTGCTTTCGCCGCACGGCCAGGAACAGCGTGACGTCGCGGCCGTGTACACGGCGCTGGCGCAGGAGCTGCGTTCGGTCGGAACCCCCGGCTTGACCGCCAGGCGGCAGGCGCTGACCACCGCGCTCAACAGCGCCTACGACGAAGTGCTCACGGCCAGGTCGACCGCGACCGGCCGGAACGGGCGGATCGCCCGGCTGGTCGCGGTGCTGAACGCGAGCCACCTGATGGCCGAAGCGGCGGTCGCGCTCGGCGTCGCCGGGACCCGCCCGCCACCGCTGGTCATCGAGACCGTGGAGCGGCTGGCCGACTCGATCAGGACCGAGGCGCCGCCGCCGATGATCCCGGCGCCGTGGCACGACAGCCCGGCCA
The DNA here is from genome assembly GCA_050013055.1 of Streptosporangiaceae bacterium. Classification (GTDB taxonomy): domain Bacteria; phylum Actinomycetota; class Actinomycetes; order Streptosporangiales; family Streptosporangiaceae; genus Palsa-504. The sequence continues at coordinate 6,210 of JBEKGC010000048.1, forward strand.
TGCTCACGCTGCGTGATGCCATGGCCGGGGCGGCGCGGGCGCTGGCCCGGGACTGGTCGCCCGAGCATCACACCCGCGCCGGGCTCCGCGACCGGTGGCCGTCGGCTTCGGGGTTGGGTCAGCGGCTCCGGTCGCGGGCGGAGCGGCTGGCGGAGGACTTCGGCGGCGGCACGCTGAGCCGGATCTTCACCCTCAGGCTGATGATCTGCATGGGCGCGGCCGGCCTGATCAGCGAGGTGCTGCCGCTGCAGCGTTCCTACTGGGTGGCGCTGACGGTGGCGATCGTGCTCAAGCCGGACTACGGTTCTGTGTTCGCGCGGGCGCTGCAACGAGGCATCGGGACCATCGTCGGGGCGGTCGCGGGCGCGGTGCTGCTCGTGCTGGTGCACGGGACGTGGCTGCTGATCCCGTTCGCGGTGCTGGCCGCGCTGCTGCCCTACGGGCGGAGCCGGAACTACGGACTTCTCTCCGCGTTCTTGACCCCGCTGGTGGTCGTGCTCATCGACCTGCTCAGCCCGGCGGGCTGGCGGCTGGCCGAGGACAGGCTGATCGACACGCTGATCGGCTGCGCCATCGCGTTGCTTATCGGCTTCGCGCCCTGGCCGATGAGCTGGTACGCGCACCTGCCGCGGCAGTTCGCCCAGACCGCGCTCGACGTGTGCGCGTACCTGGAGGAGGCCCTGCTCGGCCCGGCGGCCGGGACGCCGCCGGGGACGCCGGCGCTGGGGCCGGGGACGCGGCCGCCGGTCAGGTCGCGGATGCGGCGGGCGACGTACCGGGCGCTGGCGGATCTGCGCACCGAGTTCCAGCGCACGATGTCCGAGCCTCCCTCGATCAGCCGCCGGGCGACCGCCTGGTGGCCCGCGGTGGTCGGCCTGGAACAGGTCATGGACGCCGTCACCTCGGTGGCGCTGGCGGTCAGTCGCGGCGCCCCGGTGCCGGCCGCCGATGTCCGGATGGTTGCGGCGGCGCTGCGGGCGATCAGCGAGGCAGCGGCCACGGGAACCGGCGTGCCGACGCCGCCCGAGCTGCCCGCGGACGAGACGCTCAAGCCCATCACGGAAGCGATACGGGCGCTGCTCGGGGTGCTGGGCAGCGGCCAGCTACTGACCACCCACGACTAGCACCGGGCTGACGTGCGTGCGCGTGCGGGTGTGCTCATGCGGCAGTGGTCGGGCTGGCCGGATTCGAACCGGCGGCCTCCGCGACCCAAACGCGGCGCGCTAGCCAAGCTGCGCTACAGCCCGTATGTGAGCCGAGTCTAGCCGCTGGCCGCAGGCCGTTGGGGCAACCAGGTCACGGCGAGCAGGGCGGCGACGAACACGAAGATCATCGCGACCAGCAGGGCCAGCTGCGGCGTCGGGACGGTCCCGGTGCCGCTGAGGACGACGAGAATCCTCCTGATGACCGCCACCAGGCCGACGATGATGAACGGCTGCGCCACCAGATGATGAGCCCGCAGCGACAGCACCACGGTGTGCACGATCTCGACCAGGATGAGCACGAGCAGGACCCGGTCAAGCAGATTAATGCCGGCCGGCTCAATCGGGATTTTCTTCATGTCCGCAAAGAAACCGATGACGCCGGATACCAGCTCGGCGCCGGCCAGCACGATCAGCACCATGCCGACCAGGACCGACACGAGATCCTGGGCGTGCTCAAGGAGCCACACGCTCACGGCCACGGCGCGGGCCCTGGGTTCTTCCTCTTTGGCCTCCGGCACGACCACTTCCTTTGCTCGCGAGACCCGGCGCGGGCACGCGAGATCAAGTACATCGAAAATACCGACCCACGGACCACCGTGTGCGCTAAACGTGACCTGGGCGTTCGGGCGGACCAAGGCCGGGATCTTGATGGTGGATTGCCGTGATTCGCCACGCTTGCGGCGCCGCTGACCCCTACCCTTGTTCCGTGCTTTCCGGGGCCTGGGGAGCTCCTACGTCACAGACACTTCACAAAGCGGGCACTTCACAAAGCGGGCACTTCACAAAGCGGGCACTTCACAGAGCGGGGCATGATGATGAGCAAGTTCGGATCCGCGCGGGCGGCGCTCGCGGTCGCGGCCGTCGCAGCCCTAGCCGGGTGCAGCGCCTCGGCCAGCAGTTCGGTGCCGCCGTCGAGTGGCGCCTCCTCCACGGCGAGCGGCACCTCCTCGACCGCCAACGCCAGCCCGGCCAGCCCGGCCAGCACGCCGAGCGCGAGCTCGAACGCGTTCGTGCCGACCGGCTCGGCCCCGTTCCCCATCGCCGTCGGCAACACCTGGATCTACCAGACGACCACCGACATCAACGGAGCACGAGGCCTGCAGACGAGCAAAGTCCTGTCGGTCACCCCGGTATCCGGGGGCAGCCGCGTCGTCATGTCCGAGACCAGCGACCTGAGCGGGGCCAACACCACCAGCGAGCAGGCGTACGTCTTCTACTCGAACGGGACCATCGGGTACCCGGTGGCCGGCAGCGAGGTGTCGGTGCTTGGCTCCGGCGTGCTGTGGCCAAACGCGGCCGACCTGGCGTCGGGCCGGGCGTACCGCTCGGTCCTGCGCGTCAAGGTCAACAACACCAGCCCGGTTCAGCAGGCGAACGTCACCGTGCAGGGCCTGGGGACGCACACCGTCACCGTCCCGGCCGGCACGTACCAGGCCACCCTGGTCACGATGATCATGTCCATCAGGGTGGGCAGCTTCGGCTCGGACGAGGAGATACAGACCTGGACGACCCCGGGGACAGGCCCGGTCAAGTCCGAAGTCCTGCTGCTCACGGGCGGCCACGCCAAGCTCACCACGACCGAGGAGCTGGTGTCCTTCACCAAGGGCTGAGCGAAGCGGGGACCCAGGCGGGATACAACAGAATCGTTCGGGTTAACGCGTTTCTTCTGAGCGGTCCTGTGCCCACAGGGTGTGGAAGGTGCCGTCGCGGTCCGTGCGGCGGTAGGTGTGCGCGCCGAAGAAGTCGCGCAGGCCCTGGATCAGGGCGGCGGGCAGGCGCTCGGCGCGCAGCGCATCGTAGTAGGACAGGGCGGCGGAGAAGCCGGGAACCGGGATGCCCAGCCGCACCGCGGTCGCGACCACCTGGCGCCAGGCGTCCTGGGCGGCCGCGAGTTCCTTGCCGAACTCGTCATCGACCAGCAGCGTCGGCAACTCCGCGTTGCTGGCGTACGCGGCCCTGATCCGGTCGAGGAACGCGGCCCTGATGATGCAGCCGCCCCGCCAGATGGTCGCGATCTGGCCGAGGTCGATATCCCAGTCGTACTCGCGGCGGCCGGCCTCCATCATGTTCCAGCCCTGTGCGTAAGACACCAGCTTGGAGGCGTACAGCGCCTGCTCGATCTGGTCGGCGAACTCGGCGGCCTGGCTCGGCACGGGCACCGGGCCGGGGAGCCTGCGGGCGGCCTGGCGCAGGTCCGGGTGGCCGGACAGCGAGCGGGCGAACACCGCCTCGGCGATGCCGCTGACCGGGACGCCCAGGTCCAGGGCGTCCTGCACGGTCCAGCGGCCGGTGCCCTTCTGCTCGGCCTGGTCCAGGACGACGTCGACGAAGGGCTTTGACGTCGCGGCGTCGTCATGCGCGAGCACCTCGGCGGTGATCTCGATCAGGTAGGAGTCGAGCCGGCCGGTGTTCCAGCTGCGGAAGGTCTCGGCGATCTGCGCGGGCTCGAAGCCGATGCCGTGCCTGAGCAGGTCATAGGCTTCGGCGATGAGCTGCATGTCGGCGTACTCGATGCCGTTGTGGACCATCTTGACGAAGTGGCCGGCCCCGTCCGGGCCGATGTGGGCGCAGCACGGGGCGCCGTCGACGTGCGCGCTGATGTTCTCCAGCATCGGGCCCAGAGACCGGTAGGACTCAGCCGAGCCGCCTGGCATGATCGAGGGGCCGTTCAGCGCGCCCTCTTCGCCGCCGGACACCCCCATGCCGACGAAGTGCAGGCCCTGCTCCTTCACCGCGGCCTCGCGGCGGCGGGTGTCCTTGAAATGCGCGTTGCCGCCGTCGATGATCATGTCGCCGGCCTCGAGCAGCGGGGCGAACTCATCGATCACGGCGTCGGTGGCCGGGCCCGCATTCACCATGATGACCAGCCGGCGCGGCCGTTCCAGGGCCCGGACGAACTCCTCGGCGGCCTGCGCCGGGACGAAGTCGCCCTCGTCGCCGAACTGCTCGATGATGCCGGTGACACGGGAGGCGGTCCGGTTGTGCAGGGCGACGGTGTAGCCGTGGCGGGCGAAGTTGCGCGCCAGGTTCCTGCCCATCACGCCGAGGCCGGTGACGCCGATCTGCGCGGTTGCTTGCCCTGTGACGGCCATCTGCTCTCCTTTGCCTGCTTTGCCCGCTCTCCTTGCCCCCGGTACCGATCACTATGCCACTGCGGCGGTCACCAATCCGGCGCGCGGCGTCTCGTGGTGGTGGGTGATGCCGCGACGGCCGGGAGACGGTACGCTAACCGGGTGCCGGTCGTCCCCTGACGCGGCCGTGCGGGCGTAGCTCAATGGTAGAGCTCCAGCCTTCCAAGCTGGTCATGCGGGTTCGATTCCCGTCGCCCGCTCCACAGGTAGCGCGGAAGCGACCGGTTTCGCCGAACGCTGCATGCAGCGGTTATCGCACCGGTCAGGAAACCGCTGCTGTCATCAGCCCGGCAACCTTCTCCTCTACCGCAGGGCTCCACGTGTGCAGCGCGAAGGACACGGGCCACAGCTCCCCGTCGTCAAGATTCGCGGCGTCCTGGAACTCCAGCGTCGAGTACCGGGTGTTAAATTTGCCGGCGTTCTTGAAGCAGACGACGACCTTGCCCTCCGCATTGGCGTAGGCGGGCATCCCGTACCAGGTCCTCGGCGACAGTTCCGGGGCGGTGGCGCTCACCGTCGCATGGACGCGCTCGGCGACCGCGCGATCCTCAGGTGCCATCTTGGCGATCGCGTCAAGGACCGCCTCCAGGCCGTCGGCCTTCTTGGCGCCCTGCTTGCCCTCGGCGCGCAGCTCTGCGGCGCGCTGCTTCATCGCGGCACGCTCTGCGGCAGTGAAGCCGCCGGACCCGGTCTGGGAACTTTTCGCGGACATTGCCACGCTACCTTTCGATCCCCGTAGGCTCGGCGCGGTACCGGCCGGTGGAACGAAGGCTAGCCCGCCGCGGCAGGTACCGTTCGCCCGGCTTCCTGCCGCCGTCGGCCCGGGCCCGGCCACGACGATGGATCCGTTGTTGTTGCGGGGGTTCGCTGGACAGGCCGCCGGGCGCGGTGCATCGCGGTCTTGCTGGTGGCGCGGTGGCGGCTTGGGGTGGTGATGGGTGGTGTGTGCCGTGCCTGGTCCGGGGCCGGCGTGGTGCGGGCCGGCGTGGTGCGGGCCGGGTCGCCGGTTTCGCGTGGAAGATCGGGCTCCCGCGGATAGTTTGGTACCCTACCGGGTACCAAACTTTCCAGGTAAGCCAAATATTCCACGATCTTTTTCGACAATTGTGGCGGGTGGGTTGCGGGTGCGGGGAGCGGCGGGGGTGGCGGCGGGGGTGCGGCGCTTCGGGCCTTCGGGGCGTGACCGCCTCCTCGGTCGTGAGATGTCGCGCGGGCCGGTGTTTCACCGTCGGCATGTGGCACGGGAACGACAATGAACGGAACATCGCGGCGCCTCGCGAGCGGGAGCGGGGCAGCACGGGCGCGCAGGACGGGGCTCACGGGCCGGCTGGGGACTTACCGTGGCTGGCTGCCCAGTAGGCTCAGCCCGTGTATGAGAGTGAAGAGCTGTGGCGGGACGTGGACCGCTATTTCATCGGGGAGCTGGTGCACGAGGATGCCGCGCTGGCTGAGGCGAGGGCGAGTTCAGCGGCGACCGTGATGCCCCTGGCTGACGTCGCGCCGAACCAGGGGGCGTTCCTCTCGATCATCGCGAAGGTCGCCCGGGCAAGCCGGGTTCTGGAGTTCGGTACGCTCGCGGGGTACTCGACGATCTGGCTCGCCAGGGCCGTCGGTCCTGAGGGCAGGGTCGTCACGCTCGAGGCCGATGAGCCGACGGCGGCGATCGCGCGGCGGAACTTCGAGAACGCGGGAGTGGCCGGCTCCGTCGAGCTGATCGTCGGCCCGGCAGCCGAGTCCGTTCAGCGGCTGATCGACGGCGGCGCGGAGCCATTCGACTTGGTGTTCATCGACGCGGACAAGCCCAGTAACCCGAGGTACCTTGACGCGGCGCTGAAACTCAGCCGGGCGGGAACGGTCATTATCGGCGACAACGTCGTGCGCAACGGCGCCGTCACCGATCCCGGGAGCGACGACCCTCGCGTGCACGGGGTCCGGGAGTTCACCACGGCCATGGGCGGCAACAGTGCACTGGAGGCGACAGCGCTGCAGACTGTCGGCCTGAAAGGCTGGGACGGGTTCTCGATCGCGGTCGTGACCTCCTGACGTGTTCGCTGACGATCACGTCCGGCGCATGCCGCCCTGACGGCGTGCCCGGCGGGCGCGTGCTCGCCGTGCCAGCGGGGCTGGAGGTCACGCAGGTATACGGGTGGCTGCTGTGCCCGCGGACCGGCAGGGTGCGAGACAGGGTACCTGGGCTACCAGGAGGTCCACGCGCGCCTTCGCTCAGGCCCGGATGGCGGGAATCGCGGAGTCGTTCGCGGAAAGGGCACCTGATCCTGACGGGGGACGGGTCTACCGGCGGCTGATGACCTCACTGGAGGCGGCACCAGGTGTGCTGGGCTGGGGCGGGCCTGCCGTCCTGCAGGCCAGGGCGGCGGCGCGAGTCGCGCGGGCCCGGTGGCGGCTGCCGGTCGACTCGCCGTCTGCTCCGGGTTACCTGGACTGACCGGGGCTGGCTGCCCTCGGGGCCGAAGCCCGGCTCTCACCGGGCTGGCTAACGCGGATTTCCACGCAGGAGGTTCGGGGCAACTTTCAGGCGAACTCGTAGCGGATGGAACGGCCGCCCCACCAGGGGACTGGGGTGGCGGGTGGCAGGTCTGCTGACCGGAGGACGGGTGAGAAGGCGCGGCGTTCGAGGCGGACGGTGACGGCCTGGGGGGTGGTGATGATCTGGCCAGAGGTTTCCAGGAACCGCCGCTGGATGGTGTCGGGGGTGACGGTGGCGTAGCCGGGCAGCCGGGCGCGTAGCGCGGCGGTCAAGGCCTGGGCCAGGACGGCGAGCACGACGTCGAGGTCGACGTTCAGGTTGACGGTGGAGGACAGCGCGTCGGCGCAGAACGCGCGGATGATCTCGGCGAGCCGCTGCTCAATGGTCATCCGGCGGGCGTACTGGGTGATCAGGGCGCGGGTGTTCATCGCGGTGTCGTTGGTGATGATGACGGCGGGCGCGTCGCGGCCCAGGCCGGTGACGACGAGCTGGCGGACGGTGCCGGGGTAGCTGGTCAGCCTCATCGCGGGGTCCTCGTGCACTTTCGGCTTGTTGTGCGGGCCGGGCCGGTCCAGGGTGATCGTGGTGAAGTCCTTGCCGGACAGGCCGCTGATGTATTTGACCAGGGCTGGTGAGCGCATCCTCAAGGTGAGGAACTTGACGCCGCGGTCGTCCAGTTCGCCGAGGACTTGCTGGGTGGTGACCTTCTGATCCATGATCAGCATCGCCGGGTCGGATCCCGATACCTGTTTCCAGTGGTCGCAGAACGCGATGGCCTCCCGCGCCTGGGTGGCCTTGGACAGGTCGGCGTTGGCGTAGACCAGGTTATGAGTGCCGGTGTCCTGGGCGAAGAAGGTCAGTACCGGCCGGGCCCGCTGGGACCGGGTGGGGACGTAGTGCTTTTCCAGGGCGGGGTCGCGGCCCCAGTGCATGATGGCGTGGAAGTCCAGGTCGAAGACCGCTTCGCCGCTGGTGGCCAGGCCCGCGCCGATCATCTGCTTGTCGAGGGCGGCGAGGAAGTTCTGCTGGTGAGCGTGCGAGAGCCGGTAGGAGTAGCTGGTCAGGGCGGATTTCCTGGGGAGCACCGCGAGCCCGGCGAACAGCGCGGCGGCGGGGTCGGCGAGCAGGTCATCGACGTGGGAGACCCGCCGGGTGCGGGTGAGCTTGAGCGCCAGCAGGGACAGCAGCCAGGAGATGGCGGGGATGATGCGGGTGCCGGGGTAGCCGGCCGCCGCGGCCAGGGCGGGCAGGTCCAGGGACACCAGGTCCGGGACGGCCAGCAGCAGCCCGGCCCGGGTGCTGTCCAGCCGGTCCGGCCAGATACTGAAGTCGATGACCTTGGCGGGGGGCAGGTTCGTGTCGCGGCCCGGTGTGGCCGGGGAGATGCTGACCGCGGGCTCGGGGCGCCGTAGCAGCCGCCCGAATCCTTCCTCGGCGAGGATCTCCGCGACCGAGGTGCGGTTCAGCGGGGTGTCCTCGGCGGTCAGCCGCCGGGAGATCTCATAGCTGGACAGGCCCTGCCGCCGCAGCTCGATGACCCGGCCGCGGGCCCGGTCTTTGGCCGGCGCGGTGCCGGGGGCCGGGCCGGGCTTGCGTGGCGCGGCGAACAGTCCCAGGTTCCCGGCCCGGTGCTCGCGGACCAGGTTGATCATCGCCCACCTTGTGTAGCCGAACCGCGTGCCCGCCTGCGCATACGACAGCCCGTCCACGAAATAGGCGCGTAGCGCCTCGTACCGCCGCTGGTTCACCTGCTGCGGGGAGGTGAACCACTCCGCCTCATGTTGCGCCGATCTCGCTGTCATATAGCTAGTCTGGCAGATATACCTTCATGCCGGCACGTGCGGGCGGCCCGCCCGTATCATGCCTGTATCCGCCTGTCTGTCATGTTCTGTTCCTCGTTGAATCCGGCAAACCGGACACGCGGCGGCAGCCCTCCGGGTTGATAACAAATTAGACTCGCACCATCCAGCACCCAGATCGCGCAACGCCCGCACCGGGCGGTGATCACAGGCCAGGAGCATTCCAGCAGGTCAAGGTATCGGCTCAAGGGTCAGCTGGCGCATCAGTCAGGCGGCAAGGTTGCGCCAACCTCCTGCGTGGAAATCCGCGCTAACTAAACTTGGCGAATGAACGCTCCTCTGGCGAAGGTTGAGCTGACGGGCGTGCCGGAGACGGCGCTGTGGAACCTGTACCAGCGTGCGTCCGCGGCGCGCGCCGGGCACTTGGACGACCCGCGCGCGGTCGAGGTGCTCGTGCGGCTGGACTACCCCTTTGAGCGATTCGACCTGCCCTACCGTGGCCTGGCGGCGAGGTTGCACGCGCAGCGAGTGCGCACCGTAGATGCCGCCTTGCGCCAGGTGCTGTCGGGCGCCCCAGACGCCACCGTGGTCGCGCTCGGGGAAGGGTTCGAGACTCAGTTCTGGCGGGTGGATGACGGGCGGCTGCACTGGCTCACCCTCGACCTGCCCGAGGTGGTGGCGGTGCGGCGCGAGGTGCTCCCTGACGGTCCGCGCAACCGGACGCTGGCGGGTTCCGCGGTTGGCGCGCAGTGGACCGGCCAGGTCGACCGGGAACGGCCAGTGATCATCACGGCCCAGGGCCTGCTGCCGTACTTCGAGCGGGACGAGGTGCACCGCATGCTCACCGCCTGGGCTCGGCTGCTGCCCGGCGCGTGGCTGCTGTTCGACGCGGTGACCGCGGATCTGCAGGCGGTCCGGCGGCGTAACCCGCTGCCGGACGGGTACCGCCCGCCGGATTGGACCTGGACCGTGGACGCCGGTGAGTTGCGCCAGCTCCGCGAGCTGCCTGGCCTAAAGGATCTGCACGAGGTCCCGCAGGCGGGCGGTGACCGGTTGCTCGGCGTGCTGAGGCGGGTGCCCGGCCTGAAGAGCCAGCTGCCGGCCTTCCCTGTGTTCCAGGCGAGGCTCGGCCTCGACGCCGCATAGCTTGCCACGTCGCCGCTGCGGCCTGACTAGCCGAGACCGGTCACCTCAGCCCAACGGCTTACGCCGGGCACCGGACGGCCGCTAACCGATATCCCTATCACTAACCCAGGACGGACCGCAAAACTATGAGCAGCAGGAAAACTACGCTCAGTACCAGTCTAAGGTCAACTCTGGGATAGTGGGCGAAAACGATCACGCGAATTTATGCGACGGATACAGGCTTAGCTAGTTGCGGGCTAAGTTCGTTGGAAACTCTGCAGTTTGCCGTCTGCTATGCGACACTCGTCAGATGCGCCATGCTACCTCCCACTCGGCCTTCTGCAGTGCGACAGAGATTGTAGGTAGCGTAGCCGGATAATTAGATTCTTACCAGCGAAGGGAAGGCATTCCGTGGCTTACAGCTTTCGTGCCGGTGCCATCGTGACATTTATGCGTGATGATGGCCAACCAGGTGCGGGACAAACAATTAAGTATCCAGCTAGCGAAGGCTGGAAGGTCGAAATTCAGGACGAAGGCTGCGTCGAGATATCGGGCTACGGTACAAACCCGCCGCCACCATCGCTCGTCATTGGATGGCATCGCATCTATCAGATCGAATCTATGTCCCGGTAGTCCGGCAGCAGCCATTCACTGACCGACCAGATCATCTCGGCCACACGAGCGAGCCGTGTTCGCTAGTAGTGCCAACCTGACCGGACCTATTCATCGCTCGTGACGTCGCCCGGTGGCAGTGCGCTAAGCAAGGAACTCGGGTAGCGCGGCGCTGACCAGGCCCGGTGCTTCTTCGGGGAGCCCGCGACCGCCCGCGGGTCACCAGAACAGCGGATATAGCAGGCCATTACCTCCGGTCCGCTGATGGCGCCCTCCTCCGGCGGCGGGGCCGGTCAGGGAGCCGCCCAGTAGCCCCGGTAGGCGGCGATCATGTGCTCGGGCACGCCCTACATCATGCTTCCCGTGAATGGACACCCCGCGCAAAAACCCGAACAGGCCGGCGTCACCTCAGCGCGAAAAGGAACTTGTCCGCAACCCGTCGCCGAGAAAGACTCAAACGGTGACCATTCGCCATGATCGCGTACTCACCTTCACGAGAGGCCGATACATCATGATCTTGCACCGTCTCACCAGGAAAGGGCTACCGCTGCTGGCGGCGGCCGCCGTGCTGGCAGGTCCCCTCGTCGCATTCGCGCAGCCTGCTTCGGCCCAGGCCGCCGCGTCGCAGGCGTCGGTCAGTCCCGGTCACGTCAAGGTGCTCGCGGCCGCGCTCAAGACCATGCATGACAATTACGCCGCCTTCGCGAACTTCACGCCCGGGCCGCAGGACATCTTCGACTACAACATCGGCAGCCTCTGGCTCAAGGGCGTCGACGGCACCGGTACCACCGTGGCCGTGATCGAGGGCTGGGATGACCCGGGAATCGCTGCGTTCATCCATACCAGGGACTTGCGGTACGGCCTGCCCGATCCGGTGATCCAGACGATCTACCCCTCTGGGCCGCTGCCCGCGCAGTGCCCGCCCGGCATGGTGGTACTCGGCAGCTACGGGTCATGCGACGCCTGGGAGGGCGAACTTGAGCTGGATGTGCTCACCGTGCACCTGATCGCGCCGTACGCCAAGATCGTCATCTCGGCCACGCCGGCCGACAGCGAGATCACCGACGACCCCGCGAGCAATGTGGCACCGCCGGAGATGATGCGCGCCCTGGAGTACATCAGCGCCCATCACATCGCCAACGCGATATCGATCAGCGACGGCACTGGCGAGCTCACCTACAGCTTCGGGGAACCGCAGATCCACGCCAACGACCCGGGTCCGCTGTCGGCGGCCGCGGCGGGCATTCCGGTGCTAAACGCGACCGGCGACTGCGGCGTCGTGCAGAACCTCGCGGTCGCCAACGCCCAGTGCGGCAACACCAGCCCCGGACCGGCCACGGCCACCTGGGATGACAATCCATGGGTCACGGCCGTGGGCGGCAGCGTACCGAACGTCAGCACGACCAGCGGGGCGAAGCTAGGACCTGACCCGCTCTGGCACGTGGACGGCATCTTCGCCGAGGGGGCCGGGTTCTCCTCGGTCTACCCGCGGCCTTCCTACCAGGACGGCGTCGCCCGGATCACCGGTTCGCCGATGCGGTCGGTGCCCGACATCACCATGGACTCCCAGGACGGTACGTCGGAGTCGGCTCCGATGGTGGCCGGCGTGCTCGCGCTGGCGACCCAGCTGAACCACGGCCAGGATCTCGGCCCGATCAATCCGGTGCTGTATGACGTGCTCGGCCCGCTCGGGACCAAGGCCGGAATCTCCGACGTGGTGAGCGGGAACAACTCGGTGATCGATCCGAAGACCGGTCAGGTTCTCGTGCCCGGATTCACCGCGGGCCCCGGATTCGACGTCGCCAGCGGCTGGGGCACCATCGACGCGAGCACGTTCGTCCCGGCCCTGGTCGCCGCCACCCAGGCGTCCGGCCTGGCGCGTTCGGCCCGGCAGGAGGCCAGCCAGGAACTCAGCCGACTTGAGCACAGCATCAGGCTCTCGGCCGGGAACATCCCACCTGGCGGCACGTCCTCGGTGTCCGGCACGGGGTTCCTGCCCGGCCACCCGGTCAGCCTCGCCATCGACGGCACGACAATCACCACGCTCACCGCCAGCGACCTAGGCGCGGTCAGCTACGCACTCGACCCGGCCGCGCTTGGCCTGGCACCCGGGCATCACGTGCTGACGTTGCACAGCATGCTCATCACCACCGTCGCCGACTTCCGCAGTAAGTGAGCTGGCATCTGAGCTAACGCGCCGAGGCTGGCCGCCCGGCTCCGGCTAACGGATGCCGGATGCCGAGTGGACCGGGCTGGTCTCCTTCGCCGCCGATGCCCGGCCTGGGGCCACGCTGGGTGTGGTGAGCGGGCGGCGCCGGCAGGGCAAGAGCTATCTCCTCCAGGGGCTGGCGGCGGCCCTGGGCGGGATCTACTTCCCGGCCTTGGAGCTGACCGAGACGGTCTCAGTCCGGTTGTTCGCCGACGAGCTGATCCGCTTCAGCGGATCGCCGGTCCCGCCCTTCAGAGACTGGCTTGACGCCATTCCCTACCTGTTCCGGCTGGCCGGGGATCGTATCGTTCCCGTCGTCATTGATGAGTTCCCCTTCATGGTCAAGGCGTCACCCGGTCTGCCGTCCATCATCCAGCGGGAGCTTGGCCCAGGAGGAAGCGGATCAACGAGCCGCACCCGGCTTCTCCTGGGCGGCTCAGCCATGTCAGTGATGGGCGGGCTGCTTTCCGGGTCGGCGCCGCTGCGGGGGCGGGCGGGCTTCGAGCTGACCGTCCACCCCTGTGGCTACCGGGACGCCGCGCGGTTCTGGCAAATTACCGACCCCAAGCTGGCTGTGCTCGTGCATTCCGTGGTGGGCGGAACTCCCGCTTACCGGCGGGAGCTCCTGCGCGAAGACACCCCCGCCGACCTCACGGACTTTGACCCCTGGGTGATCCGGACCGTGCTGAATCCGCAGACCCCGCTCTTCCGGGGAGCCCGTTACCTGCTCGCCGAGGAGACCGAGATCCGCGACCCGTCGCTCTATCATTCCGTGCTCGCGGCCGTGGCCGAGGGAAACAACACCTCCGGCGGAATCGCCAGCTATATCGGCCGGAAGTCCAACGAGGTCGCGCATCCGCTCCGTGTCCTTGAGGATTCCCGGCTGCTGATCAAGGAGCCCGATCTGTTCAGATCGGGACGGGCCAGGTACCGCATCGCCGAGCCGCTCATCACCTTCTACCAGGCCATCATGAGCCGGGCCTGGGCGCGTCTGGAACTCGGCGGCGGATCAGCCGTCTGGCCCGGCGCCCGCGCCCGGTTCCTGTCCCAGGTAACGGGACCGCATTTCGAGGCGATCTGCCGCGACTACGCGATGGCGGCCGATCACGCGGTCTTCGGCGGCCCGCCCGGGGAGGTAGGGTCCGGCGTGGTCCCGGATGCCGCCAACCGGACGCAGATCCAGATCGACGTCGCGGTGCTCGCTCCCACCGAACCTGGGCACCCGCGCAAAGTTCTGTCCCTCGGCGAGGCGAAGTGGGACCGGGTCATGGACCTGTGTCACGTCGAGCGCCTGCGCCGCGCCAGGGACCTGCTCGCGGTCAAGGGATTCGATACCAGGGACACCGTGCTGACCTGCTATTCCGGGGCGGGCTTCGACCGCGAACTGCGAGGCGGCCAGCGCCCCGACATCCAGCTCGTCGGCCTGGATCAGCTCTACGCGTGGTAGCGGTTTACCGCGCCGGTGTTGCTGACGCTTCGGCTTCCGCTTGTGCTATCAGAGGGCCATACATCTCCGCGTAGTTCTCGTAGTCAAAGGGGGCCTCAGGGTTGGCGCGCACGTGTTCGTCGAGCATCTTGGCTTCCGCGCCGACGAGGACCCGCCAGGCCCCGGATCGCACCCCGTCCAGGATGATGGTCGCCGCCTGCGCCGCGGTGAACCCCTTGTCCTGGACGAATTCGTTTTTCAGTCGCGGGATCGCCTCGCGCAGGTCATCGGCGGAAAAATCCTCGGGCAGCAGGCCCATCGTGACGAGAGTGGCCCGGGTGCCTTCGGGGAGCAGCTCGAGCAGCTGGGCGTCGCTCAGCTGCTCCCACGCTGGCTGGCCCAGGGCGCGGCGGGAGTTCACGTAGATGTCGGTGTTCACGACACCCGGCATGACCACGACGACCCGGACCTGCGGCGCATTGGAGCGCAGGTCTTCGATGAGTGCTTCGGAGAAGCCCTTGATGGCGAAATTCGCCGTGGCGTAAGCGGTGATCGGCGCGCCGGAGCCTGCCGTGGCCCAGAAACCGGCCGCGCTGCTTGTGTTGACCAGGACGCCGTCGCCGCTGGCGATCAGCAGCGGCAGGAACGTACGGGCGCAGTAGTACACGCCCCACCAGTTGATGGCGAAGGTGCGCTCCCACTCCTGCCGGGAGTCGTTGACGAAGCTGCCGCCGCCTGAGATGCCCGCGTTGGCGAAGACCAGGTCCACGTGATCGCCGTCGTGCTGCTCGAGCAGTTCGTCGCGGAACCGCTGGACCTGCGCCTCGTCGGAGACGTCACAGACGTGGCTCGTGACCCGGACGCCGGGCGGGGCGGCCGCCCAGGCCGTGGCCGCGGTCACCGTGACGGTGTCGGCGTTCAGGTCGCAGGTCGCGACCGAGCATCCCTGCGCCGCGAGCTGCCGGACAATCTCACGGCCTATGCCCGAGCCGCCGCCGGTCACCACCGCGAGCTTGCCCGTAAACGACTCCATGGCCATGATCCTTACCTGCTCTGCCACTGCTGGTCAACGCTCCAGGGCGCCTGCAGCTCGACGACCCGCCGGCCCGCGTAGTTCATCTCCTGGGTAAGTAGTGCTGACATTGCCCTCATCCGATCCGCTTGGAGCTGGCCGGTTTTCCGGCCCTCAGCTATAGGCTCGTCCGCGCGGCCAGGTCAGCGTCAGGGGTCGTTCCGCCCCTCTTGCGCGCAGCCACAGCAGGGGTGAAAACACCCACGCACGGATGGTAATTTTATGGTATGAAGACTGCCATCGATTCTGCCGGACGTGTTGTCATTCCCAAAGCGCTCCGGGATGCGCTAGGGCTGACCGCAGGCCAGCCACTGGAAATCACCGAGCAGGACGGACGGCTGGAAATCGTCCCGGCGGCGACGCCGATGCGGCTCGTGGATGAGGGCGACGGCGTGGCCGCCGTCGCCGATGCCGACATGCCGGCGCTGACGACCGAGATGGTCCGGGACACGCTAGAGCGCGTCCGCCGGTGAAGGCCGTCGACTCCAGCGTGGTCATCGCGGCCTTCGCCACCTGGCACGAGCACCACGCCATCGCCCGCAAGGTCATGGCCAGCCAGCCACGCCTGATCGCCCATGCGGCGATTGAGTCCTACTCGGTGCTGACCCGGCTCCCGCCGCCGCACCGTGCCCACCCGTCGATCGTGCATGCCTTCATCACCGAGCGGTTCACCGGACAGCTCCTCACCCTGTCAGAAACCGGGTACCGGGAGCTCCTGGCCACCATAGCCGCCGGGCAGATAGGCGGCGGTCCCGCCTACGACGCCCTGATCGCGTTCACCGCAGCCGAGCACCATGCCACGCTGCTGAGCCTTGACCAGCGGGCCACCCGAACATACGAAGCCGTGGGTGTCACGGTTGAACAGCTTGCTCCCTGAGGTGCCATGCGTGCGGCGCCGATGCGGCCTGGTTCGGCCTCACCAGCTTCCGCGGCCGGCGGGTCAGGTCCTCGCTCAGGCGACGAACGGCTCCTGCGCCTCCGAAGCGTGGGTGACCGACAGGCAGGCCCGGAGCAATACCGGCGCGAAGAGCTCGGGTGCGGTAACGCACACATCGTGGTCAGCGTCCAGGATGTGGACCGACGCGCCCGGGATGGCATCGGCCAGCTTCAGCTGACGGCTTTCCGCCACGGTCCGGTCCCGGCTGGTGACGATCACCGCCGTGGGGACCTTAACCTGACCGATCCAGGCATGCGAGGTGAACTCGCAGACGGCCTCGATGGCTGACAAGGCTGTGGTGAGCTTGGTTCGGCTGAACTGGGAGCGGGCCCACCTAGCCGTGGCGGGGTCGCCCACCGGGCCAAGCAGCGCCATCCCGAGCATCTCCGCGCTCATGGATTGCAGCATGGGGTTCCACTGGATCGTGAGGGCCGCGGCGGGCAGCGCGAGGGCGCCGAGCTGGTCCGACGGTGATCCCAGCACATTGCGTGCCGTAGCGCACAACACCAAGCCTGTGACCATCGGGCCATGCCGCCGGTACACCAGCTGAGCGATCATGCCGCCCATCGAGTATCCGACCGCGATGAAGCGGCCGATGCCCAGGACCTCGGCCAGCGCGGCGACGTCATCAGCGCAATCCTCGAGACAGAACTTCGGGCCCGCGCTGATCCCGTCACCATGCCCGCGCAGGTCAAGAGCGATGACACGGAAGTGCCGCGATAGCGGCAGCCAGACCTTGGCCCAGTTCAGCTCCGCCGTGAAGGTGACTCCGTGGATGAGCATGAGCGTCTCGGCACCGGGCGGGCCGGAACATTCCCAGATCCGCGTGGTCCCGCGGCCGGGTAGGTTCACAAGCCGGGTGGACGCAGTGACTGCCTCGCCGGGCTCCTGCCCCACTGCTTCACGCTCCAGCACCGCCAGGACTGAGAGCCTGGACACCACCTATCGTACCGCGCTCCCGCCGTGCGGTACTGGCGTGGGTGTCGTTACCCGGGCGTGCGGCCGGTCATGATGTAGCCGCTGCCGAACGCCATCTCGCGGACCTGGACATCTTCAACCAGCTGTTCCAGGTGTCTCCAGGGCTGGTCGAACCCGTTGAAATTTCTCACGTAGGGAGCGTGAAACGCGCTTACCATCGAATTCAGGGCCAGCATTATGGGCGCGGCCCATTTTCCCCCGCCAGCCGCCACCCAGCCTCCCGGGCGCAGCCTGGCCGTGACATTGCGCAAGGCGGCAGGTGACTGCAGGACATCGTGAACCGCGCAGAAAAGAGCGGCGTCCGCGGTCACCGCTAGGTCGGCATCCTCGGCCGAGGATCGCACCACTGTGACGTTATGCCAGCCGTTGGTTTGAACTTTCTCATGTGCCGCCGTGGCCATCTCCGGCGATTCCTCGATGCCCACGACACTGCCTTGCGGGCCCACCTTTTCTCGCAGCAGGCCGCAGCAAAGCCCGGTCCCGCATCCTACGTCGAGGACCACCTGCCCACGCTGGAGCGGCAGTGCCTCGACGAGCGCCTGGCGGTAGGTCTGGAAGGGCTTGGTATCACGGTCATAAGAACTGGCATGGATGCCGTAAGCCGGCTGTCGGGTGACCTGGGAATCGGCTTGATGATAAGGATGCGCAGAAATACGTGATGTCTTCATGCTGCTCACCTAGCTTCGGGGACGGCGATTTCCTTCACCCGGGGAACTGTAACAGGCCGGACGTGAGGATTTGTTACCTGCGCATTAACGTTCGCCATAATCCGGGTTTCAACCGCACGTGATCAAAACTCTGGACGCCAATCGTGATGAACATTAGATTAATCGTTATGGCTGTGAACCGAATGCCGGCCGCCGAGGTTGAGGTGTCAGCGGAGCTGGTGCGGCGGCTGCTCGCCGGTCAGCACCCTGACCTGGCGCGGCTGCCCGTGGAGTTCCTCGCGAACGGCTGGGACAACGAGCTCTACCGGGTCGGGGACGGGCTCCTCGCGCGATTGCCGCGCCGCGCCCTCGGCGCGGAGATCATCAAGAACGAGCAGCGCTGGCTCCCCGGGCTCGCCCCGGGGCTGCCCTTGCCCATCCCTTATCCGGAACGGACCGGGGTACCCGCGCACGGTTACCCGTACTCCTGGAGCGTGGTGCCCTACCTGCCGGGCGTGCCCGCGGCGCAGGCCCCTTCCCTGGACCCGGCGGGAGCCGCGGCCGCCGTCGGCGGGTTCCTGGGCGCGCTGCACGTGCCCGCCCCGGCGGACGCGCCGGCCAACCCGTTCCGCGGTGTCCCGCTGGCCGAGCGGGCCGGCAGCTTCGCGGCCAACCTCGCCCTGGTCACTGGCCAAGCCGACACCGATCACCTCGACCGGGACGCGGTGCTGCGCGTCTGGGACGCGGGGCTCGCGGCCCCCCGCTACCACGGCCCGCCTGTCTGGCTGCACGGCGACCTGCACCCGGCGAACGTTCTGGTCAACGACGGCCAGATCAGCGGCGTGATCGACTTCGGCGACATCACCGCGGGCGACCCGGCCAGCGACCTGTCGGTGGCCTGGATGCTGCTCCCGCTCGGCTGCCATGCCCGCTTCTGGTCGGCCTACCTAGCGGCCAGCGGCACCGGCGGCCGGGTCAGCGACGCCCTGCGGGCGCGGGCCAGAGGCTGGGCCCTGAACCTCGCGGTCGTGTTCCTGGCCCACTCGGCCGACAACCCGGTTCTCCTGGAAGTCGGTCGCCGCACCCTCAGCACCGTGCTTGCGGACCAGTCGCCAGGTACCGGGTAAGGTGATCGATCACCGCACGCGCGTCGTCCTCGATACCGCTAATGAACGTGGACCTGCGCCGCCGCAGCACGGGCAGCCCCAGCGCGTACAGGCCCGGGCTGCCGGCCACGCCGCCCTCGTGGCGTAGCTGGCCCTTCGCGTCGAGAACAGGCAGGTCGAGCCACCCGTAGTCAGGACGGAAGCCCGTCGCCCACACGATCGCACGGATCTCGCCGCTGCCCAGGTCAAGCTGCAGCCGCGCCGAGGAGGGCACGCGTGTCGGCGCGAGGCGCTCGACCGGGCCGACCTCGGCGTCACGCCCGTGCGTCCGGCTCCACTCGTCGAACGTGTCAAGCAGGCGCTCCAGCTTGAGGTCCGCGAGCGAGAACACGTTGCGCAGGCCGCCGGAGAACAGCGCGCGGCCGTCACGTACCGCCCCCCAGCGGCCCACCAGCTCGACGCCGAGGGCGGCGAGCGCGTTGAGGTCGAGCGTGGCCCGCTCCGGAGTCCCGATGAGCTGGGGCGAGGGCAGCCGCCGGGCCCGGGTGAGATCGTCGACTTCGTCGTACCGCTGATCCCACACCCCCGACGCGTCCATCCACCACAGCACATCGCGTTCCCGGTAGGTGCGCGGCAGCCGGACGTGCTCCCCCACCGACAGGGTCACCGGCCGGCCGGAACGCTGCAGCTCCGCGGCCAGCTGCACGCCGGTGGCCGACGCTCCCACGACGAGTACGCCGCCGTCGGGGAGTTTGGCGGGGTCACGGTAGTCGAACGGCGTCAGCTGCTCGACGGACGCAGGCACCGCTGCGCTGAGCGGCGGCACAGAAGGCTGATTGCAGGCGCCGCTCGCGATGACCACGGCCCGGCAGCGAATC
Source organism: Streptosporangiaceae bacterium (assembly GCA_050013055.1). Lineage (GTDB taxonomy): Bacteria > Actinomycetota > Actinomycetes > Streptosporangiales > Streptosporangiaceae > Palsa-504. Next base: position 25,823 of record JBEKGC010000048.1, read on the forward strand.
TCGCCGCGGCTCGTGGTCACCTGGTAGCCGTCGTCGGTGCGCCGGACCGACGTGACGTTCGTGCCGGCCTGGACGGGAGCGCGGGTGACCGCAGCGAAGCGCTCGATGAACTCGGTGACCTCCCCCATCGTCATGTAGCCGTCGGGATCCGGGCCTTCGTAGCGAAGGCCCGGCAGCCGGCTTTGCCAGTTGGGAGTCAGCAGCCGCAGCGAGTCCCAGCGTTCACGGCGCCAGGAGTTCGCCACCTCGCCGCGCTCGAGCACGACATGGTCGATCGACCGGTCGCCGAGGAAGTGGCTCGCGGCCAGGCCCGCGTGCCCCGCCCCGATGACGACCGTAGTGACATGCTCGATGACTCAGACCCCCTAGGCCCTCAGGCTACTTCGACGGTGACGTTCGTGGGATTCGTGAGAGCGTCGTACACAGCGGAGCGCTTCTGGGACTGGGCCACCAGCGCCTCGATCTCCTGCCTCGACGCGTCCGCGTCGATGGTGAACGTCACCTTGATGTCGTTGTAGCCGTTGCGGACGTCGCTGTCGGCACCGAGGATGCCGCGGATGTCGTGCCCGCCCTCGACTACGGACTCAACCGAGCGCAGCTGGATGCCGCGGTTCTCCGCTACGGACGCAATACCCCCCGTCAGGCAGCTCGCCAGGCCGACGAGGAGGTACTCGATCGGCGTGATGCCGCCGTCCTCCGCCGCGAAGACCTCCGGGTGGTCGGCTTCGAACGTCCACTCTTGCTTGTGGTTTTGCTCCGCACCCAGGCCGAAGAAGCTCTGGACCTTGATCGTGCTGTGGACGCCGCTCTGCCACTTGGCGGACGCGCGCCAGGTGAACTGAGCGGCCTCAGGCGCACCCTTCAGCACTTCGCGCGCGTCGAGCAGCGCCTGCACGTTAACCCCATTGGTAACCGTAGTCATGTCGCGTCATACCTCTCTCGGCGTATTCTCCATATTCCTGATGGAGATGCTCGCAAATATACCGGCTCCGACCAGCTAAGATAGCCCTCATGGCGGAGCCCGTCTCGAAGCTCTCGGCCGGCTCGGTCGGCACGGTCGAGACGCAGTACCTGGACCTGCCGGCGCCGGTGCGGCTCGACTGCGGCCGGGAACTGCACCCGGTCCGGGTGGCCTACGAAACCTATGGCACCCTGTCACCCCGCCGCGACAACGTCATCTTGGTGTGCCATGCGCTCAGCGGCGACGCGCACGCGGCGGGCTTCGCGAAGGCACCGCCGGAAGAGGGCACGCGCGACGGGTTCGGGGCGCAGGACCGCGACGGCGTGACCGGCAAGGGGCTGGGCTGGTGGGACGGGATGATCGGCCCCGGCAAGGCGTTCGACACCGACCGTTTCTTCGTCATCGCCACGAACTTGCTCGGCGGCTGCCGCGGGACCACGGGGCCGTCCTCGACCGACCCGGCGACAGGCCAGCCGTACGGACCGGACTTTCCCGTGATCACGGTGGCGGACATGGTGCGGACCGAGCGCGCGTTCCTGACCGCACTGGGTATCGAGCGGCTCGCGGCGGTGGCCGGCGGCTCGCTCGGCGGGATGCAGGCGTTCGAGTGGGCGATCCTGTTCCCCGAGCAGGTCGATGCCATAGTCGCGATCGCCAGCACGCACGCCCTGCATCCGCAGGGCGTGGCCTGGAACGCGATCGCGCGTAACGCGATCATGGGCGACCCGGCCTGGCAAGGTGGCCGCTACTACGGCACGGGCGCCGCGCCCGAGGCCGGCCTGGGCGTGGCGCGGATGGTCGGCCACATCACGTACCTCTCCGCCCTGGCGCTGAACGACAAGTTCGGCCGGCGGCTGCAGGCAGTGCCGCAAAGAGCGGGCGACGAGATTCGCTACACGCTCACCGAGCCGGAATTCGAGATCGAGAGCTACCTGCGCCATCAGGCCGACTCGTTCGTCCGGCGCTTCGACGCCAACACCTACCTCTACACGTCGCGCGCGCTGACGTATTTCGATCTCGCGCGACAGTATGGCAGCGGGTCACTCACCCGGGCGCTGGCCACCGTTTCGGCGCGGACGCTGCTGATCGCGTTCAGTTCCGACTGGCTGTACCCGCCGTCCGCGTCGGAAGAGATCGCCGGCGCGCTTCGCGCGCTCGGCAAGCCGGTAGAGTTCGGTGTGATCGAGGCGCCGTACGGCCACGACTGCTTCCTGCTCGAGGAAGCGAGGCAGACGCCCATCATCCGCCAGTTTCTGAGCAAGCACAGGCGGGCCGACGGGTCTGACGGGATGACGTCGAGGAAGAGGCCTTCGTGACCGACCAACCCTCCCGGGCCGAGGAAGCCCGGGCGTTCGGGTTCGAGACACGGCAGCTGCACGCCGGGCAGCGGCCCGACCCGAACACCGGCGCCCGCGCGGTGCCGATCTTCCAGACCACCAGCTACGTGTTCGAGGACCCGGAGTCCGCGGCGGCGTACTTCAACCTGCAGGAGTACGGGAACACGTACTCGCGCATCATGAACCCGACCGTGGCGGTGTTCGAGGAGCGAGTGGCGAACCTGGAGGGCGGCGCCGGCGCGGTGGCATTCGCCAGCGGGCTCGCCGCCCAGGCGGCCGCGCTTTTCACGCTGCTTGAGCCGGGCGACCACGTGATCTCGTCCTCGGCGCTCTACGGCGGCACGGTGAACCAGTTCAAGCATGTGCTGCGCAAGATGAACGTGGAGCTGACGTGGGTCGATCCCGACGATCCGGGCGCGTGGCAGCAGGCGGTCCGGGCGAACACGAAGGCGTTCTTCGCCGAGACGATCGGCAACCCGGCCGGGAACGTGCTGGACATCGAGACCGTGGCGGCGATCGCGCACTCCCATGAGCTGCCGCTGGTCGTGGACAACACGTTCGCCACGCCGTATCTGTGCCGCCCGATCGACTGGGGCGCCGACATCGTGATCCACTCGGCGACCAAGTTCATCGGCGGCCACGGCACGTCCATCGGCGGGGTCGTCGTGGAGGCGGGCACGTTCAACTGGTCCAACGGGCGGTTTCCCGTGGTCGCGGATCCGTCGCCCGCCTACCACGGGCTGCAGTTCCACGAGACGTTCGGCACCTACGGCTACCTGATGAAGCTCCGGGCCGAGACCCTGCGCGACCTGGGCGCGGCGGTCTCGCCGTTCAACGCTTTCCTGTTCCTGCAGGGGCTTGAGACGCTGTCGCTGCGGATGGAACGCCACGTCGAGAACGCGCGGAAGGTCGCGACGTTCCTGGCCTCGCACGACCTGGCCTCGAACGTGACCTACCCCGGGCTGCCAGGCAGCCGGTACCAGCCGCTGGTGGCGAAATACCTGCCGCGCGGTGCCGGCGCGGTGTTCTCGTTCGACTGCGCCGGCGGCCGAGACGGCGGGCAGGACCTCATCCGCGGCGTCACGCTCTGGTCCCACCTGGCGAACGTCGGCGACGCGAAAAGCCTGATCATCCACCCCGCCAGCACGACCCACCGCCAGCTGAGCGACGACGAGCTGCGGGCCGCAGGCGTGGGGCCTGGGACGATACGGCTGTCGGTTGGCCTCGAGTCGGTCGAGGACCTGATCTGGGACCTGGAGCAGGGTTTCGCGCTCGTCGCCGCGAGGAGCACAGCGGACATGAAGGTGGCGGCCACATGAGCGGGCTGGAGACACAGAGCGAGCGGGAGACACAGAGCGAGCCGGAGGGCATCGATCTCGCGCGGTACCAGGACCCGCTGACGATCCAGCGCGTGCTGCACACCGCTCACACGATCGCGATCGTGGGCTTGTCGAACAACCAGCTGCGGGCCAGCTACTTCGTCGGCTACTACGTCAAGCGGCATGGCTACCGGGTGATCCCGGTCAATCCCCGCGAGACGGAGATCCTCGGGGAGAGGTGCTACCCGAGCCTGCTCGACGTGCCCGTGCCGGTGGATATCGTGAACGTCTTCCGCGCGCCGGACGCGCTGCCGTCGATCGCGCGGGACGCCGTGGCGATCGGCGCCGGCACCCTGTGGTGCCAGTTCGGCGTGATCAACGCCGAGGGAGCGAAGATCGCCGAGGACGGCGGCATGACGGTGATCATGGACCGCTGCCTCAAGGTCGAGCACGCGCG
>JBEKGC010000049.1:0-22503 GCA_050013055.1 Streptosporangiaceae bacterium
CTCGCCGGGACCGCCGCCGCGCATCCCCTGCACGACACGGTGCTCAAGATACTGGGCAGCGTCCGCCAGCCGCCGGTCATCTCGCCGCTGGTGATAGCGGAGATCGACTATATGGTCCTGGACAAGGCGGGGGTGGCCAGGGAACTTGACGTCATCGATGACCTGACCAGCGGTGCATACGAAATTCCCGATCTGGACATCGACGACTTGCGCGCCGCGAGGCGAGTGGCCGCCAAACATCAGGACCTGAAGATCGGAATGACCGACGCGGTGAACTCCGTCCTAGCCGAGCGCTACGACACTAATGAGATCCTCACCCTTGACCAGCGGCATTTCCGTGCAATCACCCCGCTGACCAGACGCTTCGACGCTTTCCGTATCCTGCCCGCAGATTTGTGACCGTCGGAGGCTCATTCTTCCCGCAGGTCACCTGCGTTGGGTCCCGCTCATCCTGATCGCCGGACTGCCTGCCTGGGGGGCATGCGGGAGCCTGGCGCCATCGGCGCGACCTGACCCGCACCCTGGGTGGCTCACGTTCCGGTAGCCTGGGACTACTCATCGACTGAGGAGGAGCCGGTCATGACGGTCCTGGTGCCGATGACCGTCGAGCGAGATGAGGACGGCTGGTGGTGCGCGCGTGCTCAGCTCGGTCCGAATGTGGGAGCGAACGGCCAGGGCCTGACCAGGAAAGAGGCTCTGGACGATTTGCGTGAGGCCATCTTGGCCTCGTTCGAAGCCGACGGCGGCGTCCCGGAGTGGCTGGTGCGGTCGGAGTTGCTGGCGGTGGATGTCGACGAGGTAGCCTGATGCCTCCGCTGCGTGTCCTGCCGGGTTTGCGTGTCCGCGAGATCCTGCGGGATGCCGACTGGCCGTGGATGAGTTCCTGAGCTTGCTCGGCTAGCCGGTACTCCGATCGGAAAAGAAATCTCCCCACCCGACACAATCTTGCCGACGCTGTCCGGCAGGACATGGCTGACGTGCGCCACCTCGACGTGTCCCCGGAGTTCACCATCGGACAATAACTACCGAGCCACCGCGCCGACAACGACGTTTTGCGGCCCTAACCAGATACTTAGCCGTCTGCTCATTCCAGCAGCTCGGACTTATACCTGCGGTAGATCGCCGCGTGCTCTGCCTCGTCTGTCTCGTGCAGAGCGCTGATCAGCTCATCGAGGCGCGTGGGCAAGATGATGCAGTACCGCGATGGCTCAGGCCCGGCGTTCCCGAAAGTATGCGCCACGCCCGCAGGCACCAGCACCGTCGAGCCAGCCCCGGCAATGACCTCTTCATCCGCGAACCGGAACCGCAGCGCTCCGGACACTACATGCCACGCCTCGTCATCCGCATGGTGCACATGCAGGGGCGCGACCTCGCTCGCCAGCCCTTCAGCCGGCCAGTCCTGTACCACCAGACTCACGCCCCGCACCGCTACGCCAGGAGCGCCACTGTCCTGAGGCAAGATAACCATCGGTGCTGACCTCATACCGCGACCGTACACGCAGCACCGCAAGCAGATCGATCCACGCCTCGGCAGTACACATGTCCGATCGGCCGAGGCGACCGAGCACTCCCCGCTATAGAGGCTGTCGCAGAGCTATCCGGCGGCCCGCCGCCGGCAGTCCCGTTCACGCGTGTCCCGCCGCCTCACCAGAACCACCCGCCCCGGCCCCGTCTGCCCCGCCAGCGATTGTGGATCGTTACCGTCGAAATAAGAAGCTAATTTTCCACGATCCCTGCCCCCGGCGGCACCCGCATGCTCCCGTCCCTGGTCCGGGCGGCCCGGCATGGACGCGCGAAGACCGCCACGGCTCCACTGTTGACCCAGGACACCCAGGAGTCACGCGACACCCTCTATCAGGTACCGGATCTACGATGGAATGCGGATTTTCCATGATCTTCACGGGTCCACGCAGCATGAAGCGCGGGCGTATCGCGAACCACCGGGATCATCGCGGGACCAGGCCATCGCGCGGAGCGCAATACGGGCCGCAGGGCATCGGCCACCTCTACCAGGTCCCCGACCGGCTCGCCCGGGACGGCCTCGTCGACTCCGAACGCCAGCCGCAGCAGGTCAAAGCCCGACCGCGTCATCTACCGCCCCAGAGGGCAGTTGCCACCGCGCGGAAAACTACTTCTCCGCTGTCGCGGGTGGTGCCTACGATCGGGGCGTGGTGACCGCGATGCCCGCCTGGCGTGAGATCGGCCTGCTGGCCGCCCGGGAGCTGGGTGAGCGAGTGTCCGGTGCCGAGCCGCTCGTGCCTGCGCGGCAGTCGGGGATGACGTGGGCGGCCCGGGCGCAGCGGACCGGCCCAATCGTCGTCAAGATCCGGCACGGTGACCGCGCGGAGGAGAAGACGCGATGGGCCGCGGCGCATCTTCCCGCGCTCGGGGCGCGCGGGTATCCGATCCCGGCCATCTTGTGGCATGGCATGATCAGCGCTGACTGGCACGTGACCGTGCAGAACAGGCTCCCCGGCCGTCCCCTCCATCCGCTGGCCGGGCCGATGGACGGGTCGGTGCTTGACGCGCTGCTTGGCCTGGTCGAGTTGCAGGCCGGTGCCGGGATCGCCGCCGAGGGTAACGATTTTACCGGCTACGTGGCCAACGTGCTCTTCGACGACTGGGACGAGGTATGGGCCGATGCGGCCCGGGCCTGCGCGGCGGCCGGCCCGCTGTGCGCGCGGCTGCGGCGCTGGCTCCAGCCGGTCTGGGGGCTGCGGCTGCCGCCAGCCGACTACGCCCACAACGACCTGAACCTGTCGAACATCCTGGCCGACGGAGCGCGGATCACCGGCGTGGTGGACTGGGATGGGTTCGGCCTGGGCAGCCGCGCGCTGGACCTGATCGCCCTGGCCATCGACTGCGAGCAGGGCGGCGACCACGCCGCGGCGGACCGCCTGCTGACCCGGGCGGCTCAGGTGGCAGGCCGCGACGGGCTGCGCTGCCTGGTCAGCTACCGGATAATCGGCGGGCTCGCCGTTTTCACCCACGAGCGGCAGGCGTACGGCAATTCCCTCGGAGATGAGGAGTGCGCCGCCGAATCTGCCATCCTCGACAGGCTCGTCGCGGCCGGCCGCGACTGACCGCCACGAGTGGCAAAATCGGCTAGGTGCAGATCGGGATGCTTGGGCCATTCGAGGCTCGCACGGACGACGGCGTCCTCGCCGACGTGCCGGGCGCCCGGTTGCGCGGGCTGCTGATCGCCCTCGCTCCAACCAGGCCACGCCGTCCCGAAGGCGACGCTCGTCGACTGGATCTGGGGTGAGCTTCCGCCCTCCGGCGCGGGGAATGCCTTGCAACGCCTGGTTTCCCGGCTGCGGAAGGCACTGCCGGAAGGGGCGGTCCAGGGGCTGACGGACGGCTACCGGCTGAGGGTGGAACCCGACGCCGTCGACGCGGTGCGGTTCGAGCGCCTCGTCGGGCAGGCCCGCCGGGAGGAGGATCCGCGGCGGGTACGGCTGCTGCGCGAGGCCCTCGCATTGTGGCGCGGTGCGGCCATGCAGGACGTCGGTGTCCCGGACAGTGCCGCGTTCGACGCGGCCGTCACCCGGCTCCGGCCGTCCGGTTGCTGCGGGACCGGGCCGGCGCGGTGCGCAGGGACCTCGCGGTCCCTGATCAGCTCGACGCCCGCACGTCGTCGAGGTTGGCGCGCGTCTGCCGGGCGCTTGACGGGATGCCGCTGGCGATCGAACTGGCCGCGGCCAGGCTGCGCACCATGTCCCTCGATCAGCTCGCTCACCGGCTCGATGACCGGTTCCGCCTGCTGACCGGCGGCAGCCGTACCGCGTGGCCGCGGCACAAGACGCTGCGCGCGGTCATCGACTGGAGCTGGGAGCTGCTCACCGACGCCGAACGGATGGTCCTGCGCAGGCTCTCGGTGTTCTCCGGCGGGGCGAGCCTGGAGGCGGCTGAGCGGGTCTGCGCCGGCGACGGGGTCGAGCCGGAGCAGGTGCTCGAGCTGCTCACCGCGCTGGCGGAGAAATCGCTGCTGCTCACGGCGGGCGGCAGCGCACCGCGCTACCGGATGATCGGCACGATCAGGGAGTACGCCGGGCACCGGCTCGCGGAGGCGGGAGAATCTGACCTGGCGCGTCATGCGCACCTGGCCTGCTTCACCGAACTCACCGAGACTGCGGAGCCGCATCTTCGCCGCGCCGAGCAGCTGGAATGGCTCGCCGCGCTCAAGGCCGAGCACGACAATATCGGTGCTGCCATGCGTGGCGCGATCGCGGCCGGTGAGGCGCACGGGGCCATGCGGCTCGCGGCGAGCGCGGGCTGGTACTGGTGGCTCAGCGGGCACAAGGCCGAGGGCAACGAGCTGACCACCGCGGCCACCACCATTCCCGGCGAGGTGGCCGATGAGATCCGGGCCATGGTGTACGCCCTGGTCGTGCTGTTCCTGAACTCCGGGCGGGGCGACGAGCACCAGGCGGCGGAGTGGATCCACCAGGCCTACCGGTTCAGTCAGCGCAGTCAGCACAGCAACCCGCTGCTTGGGTTGATAGCCCCGCTGGAACGTATGTTGCAAGCGCCGGACGCGTTCTTGCCCGCGTGGGAATCACTGCTGGATAACGAGGATCCCTGGGTACGCGCCCTGGCCCGGCTGCAGCTCGGCAAGATGCGCATCATGCTCGGCCAGGGCGGGCGGGAGGCGGACGCGTATCTGGAGAGGGCGCTGGCCGAGTTCCGCGCGATCGGCGAACGGTGGGGGATGTCGTTCGCCCTGACCGAGCTGGCGGACCGGATCGCCGTGCGCGGTGAGTTCGCCGGCGCGTGCGCGTACTACGAACAGGCCATCGCGGTCGTCACCGAGGTTGGTGCCATCGAGGACGTCATCCGGATGCGCTCCCTCCAGGCGCAGCTGTACTGGCTGCTGGGCGAGAAGGACGCCAGCGCGGCCGCCATCGCCGAGGCGCAACGGTGCGCGGAACGGGTCACCTGGCCGGATGCGCTGGCTGAGCTGGCCCTGTCGAAGGCGAAGCTCGCTCGCTGGGACGGCCACGCCGAGGAGGCATACACCCAGCTCGGCGTCGCGACATCGATGCTGGGCGCCGAAGCGGACCGGGCGGACATCCGCGCGGTGACACACGACCTGCTCGGCTACCTCGCCGACGACCTCGACGAGGCCCGGGCGCACCGGGCGGCGGCCTGCCAGGGAGCGACCGAGGCGGGGCACGCACCCCTGATCGCGCAGGTACTGGTCGGGGTCGCGGACCTGGCCTTGCGCTGCGGCCAGGACGAGCAGGCCGCGCGGCTGCTCGCGGCGAGCACCGTCGTGCGCGGACTGCCTGATCGTTCCCACCCGGATGCGGCCCGGATCGAGCAGGCCGTGCGGCGTCGCCTCGGCGAACCGCGGTTTGCCGAGGCGACGCAGGAGGGGGCGCGGGCGAGCTGGCGTGAGCTGGCCGAAGCTACGCTCGCCGACTGAACGTGGCCCGCGACCACAGGTACCCGACGAGGGCGGTCCCGGCGCACCAGGCGAGAGCGACGGCGACGTTCTGGGCCAGCGGAGTGCCGCCGGACGCGGTGCCGGCCGACAGGGTGCCGGCTGACGGGGTGCCGGCCAGCAATCCGCGCAACGATTCGATGATCGGCGTAAAGGGCTGGTACTGCGCGAATTGCCTGATGCCTTCCCCCATCTTGGCGGCCGGCACGATCGCGCTGCTCACAAACGGCAGCAGCATCAGCGGCACGACGGTGAGGCCCGCGGATTCCGGGGTTTTCGCCGCCATTCCCAGCGCGACCGTGAGCCAGGCGGCCGCGAAAGCTGTCGCCGCGATGATACCGATCGCGCCGAGCCAGTCGCCGACGGTCGCGGCCGACCGGAACCCCAGGGCGAAGGCCATGGAGATGATGACCGCAACGGCTATCAAACTGCCCGCCATGGTGGCCACCATGTGACCGGTCAGGACGGCACCGCGGGAGACATTCATGACCTTGAACCGGTTGATGATGCCCTTCGTCATGTCGGAGCTCACCGATACCGCGGTGCCCGACAACCCGTAGCTGATGGCCAGCAGGATCAGACCTGGCGTGGCGTACTCGATGTAGCGTTCGCCGACATTGAAGGCGCGGCCGAAGACGTACACGAGGAGCAGCATGACCACGACCGGCATCAAAGCCCCGTTGAATATCGTGACCGGATTCCGGAGGATGTGCTTGACGTTGCGGCGCAGCATGATCCGCGAATCGGTCAGCGGCGCTGACATGGTGCTCATGATGCGATGGCCTCCGTACTGGCGTGACTGGTCAGGGCGAGGAAAACGTCATCGAGGTCCGGTGTGTGCATGGAGAACTCCTCAACGTCGATCGAATGCTCATCGAGCCGGCCCAGCAGGGCCCGCAGCGATGTCGCCCCGCCGTCGCTGGGAACCCGCAGGGTCAGGTCCTCGTCGTCTGGCGTGGAGCCGGTCAGGACCCGCGCCGCCGCGCCGAGTTCTCCGGCGTCGGCGAACCGGAGCAGGAAGTGGCGGCCGGGAACCTGGCGCTTGAGTTCGCCGGGAGTGCCCTCGGCCACCAGGTGGCCCTGGTCGAGCACCGCGATCCGGTCGGCGAGCTGATCGGCTTCTTCGAGATTCTGGGTGGTGAGGAACACGGTCACGCCGTCGGCCACAAGCTCGCGGACGATGTGCCACATCGTGCGACGGCTGCGCGGATCAAGTCCCGTCGTCGGCTCGTCAAGGAAAATGATCTGCGGCCTGGTGACCAGCGTCATCGCCAGATCCAGCTTGCGGCGCATACCGCCGGAATAGGTCGCCGCCATCTTGCGCGCCGACTCCGCCAGATCGAACCGGGCCAGCAGCGAGGTGACGACCCGCTTGCCCTCGCCGGCCCGCAGATGGTGCAGATCCGCCATCAGCTGCAGGTTCTCCTGCCCCGTCAGCAGATCGTCCACCGCCGCGAACTGACCGGTGACCCCGATCACCGCGCGCACCGCCCTGGCCTCGGTCGCAACGTCATGCCCGGCCACCCGGACCGTCCCGCCGTCGGCCTTCATCAACGTGGTCAGCACGTTCACCGTCGTGGTCTTGCCCGCCCCGTTCGGGCCGAGCAGGGAAAAGACCGTGCCCGCGGAAACATCGAGATCGATGCCGTCCAGCACGACCTTGTCCCCGTACGCTTTCCGCAGCCCTGAGACTGCGATCGCTGAATTTCTCATGTGCCCACTATCGGCACCGGCCCTGACACGCCCCTGTCACGTCCCTGACACGGCGTTCCGCCTCTCGGAATGAAATGCGGCGCGGCGGGGCTGTTCGCAGTCATGAGCATCGAACTGGGCAAGATCGGCATCTGGCGGCACCCCTCGGGACTCACCCCCGACCTGATAGCCGAGGTGGAGGCGCTGGGTTACGGGACCATCTGGGCCGGCGGCTCGCCGGACGGGGACCTCGCCGTGGTCGAGGACATACTCGACGCGACGGATCACATCGCCGTGGCGACCGGGATCCTGAACGTGTGGAAGGACGACGCGGCCACCGTCGCCGCCTCCTACCACCGGATTACGGCCAAGCACCCGGGTCGTTTCCTGCTCGGGCTTGGTATCGGGCATCCGGAGGCCACCGGTGAGTACCAGAAGCCGTACGCCAAGCTCGTCAGCTACCTCGACGAACTCGACGAGCGGGGAGTCCCGGCGCAGGGCAGGGCGCTGGCCGCCCTGGGCCCGAAGGTCCTGCGGCTCGCGGCCGAACGGAGCGCGGGGGCGCACCCTTACCTGGTCACTCCCGAGCACACCCGGCAGGCCAGGCAGATCATGGGCGACGGGCCGCTGCTGGCGCCCGAGCAGAAGGTGGTGCTTGAGACCGACCCGGAGCGGGGGCGCGCCATCGGCAGGCCGCGGGTGCAGCAGCCCTATCTCGGCCTGGCCAACTACCTGAACAACCTGCGCAGGCTGGGCTGGACGGACGCCGACTTCGCCGACGGCGGCAGCGACGCGCTGATCGACGCGCTGGCGCCGCACGGTGACGCTGAGGCGATCGCCCGCAGCGTCACCGCGCACCTGGACGCGGGCGCGGACCACGTGGCCATCCAGGTTCTCAACCCCGATCCCCGGCTCGCGCTGCAGGCGCTGTCCAACCAGCTAGGGCTCGCCCGGGTCTAACCAGGGCGGCCTAGACCAGGGCCGTTCCGATGAGCCCGTTCCTGCTCACCAGCGCGGTCAGGTCCCCGGCGGCCAGCCCGCCGGTCCCGGCCGGGCGCTGCGGCAGCACCATATAGCGGGCCTCCGAGGTCGAATCCCAGACTGAGATCTGGGTCGTGTCCGGCAGCGTCACGCCAAACTCCGCCAGCACGGCCCGCGGCTCCCTGACCGTTCGCGACCGGTAGGCGAAGCTCTTGTACCAGCCCGGAGAGGGCCCGAGCAGCGATACCGGGTAGCAGGAGCAGAGCGTGCAGACGATGACGTTGTGGACGTCCTCGTCGTTGGCGATGACTCGCAGCTGGTAACTAAAGGGGCCGAAGCCAAGCTCGGCCGCCGCGGCGTTGCCGTCGTCGAGCAGGAGGTCACGGTAGCGCGGGTCGGTCCACGCCCGGGCGGCCATCCGGGCGCCGTTCACCGGCGAGGCGCCGGACAGCCCGGTCAGGAACTCGTCGATCTCATCGTCGCTGGTCAGCCCGGCGGTGATCAGCTGCTCTTCGAGCCGGCGCGCCCGCGCGGCGGCCGGCTGAGCCTCATGGTCGTCATGGCCGGTCAAGGTAGGACTCCCACAGGTCGACGGTCACGGTGTGGTCGCCGCTCCCCCACAGCTCCGCGGCGGAGAAACGGACCGCGTAGCACGCTTCGGTCCGCGGCGGCGTGATGCCGCGGGCGCTGTCGTCGGGCAGCGTCCAGTGGCCGAGGACCGCCACCACCTCCCCGGTGTGCCCGCGCACGTAGCGCGGCACCCGGGTGTGATGGTCAGGATCCCCGGCCCGCACCCGGACCCGGCTGCCGGGCTGGTAGCTCATATCAGGCCCTTTTCCGCAACGAGCAGCTCGAGGGCGCCCAGCCAGCGCTCGTAGTACGAGGCCGCCAGGTACTGCTGCGGCGGCAGCCGCTCGATCGCGTCCCGCAGCTCGTCGTCGTTGACCACGCCGCGCCGCCGCAGCATCTTGGCCAGCGCATAGACGTGCGCCTCCCAGTCCGCGGCGAACGGCACGCCACCGTCTTCGCCGGCCGGCACCGGCCCGAAGCCGGCCTGCCCGCCCATGTCATGAACACGGCTCACCTCCGCGACCCTAACAGCAAGTGCCGTTTCTCGGAACGAACCGTGGTGATAGCGCAGGCCACGCCACCTCGCCGCGGGCGGGCCATGGTGTTAGGAATGGTCTATGACAGCGAACAGCGGATTGCGCAGTGCACAGTGGTTCGGGCAGACGGGCCGGTCCGGGATGGTGTACCGGTCCTGGATGCGCAGCCAGGGGTTCACCCCCGAGGTGTTCGACGGCCGGCCGGTGATCGGGATCGCGACCACCTGGTCGGAGCTGGCACCGTGCAACGTCCACCTGCACCGGGTCGCGGAGTCGGTCAAGCGCGGGGTCTGGCAGGCAGGCGGGTTCCCGCTGGAGTTCCCGGCCATGGCGCTGGGTGAGACGCTGCTGCGGCCCACCGCCATGTTGTACAGGAACCTGCTCGCGATGGAGGCCGAGGAGCTGATGCGGGCCAACCCGCTGGACGGGGTGGTGCTGCTGTCCGGGTGCGACAAGACCACGCCAGGCCTGCTGATGGCCGCGGCCAGCGTGGACCTGCCCGCGGTGATGGTCACCGGCGGCCCGATGCTCAGCGGCAAGTACCAGGGCACGGACGTCGGCTCGGGGACAGCGGTGTGGCGGTTCGAGGAAGACCTGCTCTCCGGGCGGATGACCCAGGAGGAATGCGCGTTCGCCGAGAGCTGCATGGCCAGGTCCAACGGGCACTGCATGACGATGGGCACGGCGTCCACGATGGCGTCGATGGCCGAGGCCCTGGGCATGCAGCTGCCGTACTCGGCGACCTGGCCCGCCGTGGACGCGCGCAGGTACGAGACCGCCCAGCGGGCCGGCCAGGTGATCGTCGGCCTGGTGCGGGAGGACCTGCGTCCGTCGGCCATCATGACCCGGGCCGCGTTCGAGAACGCGATCCGGGTGAACGCGGCCATCGGCGGCTCGACGAACGCGGTCATCCACCTGCTCGCCCTGGCCGGGCGGCTGGGCGTGCCGCTGTCGCTTGACGACTTCGACACGCTGGCCCGGGATGTGCCCACGCTGGTGAACCTGCAGCCCAGCGGGCAATACCTGATGGAGGACTTCTGCTACGCCGGCGGGCTGCCCGCGGTGATGCGCGAACTGGATCAGGCGGGCCTGCTGAACGGCGACGCGGTCACGGTGACCGGGTCAGGCGCGGGCGCGAACGTGGCGGCCGCGCCGTGCTGGAACCGCGACGTCATCAAGGCCTGGGCCGAGCCGTTCCTGGGCGCCGGCACGGGAACCGCGGTGCTGCGCGGTAACCTCGCCCCGGACGGCGCCGTGATCAAGCAGTCCGCCTCCTCACCGCACCTGCTGAAGCACCGCGGCCAGGCCCTGGTCTTCGACTCGCCCTCGGCGTACTATGCCGTGGCCGACGATCCAGGCCTCGACGTCGACGAGAACACGGTGATCGTCATCCGCTACTGCGGCCCGCGCGGCTATCCGGGCATGCCGGAGGTGTCCAACGTGGCGCTGCCGAAGAAGCTTCTGCTGCGCGGCGTCCGCGACATCGTGCGGATCTGCGATGGCCGCATGTCGGGCACCGCTTACGGCACGGTCGTCCTGCACGTCGCCCCGGAGGCCGCCACCGGCGGCCCGCTGGCCCTGGTCCGTACCGGCGACTGGATTCACCTGGACGTCCCGGCCCGGAGCCTGACCCTGGAGGTCAGTGACGACGAGCTGGCCCGCCGCCGCGCCGGGTGGCAGCCGCCCGCGCCGCACGCCAGCCGGGGCTGGACCCGGCTCTACACCGAGCACGTGCTGCAGGCCGACTTGGGCGCCGATCTGGACTTCCTCGTCGGCGCCAGCGGGCACGAGGTCCCCCGCGACTCCCATTAGCACGCGGTGACCAGGTAAGGTGCGACTGTGCCCCCTTCGGCGAGCGTCAGGCAGGAGCACGTGGAAAGCGTCGTCCTACTGGATGAGACCGGTTACGCCAGCGGCACCGCGGCCAAGGCTGCCGTGCATCACGCCCAGACGCCGTTGCACCTGGCGTTTTCCTGTTACCTGTTCAACGGGGACGGCCAGTTCCTGCTGACCAGGCGGGCCGAGTCCAAGCGCACCTGGCCCGGGGTGTGGACCAACACGTGCTGCGGTCACCCGCAGCCCGGTGAGCCCATGTCCGGCAGCGTGCAGCGACGGTTGCAGCAGGAGCTCGGAATCGGCACCGCGAAGCTCGCGCTCATCTTGCCCAGGTTCCGCTACCAGGCGAGGATGGACAACGGGGTGCTGGAAAACGAGGTGTGCCCGGTCTACGCGGCGTACTCCGATGACCGGCCCGAGCCCGATCCGGCTGAGGTCGCCGAGGTCAGGTGGGTCGACTGGGGCGAGTTCGGCGAGGCGGTCCGGGCCGGGCGGCAGTCCATCTCGCCTTGGTGCGCCATGCAGCTGGCCGAGTTCACCGCGCTCGGCTCCAGCCCGCTGACGTGGACTCCGGCCGACGCCGCCGGTCTCCCGCCCGCGGCCATGTCGTGACCTCATCCACAGGCCGTCACGAGGGGTTTCCCCAGGAACACAGCATCGTCCCCACGGAGTCCACAGGGTTGTCCACACCCCGTGCGTTCAGCCGCGCGGCTCGGCGGGCTGCGGCGGTAGCCCTCGTCGCAGCAGTTCCAGGATGTCGTCAAGCACGTCCTCAGGCACCCGGCCGCCGGCGGTCCACTCGGCCCAGCGCATGCCGATGAAATTACCGATACCGGCATAGGCGAAGGCGACGACCTCCGGGTCGTACCTGGCGTCGACCTCGCGGGCCAGCTGAGCGGCCCGGACGCCGCGCGCGTACCCCCTGGTCAGGTTCTCGTAGTACTCGCGGAACAACGCCGGGTCGATGAACTCCGATTCACGCACGATGCGATCGATCCAGGGGCGCTTGGACAGCATGTCGAAGTACGCCCGGAAGGATGCGCGCTCCTTGGCCCGCTGGCCACCGTCAGCATGCTCCAGGGCCGCCTTCATCGTCCCTCTCAGGTCGGTGTTGATGGCCCGGACCACGGCGGCGAAGATCTCCGCCTTGGACCCGAAGTAGGAGTAGAAGCTGCCGGTGGCCATCCCGGCCCGGGCGCAAATGCCGGCCACCGTCGTCTGGTGGTAGCTGTGCTCGCCGAACAGTTCCTCGGCCGCCCGCAGGAGAAGCTGCGTTGGCCCGGGGGGAGGCGTGAGCCCGGGGGGGCGACCCCCGGGAACCCCCCGCGGACGGGGGGGCTGCCCGCCCCCCCGTCTGCGGGGATTCTTGTCAGGTGGCATATCGGCTTATCCCCTGCTTGTTCGGTGCGGGAGGGCCGATGCGACGTCAGGGCGAAGGAATTCCACTCGCTGGCGCCTGCTGCTCGGTTCCCGTGTAGGTGGTGATGGGACCCGACGCGGACGTATCGGTGGTCAGGACCGGCCCCTCCTGCGCGGCCACGCCGTTCTTGATGACGTCTATGTAAGCCCCGGTGATGCCCGCATGATCACTCGATGAGTAAGCGTACGGTGCGACCGCGGATCCCTGCGGCAGGCCGCCCTCGATGGCCGACACCAAGTCCGCCCGGGTCGGGTTCCGGCCCGCCTTGAGCATGGCCTGCACGAACGTGTAGGCGACGGCCTCGCCGTACAGGACGTTGCCGTCCAAGGGCGCGCTCGCGTCGTACTCCTGGTGCACCTTGCTGAACAGCGAGATCCAGCTGTTGCTCATGTCACCAAGCGCCGGCTCGTAGCCGTCGGAGATGATCCCGCTGGTGAGCGCGTTGCCGTTGACGGTCGCGCCGCCCTGCTTCGCGAACGCCTCGAGCAGCCCGGACAAGGTGATCGCGTCGGACCCGACGTTGCTGACCACCAGCTGCGGGCTGAAGCCGAGCTTCAGGCTGTTCAGCTTGAGCAGCGCGGTGAAGGCGGGAATCGAGAATGAGATGACCACCTGGGCGCCTGAGGCGCGCAGCGCGGCGACCTGCGGGGCGATGTTGACGTTGGTGTCGACATAGCTCTGCTTGCTGACCACCATCGAGGCCGGGATCTCGTCATCGAGACCCTTGACCCCGTCCTGGCCGAACTCGTCGTTCTGGTAGAAATAGGCGACCTTCTTGCCGGCGAAGTGCTGCTTCACGTACTGCCCGAGGATCTTCCCCTCGCGCACGTAGTCGAGCTGCCAGCCGAACGTCTCCGGGTCCGTCGTCGGGGAGTTCCAGCACTCACAGCCGGACGCGACGAACACGTCGGGGACCTTCTCCGAGTTGAGGAACTGGACCGCGGCCAGGTGGGTGGGCGTACCGAGACCGTCGAACATGGCGTACACGTTGTCCTGCAGGACGAGCTGGCGGACGACCGAGGCCGTGGTGGTCGGGTCGTAGGCGTCGTTGAGGTACTTGTAGACGATCTTCCGGCCGTACACGCCGCCGTGCGCGTTGACGTAGCTGAAGTACGCGGCCGACGCGGGGGCGATCAGGTCGTAACCGGGCGCGGCCGGTCCGGTCAGCGGCTGGTGGCTGCCGATGAGGATCTGGCTCGAGGTGATCCCCGGCGCGGAGGCGGTCAGGGCCGCGGTGGAACTGCCCGCGGCCGGAGCCGAGCTGGACGAGTTCGACGAGCACGCGGCGACGGTGAGCGCGGCCACGGTCATGATGGCCGCGGCCTGCCAGCGAAGCCGGATAGGTCTGGTCATGAAATGCCTTCCTTGTCGGCCCGGGGTCTGACGGGCTTCGGGGTTTTCTGGTCAGGCCCTGTGAACAGGGCGAGGATTCGTCGTAGCCCGCCCTGGATCCCCTCCGGGAAGACGAGCATGACCAAGATGAGGACCACGCCGTAGGCGGCGACCGGGATATTGGACCCGACCGAGCTGGACAGGCCGTGGCTGGTGGCCACGTCTGTGACATAGGTGGGCAACAGGATGATCACCAGGCTCCCCCACAGCGCCCCGGGCAGGCTGCCGAGACCGCCGATCACGGCCGCGGTCAGCAGCGCGATGGAGAGCGTGATCGTGAAGGCACCGGGCGCAACCAGCCCGGTGACGATGGCCAGCAGGGCGCCGGCCAGCCCGGCGCAGGCCGCGCTCACCACGAAGGCGAGGATGCGGGCCGCGGCCACGTTCACGCCGTCGAGCGCGGCCGCCACCTCATCGTCGCGCACCGCACGCCAGTTGCGGCCGATCCGGCTGTAGTACAGGTTGGCCAGCAGGACACAGGTGATCAGCGCCACCGCGCCGCTGACCCATGCTTGCCACCTGGTCAGCGGGAAGGTCGCGCCGAGGAAACCGGGGGCGGTGAAGGCCACGTTGAGACCCTGATCCCCGCCGAGGAGCCCAGGGTAGGCGTAGGCCAGCGACGGCAGCGCGACGCCCAGCATGAGGGTGGCGCCGGCCAGATAAGGCCCGCGCAGCCGCGCCGCGGCCGCGCCCACGACCGCTCCCGAGGCCGCGGCCACCACCGCGGCCAGCAGCAGCGCGACCTCGAAGGGCCAGTTGAGGTGGAGCAGCAGCAGCGCCGCGGTGTAGCCCCCGATAGCCATGAAGGCGCCGTGCCCCAGCGAGATCTGACCGCTGAGCCCGGTCAGCAAGGTGAGGCCCGCCACGGCCGTGACCTCGACCGCGATCTCCGCTATCTGGTAATCGCGGAAGGCGTCAAGCTTGATGGACGCCAAGACGACGATGACCGCCACGATGACGGCGACGCCGATCCTGCGCGGCAGCGTCCCCATCGTCAGACCTGCCGCATCCGCGCGGCGGAGAACAACCCGCCGGGCCGGATCATCAGCACCACGACCAAGATGGCGAGCGCGACGAGCGAGGTCAGGTCGGAGCCCTTGGAGCCCAGGTAGCCGGCCACGTAGCTGAGCACGACACCAAGCAGCAGCCCGCCGACCACCGCTCCCGCCGCGCTGTCCAGGCCGCCGATCACCGCCGCGGTGAAGCCGAACACGAAGATCGTGTCCATGCTGTTCGGGTAGAGGAACGTGGAGGGCGAGACGAGGACGCCGGCCAGCGCGCCGATCAGGCCCGCCAGCGCCCAGCCGACCGTGAGCACGCGCGCCACCCGGATGCCGGACAGCCGGGCGATGGTCGTATTGAACGCGGCCGCCCGCATCCGCAGCCCGGCGTTGGTGTACTTGAACGCGGCCGCCAGCAGCAGCGTGGTCGCCAGCACCGCCGCGGCGACGAACACGTCGAACCGCGATACGCCGAGCGGCGTCGTGCCGATTTTCAGCCCGGTGATCGGGAACGCCGCGGGAAAGGACCGGTACTGCCCGCCGTAGAAGATGCCGGCCAGGCCTTCGAGCAGGACGAGCAGCCCGATCGTGACGATGACCGCGTTGAGCGGCGGCTTGTCCATGGTCGGCCGGATGACGGTGAGCTGGCAGGCGGCGCCGAGCACGGCGCCGGCCGCGAGCGCGACCGCGAACCCGGCCCAGTAGGAGCCGGTGTGGTGGATGACCTCGATCGCCACGTAGGTGGTGAACATGGCCATCCCGCCCTGGGCGTAGTTCAGCAGCCGGGTGCCCCGCCAGATCAGCACGAGGGACAGCGCCACCGCGGCGTAGATCATCCCGAAGACGATCCCGCTAAGCGTGAACTGAAGGAACTCGACCACTGGCTGCTCCTATGAGTGGCTAGAACCCGAGGTAGTGATGGCGTAGGGCGACGTCGGCGGCGAGCGTCCTGGCATCGGCGGAGGCCACGACCCGGCCCAGGTTCAGCACCACGCCGTGGTCGGCGATCGCCAGGGCGCCGCGGGCGTTCTGCTCGACGAGGACGATGGTGAGCCCGTTCTCCCGGCTGAGCTTGACCACCAGGTCCATGACCTGCGTCATGACCCTGGGCGCGAGGCCCAGCGACGGCTCGTCGAGCAGCAGCACGCGCGGCCGCGCGAGCAGGGCGCGCGCGATGACCAGCATCTGCCGCTCACCGCCGGAAAGCGTCGAGGCCAGCTTGCGCCTGCGCTCGGCGAGCGGCCGGAAGCGTTCGTAGGCTTCGTCGAGGGCGGCCGCCCGGGCCGCCCGGGAGTGTCCGCCCCCGCCGGTTCCCTCGGCCGTCCGCCGCAGTCCGCCGCGCCAGCTCATCATGCCGACCCGCAGGTTCTCCTCGACGGTGAGCTCCGCGATCACCCCCTGCCCCTCGGGCACGTGCGCGACGCCGGCCCTGACCATCTGCTCGGGGTTACGGCCCGCCAGGTCGGTCCCGCCGAGCAGGACACGCCCCCGGCGAGGCCTGATCATCCCGCTGACCGCGCGCAGCAGCGTCGTCTTGCCCGCCCCGTTCGCGCCGAGCACCGCCGTGATCGCGGCCGTGCCCGCCGAGATGCTGACGCCGTCCAGCGCGGTCACCCCGCCGTATCCCGCCACGAGCTCCTCGATGGCCAGCGCGGGCCCGGGGGCACTGTCCGCGCCGCTACTCACCGGCGGCCGCCTGACCGCTGCCCGCGCCGAGATACGCGGCGGTCACGGCGGGGTTGTCCTGGACCTGCCGCGGCGTGCCGGTGGCGATCACCTTCCCGAAGTCCAGGACCGTGATCGAGTCGCAGACGGCCATCATCAGGTCCATGTGGTGTTCCACCACCATCACGGATCCCTCGGTGGCCAGGTCGCGGATGAGGGTGCCGAGTTCGGCCAGTTCGTTCTCGTCCAGGCCGCTGGCCGGCTCGTCGAGCAAGATCAGGCTGGGCTTGGCCACCAGCGCCCGGGCCAGCGCGACCCTTTTCCGCATGCCGTAGGAAAGCTCGCCCGGCCTGGCGTCCGCGACGTCGGCGGCCCCGACCCGTTCCAGGGCCTGCCGGGCCGCCTCACCAAGCGCGCGTTCATCACGGCCGGCCCTGGGCAGCGTGAGCAGCGCGGACCAGAATCCGGCCGAGGCCCGGCAGGTCGCGCCGACCATGACGTTCTCCAGCGCGGAAAGCCCGGCGTACAAGCCGACGCCCTGCAGGGTCCGCGCCACGCCGAGGGCGGCGAGCCGGTGCGGCTTGACGTTGTGCTGGCGGCCGCCGAACAAGACCTGGCCGGCGTCCGGCCGGGTGAAGCCGCACAACACGTTGAGCAGCGTGGTCTTACCGGCGCCGTTCGGCCCGATGACCCCCATGACGTGCCGGGACGGGACGGCGAGGGACACGGCATCGAGCGCCGTCAGACCGCCGAAACGGACCGTCACGCTCTCAACTTCGAGTACTGAACCGGGATTCATAACAGCTTTACCTCGCCAGTGGGAGCGGCATGTTCCGGTGTGAATCCTCATTCAAAACTGGTCTCGGATGGCGGGCAAGCCCGGATCAGAGTTGGCATCGTTTCGTAACGCAACCGCAATACGAGTTCCCCGCCGGCGCCGGCTTACCGACGCGGCCAAGGCGCCGCTCTCGATACGATCGGCACCATGACCGCCACCGTGGCCATTGAGGCAGTGGACACCGGCTGGATGTCCGACGAGATCAGGGCGGCCGGCCTCCGGCAGACGCCGCTGGGCCGTTTGGGTCTCCCCCAGGACACCGGGCACCTGGTGGATTACCTGTGCTCGCCTCAGGGCGGGTGGATCAACGGCCAGCTGCTGATGAGCAACGGCGGCTTCGGCTGATGGCCTCACTCCGCCGATGCCCGGAGTGCCCGTGACCGCCCTGACCTACACCGAGGCGCAAGAGCGTGCCCGGCTCATTGACGTATCCGGGTACCACGTCGACCTCGATCTCACCGGCGGTGGCGGCGAGGTGTTCGGGTCGGCCACCGTCGTCCGGTTCGGCTGCCGGACGCCCGGAGCGAGCACGTTCGCCGAGATCAAGCCGGCCCGGCTGCGCCGGGTCGTGCTCAACGGCCGGGACCTGGATCCGCTGACCCTGGCCGGGAACCGGCTCCCGCTCCCCGGCCTGCAGGCCGCCAACGAGCTGCTGGTCGAGGCGGATATGCCGTACTCCAGGACCGGGGCGGGCCTGCACCGCTTCACCGACGACGCCGACGGCGAGACGTACCTCGCCGTGCACGGCGGGCTGGACGACGCGCAGCGGGTGTTCGCGGCCTTCGACCAGCCGGATATGAAGGCGGCCATCGCCACGACCGTCAGGGCGCCCGCGCACTGGACTGTCGTCGGCAACGGCCGGGCGCGGCCGATCCGGCCTGGATGGTGGGAGCTGGCGGCCACCCCGCCGATGTCCACCTACCTGTTCACGGTGGTGGCCGGGCCCTTCTCCAGCATCCGCGCCGAGCATCGCGGCATCCCGTTCGGCCTGCACGCCAGGCAGTCGCTGGCCGGGCACCTGCGCCGCGATGCCGAGGAGATCTTCGCCATTACCCTGGCCTGTTTCGACCGGTACACCGAGATCTTCGCCGAGCCCTACCCGTATGACTCCTATGACCAGGCGTTCGTCCCCGAACTTGAAGCCGGGGCGATGGAGAACCCCGGCTGCGTCACCTTCCGGGACGAGTTCCTCTTCCCGACCGCGGTGACCCAGGCCGAGCGGCAGACGCGCGGCGTGGTGATCGCGCACGAGATGGCGCACATGTGGTTCGGCGACCTGGTCACCATGCGCTGGTGGAACGACGTGTGGCTGAGCGAGTCGTTCGCCGAGTACATGGGTTTCCAGGTCCTGTCCGAGGCCACCGCGTTCACCGCGACGTGGACCGACTTCGCGCTGGCCCGCAAGCCCCGCGGCTACGACGCGGACCAGCGCCCGTCTACTCACCCGGTGGCGCCCGAGCCGCGGGAGGTGCCGGACACCGATGCGGCCCGCTCGGCCTACGACGACATCTCCTACGCCAAGGGCGCTTCGGTCCTGCGCCAGCTCGTGACCTGGCTGGGCCGGCCGGCGTTTCTCGCCGGGATCAACGACTTCCTCGTGCGCTACCGCTTCGGCAGCGCCGACCTGGCGGACCTGCTGGACTGCCTGAGCCGGGCGTCCGGCACGGACATGCGGGATCTGAGGGGTTGGGCCGGGCGCTGGCTGGGCACGGCCGGCGTGGACACGCTCAGGGTCAGCCGCCCGGGACCGGCTGCCCGCACCTGGTCGGTCGCCCACCATGGCGGCCGGCCGCACCGCATCTGGCTCGGGGTGTACGACCCGGACGGGGCCGGCGCGCTCGCCCTGTGCGGCAGGGTCCCGGTCCTCGTGCCGGCCGGCGCGCCGGAGGTCACGCTGCCCTCGGCCGCCATCCATCCCGAGCCTGCACTGGTCCTGCCGAACGACGGTGACGCCGGTTACTGCAAGATACGGCTGGATCCGGCGTCCCTGATCACGCTGACCGCGTCGCTCGGGCGCATCGCCGATCCGCTGAACCGGGCGGTGGCCTGGAACAGCGTTCGCGATCTGGTCCGCGACTCCGAACTCCCGCCGCAGGACTACCTCGCGCTCGCGGTCAGGCACCTGGCCGCCGAGACCGACCCCTCGATCGCCGGGCACGTCCTCACCTACGCTCGCTGGACGGTCACCGACCGCTACCTGGCGCCGGGCCGGCGCGGGCCCGCGCTGGCGGACCTCACCGGTCTGTGCCAGGGGCTGCTCGCCCGGCCGGCCGGCGACGATGGCGCGGGCCTGCGGCTGATCGCGGCCCGGACGCTGATCGACAGCGCCTGCCGGCCCGGCGACATCGCCGCCCTGCGGTCCTGGCTCGAGGCCGGCCAGCTACCGGGCGGTCCGGACCTGGATTCCCGGCTCCGCTGGCAGATACTGCTGCGGCTGGCCGTGCTCGGCGCCCTGGGGGCCGACCAGCTGGACCGGGAAGCCAGCGCGGACGGGACCGCGGCAGGCCGGCTCAGCGCGGCGCGGTGCCGGGCCGCGCGGCCCGGCGAGACCGCCAAGCAGGCGGCCTGGACGGCCATGTTCGGCGACCGCGCGGGCGCCGGGTCCGGCTATCAGCTGGCCGCGACCGCGCAGGGCTTCTGGCAGGCCGATCAGGCCGGGCTGCTGGCCGGCTACCTGCCGCGTTACTTCCCCGCGCTCGCCGAGGTGGCCGGGCGCGGCGACGCGGACCTGGCCAGGGTGCTGTGCCAGCACGGTTTCCCGCACTACGCCGTCGACGCCGCCACGCTGCGGGCCGGGGAAGAATGCCTGGCAGACGGCGAGCTGACCGGATCGCTGGCCCGCCTGGCCGCCGATCAGCTCGCCGACCTCCGCCGCTCGCTCACGGTGCGGTCCCTGTTCTAGGTGCTGCGTGGTGGGACAGGAGTGGTCGTTTCCGGCCGCGGGGAACCAGCCCGCAGCAAAGATGATCCTGATCGCCGGCGGAGGGAGGTGAGCATCCGCCATGACCCCCGCGCCGCACAACCCGCATCGCTACCCTAGGTCGAGCTATTCCTGGTAAGCCTTTGCTTCGTCGATCCAGGTTTGCGTCTCATGTTCGGACAGGCCCACAACCGGTCCATGCCGTTCTTCGATCATCTGCTTCAGGTGCGCCGGGTTGCGGTGACGCAACTCCTTGATCGAATCGACGCCAATGCTCTCGAGCATCTCTTTGTACTTAGCGCCGATTCCCTTCAGTTTGTCAAGGTCGTTCACCACGTGTTCAGACATCTTCCCACCCTCTCCAGTACTAGCGATCAGCAGCGGTACCGACGGCTCCTAGAACCCCTGAAAGAGTCAGCCTAGGGGGCCCGTGGGTGTCACTACAAGCCTCATGTGTAGTTTCGGCGCAGGTCAGGGCGGTCGAGCCCAGCGCGCTAGGCTGCCGCGGATGGCCCTGCGGCGTGCTGCTGCCGACCCGGGACCTGGCACCGTGGGGGGAAGGGAAGGCCTCCGAGAGAGGCCCTTAGAGACGAGGTCACTGGTGAGCGAGTTCGACAAGCTAGCGGGCGATGCAGAGAAGTACGGCGAACAGGCGGTGGAAAACAAGGTAGGTATGGGCCAGCAGGACCAAGGCGGCCAGGACCAAGGCGGCGACCAGAGCCAGTACGGCCAGCAGGACCAGGGCCAGGACCAGGGCCAGCAGGGGTACTAGCCCGCCATCTGAATCGTGCTGGGCTGCGGCGGCTGACAGGCCGTCGCGGCCCGGACGTCACTCCAGCCGACGGCCTGCATCATCGACTCGCATCCGCCTGTTCGATGCCCTCAGCAGCTGAGGATCATGTGAGCCGACACCGGGTACAACCTCTGAGGTCAGGGGTTTTGCTCTACGGGGGCCGCTGATGGCCGGCTGGTGCTGGCCGCCGATGTGAGGGCTGGCTGAACCACATGCCGGGCCCCGGAGCCGGCGATGACGGCGAAGTAGCGTTCCTGGTTCCGCGGACCGTCGTAGATAGGCCAGTCCACCCGTTCGCCGTTCTTCATGACCGCGTACAACCCGGTGACGCTGGCGTGGACGCGGCCGTAGATCGCGGCCGTGCCGTGTCCCTGGGTCGCCATCGTCATCGCGGCGTTGGCCAGATGCCTGCTGCTGTCGAGGCGGTCGGCGGCCCGGTCCGCGAAGGCGGCGAACTCTTCGAGGGCTTCGCCCGGATCCCCGAACTGACCGAGCGTGCGGGGCAGCGAAGGGTCACGCCCGGAGACGACTGGCCGCCCGCGGTCCCCGTGAGCCCCGCCCGCCCCATCCTGCACGCCCGTGCTGGCCTGCCCCCGCTCGCGAGGCACTACGATGTTCCACCGTTGTCGTCCCCGCAACAACAACGGACCATCGTCGTGGCCGGGCCCGGGGCGGACGGCGGCTGGAAGCGGGGCGGACGGCGGCTCACGATCGAAGCGACGGTCACGCTCTAGGGTCCCCGAAGCGCCGCACCCCAGCCGTCACCCGCGCCGCTCCCCCCACCCGCACCGGCGAACGATCATGACCGGCCAGACGAGACGGCCTTTGTCTGCGATTTCGGGGGTTATCACACCGGAAATAGCAGACAAATCGCCGGTTCCGGGCTGAATCCGGGCAGGCACGGCCTGGGGCGGCGAGGCGCGGGACAGCATCCAGCCACATCCAGAACTGGCGGCACACCTGACTACGGAACGCTCACTGCACGCCCCAGTGGCGGGAATGCACGGCATGCTCATGCGGGTCGATGGCAGGCGGGGGGGCCAGCGGAGCCGGGCGGTCCGGCCCGGTCTGCACGGCCCGCCGGGGCGGTGCTGTACTGCTCACCGGTGGCGGCCATCCGGGCGCGGGCGGCCGAGTCTGTCAGAAATTTTGTGCGGGGGTGGTAGACAGGAGCGTTTCCGCAGGCCACAGAGGGTGGCCGTGACCATGGGGAGGTCAAGATGACAACAGTAGAGATTCCGGTGGGCGAAGTCGAGGACCTGGCGGGGGGATTTTCGCCGGGGGTCCCGGGCGGGGGTGAGGCGCCGGGGCTGGTGCTGCCGGAGGGGGTGGTGGCGCAGCTGGCGGGTCAGCTGGCTGAGCGGGCCAGGTCCGGGGAGCCGGCGGTCCTGACGGGGCCGGGCGGGCTGCTGA
>JBEKGC010000050.1:0-22469 GCA_050013055.1 Streptosporangiaceae bacterium
CTCGCGAGCGTGGCCGGACCACGACGACGGGGCAGAGCGCGTGCTGCACGCAGTGCTGGCTGACCGAGCCGAGCAGTGCCTCGGCGAACCCGCCGTGCCCGCGGCTGCCCACTACCAGCAGGCTTCGGCGCTGGGGTCATGCTCATGTCGGGTGGCATCCCGCGTGGGTCGTTGAGCAGCACCGTTACCGTCCGTCAGCTGCCGGACCCGCGGCCAGATCCTCCTGGGATGGATCGATGACTTGGTCGGCGACCCCGGTCGTCCGGGCCTTGTCCTTCCGTGCCTCGGCGACTTCGGAGATGATGACCGTGAGCACCTGTGCTTTGAGCACGGCGGCCAGCAGCAGGCCGATGGGCCCGGCCCCGGTCACCAGGGCGACGTCCCCGGCCTTGGCGCCGCTGCGGACGAAGGCATGATGGCCGACCGACAGCGGCTCGATCAGCGCGGCCTCGTCGAGCGGAATATCGCCGACCGGGTGGACCCAGCGGCGGTCGACGACGATCTTCTCGCTCAGGCCGCCACACCTCGGTACGAATTGCTGTCGAGCCGAACGAGGCTCCATATTCTAAAGTTCGGGCATTGGTAATGATGCCGCCATATACGGGCCGCGTGACGTTACGGCTCACGAGCTAGTGCCGCGTGAGGTAACGTTCGCCCCGCTTCCAGCCGCCGTCGGTCCCGAGCCCGGCCACTACGATGGACCATTGATGTTGCGGGAACACAATGCCAGGAATTTAAGGGGGGTTATCTGGGTGTTGTGCGGGTTGTTTGGCCTGGCCAGCGATGGTTCGTGTGGGCTGGGCTGGGCTGGTCTGGGCTGGTGATGGTGGTGGTGTAGCTGCCGTGCTGTGATATGGGGCCGGGCTGGTCATGTTCACGACCAGTGCGCTGTACCACCGGGGCCGGTGGGGCAGTACTGCCAGCAGCCGTCTGCGGCGCGCTGACCACGGCAACATCTACCTGCTGATCGCCGGTACCTTCACCCCGCTCGTGGTCCTGGGGCTCGGCGGCTTCGCCCGCACGGCGCTGTTGTGGGAGGTCTGGACAGCTGCCGCCGTGGGGGTTGGCGCCCAGTGGCTGTGGCCGGCCGCGCCGCGCATCTTCTACACCGTCTTGTACGTCGTTACCGGCTGGTCGCTAGCCCCGGCCTTCGGTGAGCTCCTGGCCCGCTCCGGGGCGGCCGTGTTTATCCTCACCATCGCCGGCGGGCTGCTGTATACCACCGGCGCGGTGGTGTACGCCGCTAAGCGGCCCGACCCGGCGCCGGCCTGGTTCGGCTTCCACGAGGTCTTCCACTCCTGCACCGTCGCCGCCTGGACATGCCAGTACATCGCCGTCAGCCTGCTGACCTACCGCCAGCGCTAGACACCACAAGGGAGAAAGGAGAACGTCATGGATGCGGACGTGATCATCGTCGGTGCGGGCCTGGCCGGCCTGGCCGCCGCCCACGAGCAGCGCCGCCTGGGCGTGCACGACTCGCTGGAGCTGGCCTGGAACGACTGGCAGGGCAGCGCCCGGCTCGACCGGCTCGACGACGAGGACGCCTGGGCGGTCCGCTGGGCCCGCATCTATGTCGAGTTCGCCGCCGGGGAGAAACGCGCCTGGCTCGACAGCCCGGCGCGCAATGAGCCTGTAGGAGCTCATGCGCTACCGCCGACTCCGAAGGGCCATGAAACCTTCATCTCCCGCACAGCACCGCATCAAGGACTTGCTCCTACATCAGGTCCTTCTTGCGTTCAGGACAGACTTCGGCACCCACAGCCTTGACTGTGATCTTTGGCCGCGGCGGGCATATCGGTAAGCAAACCGTATCCAGCAAGCAAGGGTCCCAGGTGTATCTTGTGGCGGCGCAGTTGCTCTGTACGGTAGTGGTCCGGATCGGCTGGGCCCGAGCCGCTTCGGCGGCTGTCCTAACGAACGTCCGCTCCTTAGGAGATGCGATGACCCCGGGCCGGGTATCCAAGGGCACCTCAAGCCTACAACTCAGAATACTCAAGTTACTCTCCGCCCGGCGCTCGTTAACGAGAGCTACGACCCCAACGATGGCTCGCTGACTGTCAGCGGCGGGTTCTTCACGGATGGCGGTACCGTCGAAATCGTTTACAACTGGGGCGGTGGCCAGTATCAGCAGATCACCGTGCCAGGCAATGTGAGCGGGACTGAGCCCAGGCTGCTACTCCCCCGCGCATTTTATGCTGATTTTCCTTTACTAAAGGAGAGCTCTTAATGGGTGCTGTCCAGGTCCAGTCCAACGTCGAAACCGCTGCGGGCAACAACGTTGCCGGGCGGGACCGTGCCGAGCAAGAGCGTGCCCAAGTCAGAAATGTCTATGAGACCATCGCGGATGAGTACGACGACAGAATCCCGGGGAACGGAGTCGTCGACGAGCTATTCACCGATTCGGAGGCGAATTTCCTGCTCGGCAAGGTCCGGCCCGTCGACGATGTCCTCGATATGGGATGTGGCACCGGGCGGTTCACTGTCCCCCTGGCCAGCCGGGCCAAGACAGTGTCAGGCCTGGACATGTCACCCATGATGCTCGCCGAAGCGCGCAAGAAGCTCGCGGACGGCGGCCTTGAGGCAGATCTGCGCGAGGGAGACATGGCCAGCCTGCCCTTCAACGACGCCAGTTTCGATGTCGTGGTCAGCATGCTCGCCCTCATGCACATACCGCGGCAGGACAGGCAGCAGGTCTTCCATGAGGTGGCCCGGGTGCTGCGGCCCGGGGGGCGGCTGCTGATCGGGGTCAAGAACTCGGTGTTCGAGCGGATGTGCGGTGGCGACAGGTTCGCGACGATCGACATCACCGATGTCGAGTCCGAGGAGCTGATCTTCACCCAGACCCGCGGCGGCGAGGACATGGTGGCCCCCTGGCACAGCTTCAGCCCCGACGAGCTGACCTCGCTGAGCGCGGTCGCCGGGCTCACCCTGGTGCACCTGCGGGGGAATTCCCCGATCTCCGCCTGGCTCGCCGACGCGGTGCTCGCGGACACCGGCGTGCGTTCGGCCGTGCGGCGGATCGAGGCCGTGCTGGCTGACATCCCGCCGTTCAGCCATCTCGGGTACCACCTGCTGGCCGAGGCGGTCAAACCCAACCTGTAGCCGATGCCGCATCCGTTTCGCCTGGAGGACGCATGACGGCTGACGGCAGGGAGAGCAAGACAGTCAGGGAGCAACTAGCCGGGCTTGGCGCGGCCCGGCTCAGCCGGGCCGAGGTATTCCCGCTGTCCTCGCCGCAGCAACGGCTGTGGCTGGCCGATCAGGCGCTTCCCGGGCAGCCCGCCTATCACCTCGTTCGGGTGATCGAGCTGGATGGCTTCCTGGACGTCAGGGCGCTGCGTGCGGCGTTCGGTGAGATCGTGTCCAGGCACGGGGCACTGCGCACATCGGTGCTGGTGATCGGCGGGCAGCCAGTGCAGCGGGTAGCCAAGCCGACCGCGGTGGAGTTGCCCGTGATCGACACGACAGAGGACACCGCGCCGGACCTCGCGAGCACGGCGGCCCGGCGGCCACTGGACGTAGCGCGCGGGCCGTTGTGGCGGGCTGAGCTGCACCGGCTCGGCCCGCGGCGGCACCGCCTGGTGCTGGTCGTGCACCACATCATCGCCGACGCCGCGACGATCGCCCTGCTGCTATCCGAGCTGGCCGCCGCCTACCGGGCCTGCCGCGAAGGGCGGGCTGTTGAGCTGCCTCCTGCCGTGGACTACCGGGATTACGTGCGGTGGGAGCGGTCCTTCGCCAGGGATCCCGACTGCGCCAGGCAGCTTGAGTACTGGCAGGGCCAGCTCACCGGAACCGGCCCGCTCGGCCTGCCGGCCGACTGGCCGCGACCGACGACGCCGCGGCGGCCAGGGGACAGGGCGGCACTGGTGATCCCGGCTCAGCAGGCCGACGCGCTGCGCGCGGCAGCCCGCTCCCAGCAGGCCACGCTGGCCCAGCTCATGCTGGCCGTGTACGCGGCCGTGCTGCACCGCTACAGCGGCCGGGATGACTTCACCATCGGCATGCCGGTCAGCCTCCGCCGCGAGCCGCGGTGGGCCCGCAGCGCCGGACTGTACCTCGCCACCCTGCCGATCCGCGTCAGCATCGCGGGCAACCCGCCGTTCACCCGGCTGCTGGGTCAGGTGCGCGGCACCGTGCTCGGCGCCCTCGGCGCCGCCGACGTGCCCCTCGAGCACGCGGTTGATGCCGCGGGCCCGCTCTACGAC
Organism: Streptosporangiaceae bacterium; assembly: GCA_050013055.1. Classification (GTDB taxonomy): domain Bacteria; phylum Actinomycetota; class Actinomycetes; order Streptosporangiales; family Streptosporangiaceae; genus Palsa-504. Next base: position 4,209 of record JBEKGC010000050.1, read on the forward strand.
GTGACCTTCGGCATGGTCCAGGACCAGGTGTCCGCCTTGGACCTGCCCGGACTCACCACCCGGATGAGGCGCGTGTACAGCGGGCGGGCCAAGTTCGACCTGCACTTCGAGATCGCCGACCCGGGCCCGGGCGGCGACCTGGACGCCATCCTCGAATACGACGCCGAGCTGTTCAGCAAGCAAACCGCGGGCCGCCTGGCCGACAGCCTGGCGGCCGCGTTCCGGGCGGTCACCGCCGTCCCCGGCCAGCGCATCGGCTCTCTTCCGCTGTGGGCTGACCCGCCTGGCGCCCAGGCCGCCGGCCCGGCTGAGCCGGCCGGGCCGCGGGTCGAAAGGTTGTTCACGGAGATGGCCAGCGCCGCGCCCGACCACGTCGCGGTGGTCGATGCGGCGGATGGCCGTGAGCTGACCTATGCCGGACTGGCCGCCCGGGCCGCCGCCGTGGCCGAGGTGCTCACCGCCCGCGGCGTCCGCCGCGGCGACTTCGTCGGCGTCTCGCTTCAGCGCTCGCCCGACATGATCATCGCCGTGCTCGGCGTACTCATGGCGGGCGCCGCCTACGTCCCGCTTGACGCCAGCTACCCGGCCGCGCAGCTCACCGGGATGATCAGCCGCCCGGGCGTAAAGCTGATCGTCGGCGACCCGCTGCCGGGCCAGCGGGTGCCCACGATCCCGTTGCCCGCGGGCCCGGCCGCCGCGAGTCCCGCCGCCGTCGCGGGAGAAGGCGGCGATCCCGCCTACGTCATGTTCACCTCCGGCTCCACTGGGGCACCCAAGGCGGTCGTCGTGCCGCACCGCGCGATCGTTCGGCTGGTCCGCGGGGCCAGCTTCGCCACGATGACCGCGGCCGAGCGCTGGCTGCACGCGGCGGCACCCGCCTTTGACGCCGCCACGCTGGAGCTGTGGGCGCCGCTGCTCAACGGCGGCACGGTGGTCGTGCTGGCGGGCATGCCGGGCGTGGCCAGGATCGGCGAGGCGATCCGCCGTCACCAGGTCACCTCCGCCTTCCTGACCACCGGGTTGTTCAACCTGGTGGTGGACACAGACGTGGAGGTACTGCGCCCGCTGCGCGAGCTGGTCTTCGGTGGCGAGGCCGCGTCACCCGACCACATGCGACGGGCGCTGGCCGTCGTCGGCACGGTCGTCAATGGCTACGGCCCGACCGAGAACACCACGTTCACCGCCTGCCACCGGCTGAGCGACCCAGCCGAGGTGACCGTGCCGCTCCCGCTCGGCCAGCCCATCCGCGGTACCTCGGTGCACATCGTGGACGACTACGGCAACCCGGTGCCGGACGGGGTCACCGGCGAGATCCTGGCCGGTGGCCAGGGGCTGGCCATCGGCTACGCCGCGGCGCCGGGCCTGACCGCGGAACGGTTCGTGCCCAGCCCGTCCGGCCCGCCGGGCGCCCGGCTGTACCGCACCGGAGACTACGGCAGGATCGGCCCGGACGGCGCGGTGGAGTTCATGGGTCGGCGCGACGATCAGGTGAAGGTCAGGGGATTCCGGATCGAACTTGGCACGGTCGAGCAGGCCGTGCTCACCCACCCTGATGTGGTGCAGGCGGTGGTCAGCGCGTACGCCGACCCGTCCGGGGACCGGCGGCTGGTCGGCTACGTGGTGGGCAGCGCCGACGGGCCCGCGCTGTCCCGCTATCTGGCCGACCTCCTGCCGTCCTACATGATCCCCGGCCAGTGGATCTCGCTGCCCGCGCTTCCGCTCGGCCCCACCGGCAAGGTCAACCGGCGCGCGCTGCCCGAACCCCAGGCCAGCTCGCTGCGGCCGGCCCGGCCTAGCACCGTCATCGAGGAACTGCTCGTCGCCTGGTACGCCGAGTTCCTCGGGCTGGCTGACGTCACCCCGGAGACCGACTTCTTCGCCGTCGGCGGGCACAGCCTGCTCGCCTCGAGGCTGGCCGCGCGGATCCGCGCTGTGCTCGCCGTGGACGTGCCGCTGACCACGGTGTTCAACCGCCCGCGGCTGGCCGACCTGGCCGCGGCGGTGGCCGGGCTCGAGCGGACCGATGTGCCGCCGCTGCGCCCTGGCGCCGACCGGCCGTGGCTGCCGCTGTCGTACGCGCAGGAACGGATGTGGTTCCTCCAGCGGTATTCGCCTGCCAGCGCGCAATACCACATCCCCCTGGCAATCGACCTGACCGGCGACCTCGACCAGGCCGCGCTGGCGGCCGCCGTCCAGGCGGTGGCCGACCGGCACCCGATGCTGCGCGCTACCTTCGGCGAGCAGGACGGCGAGCCCGGCCAGAGCATCCTTCCGGCAGGCACTCCGGTCCCCGTTCCCGTGACGGACCTGACCGGGCTGGAACCCGGGCTCCGCCCGGCCGCGCTCAGCCAGCTCGAGGCGGCGGTCTTCACCGAGCCGTTCGACCTGGCCGTGGCGCCGCCGCTCCGGGCCGCCCTGGTCCGGACCGGCGCCCGCGTCCACCGGCTGCTGCTGGTCGTGCACCACCTGGTGGCGGACGGCTGGAGCCTTCCGCTGATCTACCGTGACCTGGCCGCTGCCTATGCCGGCCCGCTGCCGCCGGCCCAGGACCTGAGCTACGGGGACTTCGCGGTCTGGCAGCGTGCCATGCTGGACGGCCCCGCGACCGGCCGGCTCACCCGCTACTGGCGGCAGCAGCTGGCCGACGCGCCCGCCCGGCTTGAACTTGACGGTGACCTGGCCGCCCCGGCGGGCAGCGCGGCCGAGGGAGCCGGCGGGATCTGCCGTTTCTCCGTACCCGCCGAGGTGGCGGCCCGGCTCAGGGCGACAGCCAGGCAGGCAGGCGCGACACCGTTTCCCGTCCTGCTCGCGGCCTTCGCCGTCCTGCTGTCCCGGCACACGTCACAGCGGGATCTGGTCATAGGCACCCCAGTGGCCGGGCGGGGCGATGCCGCGCTGAACGACATCGTCGGGCTGTTCCTCAACACGCTCCCGTTGCGGATCGACGCGGCCGGCGAGCCCGCCTTCACTGAGCTGATCAGCCGGGCCCGGGAGACTGTCGTGGCCGGCCTCGAGCACGCCGAGCTGCCGTTCGAGCGCATCATGGAACTCACCAACCTGCCCAGGGCACGCGGCCACCAACCGCTGGTGCGGGTCCTGTTCGCGCTTCAGCCCGCCCCGGGCAACGCGTTCGCCCTGGGGGAGGTGAGCGCCGAGGTAAGGCCCGCGCACCACGGCACCGCCAAGTTCGATATCACGATGTCACTGTTCGATCACGGCGAGCGGTTCGCCGGGTTCCTTGAGTACCGCGCCGACCGGTTCAGCCCGGCCTTCGCGACCGCGCTGGCCGCCGAGTTCACTAGCCTGCTGGCCAGCCTCACCAGCGACCCCGCACAGCGGGTCGGTGCTCCGGCGGTGACTCCGCGGCCGGGGGCGGGGCCAGCCCGGCCGGAAGCAGGCTCCGACGCCGACGCCGACGGCGACGGGCTGGACGCGACCGCCGCGACCGGGCCGCTGGCCGACATCGGGCGGCTGTGGGAGGACCTGCTCGGCGCGCCCGCCGAGCCTGACACGAACTTCTTCGCCGCCGGCGGCCACAGCCTCACCGCGATGCGGATGATCGCCAGGCTCCGCGGCACGCTCGGCCGTGACGTGCCCTTGCGCGACCTGTTCGACCACCCCACCCTGGCGGATTTCACCGCCGCGGCCGCGGCCGCGCCGCCGGTCACGGCGCGGCCGGCGCTGCGCTCGCGGCCGGGCCCAGGGCCCGCACCGCTCACCGCCCAGCAGGCCAGGCACTGGGTGCTCTACCAGCTCGACCCGGACTCACCGGCGCAGAACGTGCCTATGGTGTGGCGGCTTCGCGGGCCACTAGACGTGGCGTCGCTGCGCCAGGCGCTCACCCTGGTCGCCGTCCGCCAGGCCGTGCTGCGCACGACGTTCGAGGTCATCGACGGCGTCCCGGTCCAGCGGGTCGGCCCGCCTGCCGCCGTCGCCCTGCCGGTCACCGACGCGACCGCCACCACGCTGGATGACGCGCTGCGCCGCGAGGCAGAGCAGCCGTTCGACCTGACCGTGGCGCCGCCGTGGCGGGCCAGCCTGCTCCGGCTCGCCGTCGGCGACCACTACCTGCTGCTCACCTTGCATCACATCATCTGCGACGGCTGGTCGATGCCTGTCCTGCTTGCGGAGCTCTCCGCCTGCTACGGCGGGAGCGAAGCCGGGCTACCCCCGTTGCACGTGCAGTACACCGACTATGCGGTCTGGCAGCGGGACCGGCAGCGCGACAGCTCCCCCTCCGCATACTGGGCCGGCCAGCTCACTGGCCTGCCCGACCTGGACCTGCCGACCGACCGGCCGCGGCCGGCCAGGCCGAGCCACCACAGCGGCGAGATCGAGATCAATCTGGACCGTGCCCGCAGGGACCGGCTGGAATCGCTGGCCACCGCCGAGGGAGGCACCTTGTTCACGGCCCTGCTCGCCGTGTTCGCCACCCTGCTCGGCAGGTACTCGGGCCAGCGGGATTTCGCGGTCGGCACCTTCCACGCCAACCGTGACGAGGCGGCCACGCAACGGCTGATCGGCTACTTCGTCAACAACCTCGCGCTGCGCTGTGACCTGGCGGGCCGCCCTACCTGGCGCAGCCTCATCGGCAGCCTGCGCGAGCGCGTCGTCGGCGCCTACGCCCATGCGGACACCCCCTTCGAGCAGGTCATCAGGGATCTGAGGATAGAGCGGGACGCCCGCCAGACCCCGCTGTTCCAGGCCATGCTCGTGTTGCAGAACCTGCCCGCCGTGCCCGCCCGCATCGGTCCCCTTGAGCTCACCGTGGTCCGGCGCCCCTACGAGCGTGCCGACTTCGACCTCACCCTGTGGCTGCGCGAAGACGGCGCCGGCGGCCTGGCTGGCGGCCTCATCTACGACGCCGACATCTTCACCGCCCAGACCACCGCCCGCCTGGCCGACCTCTTCGGCGCCCTGCTGGACGCATGCATAGCCGCCCCCGATGGTCTGATCACCGCCGCCGCCCGCCCGCCCGTGACCGCCTCGGCCAAGGCCAAGGCGACCCCGCGTCCCACGCTGGCGGCCCGGTTCGCCGCCAAGGCCGCCGCCACTCCCGGCTCGACAGCGGTCATCTGGCTCACCGGCCAAGCTGGATCGGCCGCAATGACCTACGCGGAGCTGGCCGCCGCCGCCGCCCGCCTGGCCGCCACTCTGCGGGCCCGTGGTGCGGGGCCGGAGTCCCGGATAGCCGTCTTCCTGCCCCGTTCCCCCGCCGCGGTGATCGCGTTCCTGGCGGTAGCCCAGTCAGGGGCCGCCTACGTGCCGCTGGACCCAGGCTATCCCGCCCAGCGCATCCGCGGCCTGCTGGCCGACGCCCACGCCACCTGGGTTATCACCACCCCGGCACTACGCGGCCGGCTCCCCGCTCAGGGCGCCGGAATCATCGAGGTTACCGACTTCCCGGCTCCTGCCACGGAACCGCCGGACACGGCGTCCGTACCCGTGCCCCCGCCCGGCTCCCTCGCCTACGTCATCTTCACCTCAGGCTCCACCGGCCGCCCTAAGCCAGTCGAAGTCAGCAACGAGAACCTGTCCGCCTACCTCGACTCGATCATCACCGCCCTTGACCTCCGGCCCGCCGACCGTGTCCTCGCGTTCGCCGCGACGACCTTCGACGCGACAACCGAGGAGCTGTACCCGGCCTTGCTATCCGGCGCCTCCGTTGCTCTGCGGCCGGACGAGGTGCGCGTACCCGACGCGGCCTTCGACGAGCTGCTGGCAGCCACCCGCCCGACCGTGCTGAGCCTGCCGGTCACGTTCTGGCACGCATGGGTCGACCGGTTCGCTCGCGAAGGCGGCCAGGTGCCCGATCACGTGCGGATGCTGCTGCTCAACGCCGAGGAACCCTCGGTGCACCGTTACCGGCAGTGGTGCGCCGCGGGCGGCGCGAGGGTCAGGTTCGTCAACACTTACGGGCCGACGGAGGCCACCGTGACCGCCAGCCTGTACGAACCAGGCCCAGCGGCGACCGCGCACGAGCTGTGGGGCAGGTTCCCGATCGGCACCGTCCTGGACGGCATGACCGCGCACGTGCTTGACCCGTCCGGCTGGCCGGTGCCCGAGGGTGCCGTCGGCGAGCTATGCCTAGGCGGCCCGGCGGTCACCCGCGGATACGGCGGCCAGCCTGGCCTGACCGCCGCCGCCTACTGGCCGGATCCGTGGGCCGCTGAGCCTGGTGGTCGGCTGTACCGCACCGGAGACCTGGCCCGGCGGCTCAGCGACGGCACCTTGCTGCTGCTCGGGCGGGCTGACCGTCAGGTGAAGATCCGCGGGCACCGGGTGGAGCCTGGCGAGGTGGAGGCATCCCTGCTCGGGCATCCGGCGGTGACCCAGGCCGCCGTGCTCACCGCCGACGACGGTGAGCTGCGGCGACTGGTAGGCTACGTCGCCACCGCCGACCCGGCGCTGACCGAGGAGCGGCTGCGCGGTTATCTCGCCGCGCGGCTGCCGCACTACATGATCCCGGCCCGGCTGCCGGTCTTGCCTGACCTCCCGCTCACCCCCAACCGGAAGGTGGACCGGCAGTCGCTGGCCGAGCGGCTGCCCGGCGACCTGGCGGCCGGGCTGCCCGGTGACGGCCAGGCGGCCGCGCCCCCGGCCACTGCGACGCAGCAGCGGCTGCACGGCATCTGGTGCGCGGTGCTTAGCCGGTCAGCGGTAAGCGTGCACGACAACTTCTTCGGCATCGGCGGCGACTCCATCCGCGGGCTGCAAATCGTGACCAAGGCCAGGGAAGCCGGCCTGGACCTGACCGTCGGGGACCTGTTCGACAGGCAGACGATCGCGGGACTGGCCGAGCTGGCCGACACCAGGCCGCTGGCGGACGCCGCGCGGCCTGAGGCCGGCGCGGCCGCCGGGCGAACCGAGACCGCCGCGGGCGCCCCGGCGACCGGCCTCACTGACGTCCAGCTGCGCGATGCGCTGGCCAGGCTCAGGAAAGGCTGACCGATGGCGATCGTCGATGCGTACGGCCTGACCCCGGCCCAGGCCGGCATCCTGTTCCATGCCGCCGCCGACCCGACCAGTGACGCGTACCTCAACCACCTGGAGTTCGAGGTGGCGGGCCCGCTGGACATCGACGCCTTCACTGCGGCGTTCGGCTGGGTGGTGAGTCGGCACGCCGTGCTGCGCAGCGGGTTCCACTGGGCCGAGGCGGACGAGCCGCTGCAAGTGGTGCACGACGAGGCCCCCTGGCAGCCCGCGGTGCACGATCTACGGCACCTGGCGGGCCCGGCCCAGCACGCCGCCCTGCGTGCCCTGCTCGACGCGCGCCAGGCCGAGCCGATGAGCCTCACCGCGCCGCCGCTGATGCGGCTGACCCTGGTGCGGCTGGACGACCACCGTACGGCCGGCCTGTGGAGCTATCACCACCTCGTGCTCGACGGCTGGAGCCTGGCTAACGTCTACGCCGACCTGATGCACAGGTACCGGGAAGGCCGGGCCTATGACCCGCCCGCACCGGCGCCGTTCCGTTCGCACCTGGCATGGCTGCATGCGGCGCCGGCTGGGGCCGCGGGCGACTACTGGTCGTCCGAGCTGGACGGCGCGGCCTTCACCCAGCTCGCCGTGGTGCGGCCGCCCGGCGGCGAAGGCTACGGCCGCCGCACCGTGACCGCGGATACCGAGACGATCGCAGGACTGGCCCGCGGCGCAAGGGTCACCCCCGGCGTGGTCCTCCACGCCGCCTGGGCACTGGTGCTGGCCAGGTACGCGGGCACCGGCGACGTGGTGTTCGGCACGGTGGTATCCGGGCGCTCGACGGCGGTGACCGGCGCCGAGCGGATGGTCGGCATGTTCATCAACACCTTGCCGGTGCGGGTGCGCGTCGACCGGCACCGCCAGGTCGGCGATTTCCTCCGCGACCAGCTGGCCGCTCAGGCCGCCAGGGAGCCGCACGAGCACGTTCCGCTGGTGGAGATCGTGCGGCAGGCGGGCCTGCCGCCCGGCGAGGAGCTGTTCGCCACCCTGCTGGCCGTCGAGAACTTCCCGGTCAGCATCGACCCGGTGGCCCTCGGCGAGGGCGTCACCATCAGGTTGTCGCACGCGGTGGAACACACCCACTACCCGCTGACCGTCACCGTCCTGCCCGGCCTGGTCACCACGATCGAGGCCGAGTACCGCGCGGGCGACTTCGACGGCGAGATCGTCGCGGCGATGCTCGACAGCCTCGTGCACACAGTCGGTGAGCTGGCCGCCGGGCTGGACCGCCGGCTCGGGCAGCTCGCCCCGCTGTCGCCAGGGCAGGCCCACGCCATCGCCGCCCGCAGTGACGGCGGCCCGGCCGGGCCGCCGGGCGCCGACGTGGTGGATGTCTTCCTGGCCCAGGCCGCCGTGACCCCGCGGGCCCCGGCAGTGATCGATCAAAACGGCGACACGATGAGTTACGCCGAACTCGATGCGCAGTCCGCGGCGCTGGCCCGCTGGCTGCGCGAGCGCGGCATCGGCCCGGGCGGGACGGTGGCCTTCCAGCTCAGCCGCACCGCCCGGCTGGCCGTGGCCATGCTCGGCATCCTGCGCTCGGGCGCCAGCTACCTGCCGATCGACCAGGACTCCCCGGCCCAGCGCGTGCGGACCGTGCTGGCCGAGTCACGGGCCGCCCTGTTCCTCGACGACGGGCTCCTCGACGACGGGCAGCTCGATCAGGTCCCGCCCGGCCGGGCACTCACCCAGCCCGCCGCCTGGCCCAGGTCCGCACCCGCCTACATGATCTTTACCTCGGGATCGACCGGCACCCCGAAGGGCGTGCTGGTATCCAGGGGCGCGCTCGCCGATCATATCCAGACGATCGTCGCCGCCTACGCGATGACCAGCGAAGACCGGATGCTCCAGATCGCCAGTCCCGCCTTCGATCTGGCTGCGGAGGAGTTCTTTCCTGCCTGGGCGGCCGGCGCCGCCGTCGTCCTGGCCCCGGGCCAGCTGCCCGGCACCGTGGCCGACTTCGCTGCGTTCCTGACCAGGAGCGGGGTGACGATGGTCAACATGGCCGCCGCCTACTGGCATCAGTGGGTGGCCGAGCTGACCAGGCTCGCGCTGCCGCCGCAGCTGCGGCTGGCCTCGGTGGGCGCCGAGCCGATCTGGCGCGCCGAGACCAGGCAGTGGCTCCGCCACGCCGACCGGGTCCGGTTCTTCAACGCTTACGGCGTCACCGAGGCGACGATCACCACGACGCTGTACGAGGCCGCCGAGCCGCTGCCCGGCACCAAGATGCTGCCGATCGGCCGCCCGCTGCCCGGCATGTCCGTTCACCTGCTCGACCGGCACGGCGATCCGGTGCCGGCGGGGGTCATCGGCGAGCTGTACATCGGCGGTACCGGGGTCGCCATCGGCTATGCCGGGCGTCCCGCGGCCACCGCCGAGCGGTTCGTCCCGGCTGCGCTCGGCGCGCCGGGCGCCCGCTGGTACCGCACCGGCGACCTGGGCTACTGGCTCGGCGACGGTTCCCTCGTGCTGACCGGGCGCGCCGACAACCAGGTGAAGATCCGCGGCCACCGGGTCGAGCCCGCCGAAGTCGAGGCGGTGATCGCCGGCCATCCGGCGGTGACCGCGGTCGCCGTCAGCGCCTACGCCGATCAGGGCGAGCCCGCGCTGGCCGCGTACGTGGTCACGGACGCGATGGACGCCGTCCGGGCCGACAGCGAAGCGGCCCTGGCCAGCTACCTGCGGCCGGCCGTCTGGATCCGGCTCGACGCCATGCCCATGCTGGCCAGCGGCAAGATCGACCGGATGGCCTTGCCCGTACCCGCTGCGGCAGCCGGCGCCACCCCGGTCGCCGCGGCCGGCGCGCCGGCCACGGCCACCCAGGACTGGGTGGCCGACACCTGGCGGGACGTGCTCGGCGTGCCCGCGCCGGGCCGCGCCGACCGTTTCTTTCACCTGGGCGGGCACTCGCTCACCGCCACCCAGGTGGTGGCCAGGGCACGCCGCGCCTTCTCCATCGATCTGCCGCTGCGCAGCCTGATCAGCAACCCGGCGCTGGCCGAATTCGCCCGCGCTATCGACGCCGCCAGACGCGGCGAAGGGGAGGCATCCCCGCCGCTGCTGCCGCTCGAGGCGGGCGCGCAGCCGCCGCTGTCCTACACCCAGGAACGGCTGTGGTTCCTCGACCGGCTGGAAGGCGGCGGGATCGGCTACAACGTCACGGCCGCCTGGCGGCTGGACGGCCCGCTGTCGGTGCCGCGGCTGCGCGGCGCGCTGGCTGCGGTGGTCGGCAGGCACGCGGTGCTGCGGACCAGCTATCCCGACCGGGCCGGTGTCCCGATGGTCCGGCGGCGCGACCGAGTGCCGGTAGACGTCCGGGTCCAGCGCTGCCCGGACGAGCCGGCCGCCATCCAGGCCGCACTGACCGCCGAGGCGCACCGCCCGTTCGACCTGGCCGAAGGCCCGCTGTTCCGGTTCGTGCTGCTGCGACTGGCTCCCGAGGCGCACGTGCTCGTGGTGAACGTGCACCACATCGTGTTCGACGGCTGGTCGCACGCGATCCTGATGACCGAGCTCGCCGCCTGCTACGACGCTCCCGGCGAAGCCGCGCTGCCCGATCTCGCCGCGCAGTACCACGACTTCGCCGCCTGGCAGCGCGCCTGGCTCAGCGGCGACCGGCTGGCCGGGCTGCTCGATTACTGGAAGCACGCGCTGGACGGACCGCCGCCCACGCTGGCGCTCCCCACCACGTGGCCGCGGAGCACGCCGCCGCGTTACCGCGGCGGCCAGCATCACTTCACCGTGGCCCGGCCGGTCCACGCCGCCGCCAGGGCGCTGGCCAGGGACACCGACGCGACCCTGTTCGTGGTGCTGCTCGCCGCCTTCGCCGCCCTGCTGGCGCGCTGCACCGGCCAGGACGACCTGGTAATCGGCACCCCGGTCGCCGGGCGGCTGCTGCCCGAGACCGAGGGCCTGATCGGCTGCTTTTTCAACACGCTCGCGCTGCGCGCCCAGATCACGCCGGGGATGACCTTCCGCGAGCTCGCCACGGCGGTCAAGCAGACGGCATACGCGGCCTACGACCATCAGGAAGCCCCGTTCGAGAAAGTCGTCGAGGCGGTCGGCGTCGCCAGGGAGCTTGATCAGCAGCCGCTGGCCCAGGTCATGTTCGTGTTCCAGAACATCCCATACCGGCCGCTGCGGCTCGGCGACCTGACCGCGACCACGCTGACCATGCCCGAGCCGGCCAAGCTCGACCTTATCCTCACCATGGCCGAGGAGAACGGCGAGCTAGTCGCCTTGTGGGAGTACAACGCCGCGCTGTTCGACCAGGCCGCCATCACCGGGCTGACCGGCAGCCTGGTCACCCTGCTAGACGCCGCCACCGCCCGCCCCGGCCAGCCACTGCGCGTCCTGCCTGCCCTGTCCGCGGCGCAGCGGCAGGAGGCCATGCTGGCCGCGACCGGGCCGGTAAGCCACCGGGCCCCGGCCACGCTGCCTGAACTGTTCTGCGCCCAGGCGGCCCGCAGCCCGGGCGCCCCCGCGGTGGTCACCCATTCCGGTGACATCCTCGACTACGCCACGCTGGACGGCCGATCCTGGGGCCTGGCCCGCTGGCTCCGCGAGCAGGGCATCCGCCGCGGCGACACGGTCGGCCTGGCCGTGGACCCGACGGCTGACCTGCCCGTGGCCCTGCTCGGCATCCTCAAGGCCGGCGCGGCCTACGTCCCCATCGACCCCGCCGCGCCGCTCGCACGCGCGGCGGAACTGTGTGACGACGCCGCCGTCCGGCTGGTCCTCACCCATAGGCACCACGCGGCCAGAATGGACGGGCTGGCGGTTCCCGTGCGGGTCGTTCCCGGGGGCGGGGAAACCAGCCTCGGCCGCCTGCCCCCGATAACGCCGGGCGACCTCGCCTACATCCTGTTCACGTCGGGCTCAACCGGGCGGCCCAAGGGGGTGGCGGTCAGCCACCGCAACCTGACCGCTTACCTGCGGTGGTTCGCCGGTCATTACGAGCTCGGTGCGAGCGACCGGGCGCTCGGCTACGTCAGGTACGGCTTCGACCTGTCGGTGCCAGAGCTGTACGCGCCGCTGATCAGCGGCGGGACGGTCGTGCTGGCCGACCCGCAGCGGCGGACCGATCCACGGCACCTCCTCACGCTGGCCCAGGCGGCCGGCGTGACCTGGCTCGCCGCCACGCCAAGCGTGCTGCGGCTGCTGGCCGAAGACGGCGGGCTGGCCGGGTGCGAGGCACTGCGGCTCGTGTTCACCTGCGGCGAGCCGCTGCCCGCGGACCTGATCACCGCGGTGTCGGGCCAGACCCGGGCGCGGCTGGACAACCAGTACGGGCCGACGGAGACCACGGTCGCGGTGACCGCCTGGGCCTCGCACGGCCGCGCGCCGGCCGGCCCCATCGCGCCGCTCGGCGCGCCGTCGGACGACTGCCAGGTCTACCTGAACGACGACCTCGGCCAGCCCGTGCCGCCTGGCGCGGTGGGCGAGATCCAGATCGGCGGGGAGCAGGTGGCCAGCGGCTACGCCGGCTCGCCCGGGCTGACCGCCGACCGGTTCCGGCCGGATCCGGACGCCGCGGTCCCCGGGGCACGCCTGTACCGCACGGGCGACCTGGCCAGACGGGGCACGGGCGGCGAACTGGAATACGTGGGACGGGCCGACCGGCAGGTCAAGGTGCGCGGCATCCGGGTCGAGCCCGGTGAGGTGGAGGCGGTGCTCGCCAGCCATCCGCAGGTCGGCCGGGCCGCGGTCATCGCCGACGCCAGCCGGCTCGCCGCCTTCGTGGTGCCGGCCGACGGCGACCTGCCTGGGTTTCTTGCCGCCCCGCCCGACCTGGCCGGGTTCCTGGCCAGGCGGCTGCCCGCGCACCTGGTCCCCGCCGCGCTGATACCGGTCGGGGAGCTGCCCCGCACCGCCAACGGAAAAGTCGACTACGCCACGCTGGCCCGGCAGGCGGTGCCCGCGCCGGCGCCGGCCGGCCATGCTGAGCCGGCCACCGCGACCGAGACCGAGATAGCCGCGATCTACGCCGAACTGCTCGGACGGCCCAAGGTCGGGGCGGCCGATGATTTCTTCGCGCTTGGCGGGCAGAGCCTGCTCGCGGTCAGGGCCGTCACCCGGATCCGGCAGCGGTTCGGCGTGGAGCTGCCGCTGCGCACGCTGTTCGCGGCCCCGGCCGTGGCCGCGCTCGCCCGCGAGGTGGACGCCCGGCTGCTGGCCGAGGCCGACGAGCAGACGCTGGCTGAGCTGCTCGACCAGGTTCAGCTCGAGGCCGCCGGCCTGCCCGCGGAGCGGGAGCACCAAGCCCCGCCCCGCGAAGACGACCAGCAGCGGGAGATGGAAGCGAAGTGACCGATTCCGACGTCGCCGCGAAAATCGCGGCCCTGGCCCCGGACCAGCGGGCCGCGCTGCTCCGGGAGCTGCGCAAACGGAAGGCTGAGGCGGCCGAAGGCAGCACCGCCATCACGCCGCTGCCGCGGCCCGGGCCCGCGCTGTTCCCGCTGTCGTTCGCCCAGCAGCGGGTGTGGTTCCTCGAGCAGTTCGAGCCGGGGACCGCCCAGCACAACATGCCGACGGTGCTGGCGCTGGACGGCGAGCTCGACCTGACCGCCCTCCAGCGGGCCCTCAACGCCCTGGTGGCCAGGCACGAGTCGCTGCGTACCACGCTGGTGCAGCGCGACGGCCAGGCCTGGCAGCTCATCGGCGCGCCGTACCGGGTCGCGATCACCCAGGTCGACCTGACCGGCGAGGACGCATCGCAGCGAGATGCCATCGCCCGCGAGGTGATCGCCGATGACGTCCGGCGCGGCTTTGACCTGGAGACCGGGCCGCTATGGCGGGTGGTGCTGATCGTGCTGGCCCCCGACCGGGCGCTGCTGCTGCTCAACATCCACCACGCCATCGGCGACGGCTGGTCCACCGGCATACTGATGCGCGAGCTGTTCGACGGCTACGCCAGCCCGCACGTCCAGCCCGACCCGCTGCCGATCCAGTACGCCGACTACGCCGGGTGGCAGCGCGGCTTGCTGGCCGGCCCGTACCTGGCCGACCTGACCGCCTGGTGGCGCAGCCAGCTCGGCGGCGCACCGCCACTTGACTTGCCGTCTGACCGGCCGCGGCCGCCCGTGCGCGGGCACGCCGGCGCGCTGGAATCAGTCCGGCTCCCCGAAGCCGAGGCCCGCGCCCTTACCGGATTCGGCCACCGTAACGGCGTGACCCTGTTTGTCACGCTGCTGGCCGGGCTAGAGGTGCTGCTCGCCAGGTACGCGGGGCAGGACGACTTCGCGGTCGGCACGGTGCTGGCCGGGCGCGGCCGCCAGGAGCTGGAAGGGGTGGTCGGCTTTGTGGCCAATACCGTGGCCATCCGGTCGGACATCGCCCGTGACCAGACGTTCGGCGCGCTGATCGGGCGGGTGCGGGAGCGGGTGCTCGGCGCCCACGAGCACGCCGACATGCCGTTCGAACGGATCGTCGATGAGCTGAAGCTGCCCCGCGACGTGGCCAGGCCGCCGCTGTTCTCTGTCATCCTGGTGCTCCAGGACTCCCCGCTGCCGACGCTTACCCTCCCTGGGCTGCACGTGCGCGGCATGGAACCGGACACCCGTGCCTCCCAGGTCGATCTCACCTGGTACATCACCCCGACCAAGGACGGGCTCGAGCTGGCGATCGAGTACAGTACCGACCTGTTCGACGCCGGGACGATCCGCCAGCTGGCCCGCGGCTACCGCGCCCTGCTCGCCGCCGCCGCGGCGGACCCGGACCTGAGCATTCGGCGCTTGCCGCTGCTCGACGACGCCGACCGGTTCGAGATGCTGACGTCATGGAACGCGACCGCGGGTCGCTATCCGGCGCAGCCGCTGTCCAGCCTGATCGCCGCCCAGGCCGCCCGTACCCCCGATGCGGCGGCCGTGCGGCAGGCCGAGACGGGTGCGGCCGTTACCTACCGCGAGCTGGACCGGCGGGCCGGCCAGATCGCATCCTGGCTGGCCGCCCGCGGAGCAGGTCCCGGCACGCTGGTCGGAGTCTGCGTGGAGCGCGGCCCCGACATGATGGCCGCGCTGCTCGGCGTGCTGAAGTCCGGTGCCGCCTACGTGCCCCTGGACCCGGACTACCCGCGGCAGCGGCTGGCCCTGATGATCGGCGATGCCGACCTCAAGCTCGCGGTGACGCACGCCTCGACGGCGCCCAGGCTCCCGCTCGACGGCGCCGAGCTGCTCGTACTCGACGTCGGCGAGCTGGCCGGGCCCGACGCCGATCCGCCGCCGGCGCATCCCGACGAGCTGGCCTACGTCATCTACACCTCTGGTTCCACCGGGCGGCCCAAAGGCGTCGAGATCAGCCACCGGGCGCTGGTCAACCTGCTGGTGTCGCTGGGCGGGCGGTGCGGGATCGGTGCGGGATCGGTGCAGCTCTCGCTGACCTCGCTGTCATTCGACATGGCCGGGCTGGAACTGTTCGCGCCGCTGCTGGCCGGCGGCGAGGTCGTGATCGCCGGCGCGCAGACAGCCAAGGCAGGGGAGCAGCTCGCCCGCATCTGCGCCGAGGTCCGGCCGACGGGCCTGCAGGCCACCCCCGCTAGCTGGCGGATGCTGCTCGACGTCGGCTGGCCGGGCCAGGACGACCTGATCGCCTTCTGCGGCGGCGAGGCCATACCGCCGGAGCTGGCCCGGGCGCTGGGCACCAAGGTCAGCGAGTTGTGGAACATGTACGGCCCGACCGAGACCACGATCTGGTCGGCCGCCCAGCCCATCGACCCGGGCGATGTGTGCATCGGCGGGCCGGTGGCCAACACCACGATCTACGTGCTCGATCCTTGCGGTGAGCCGGTGCCGCCCGGCGTACCAGGGGAGCTGTACGTGGGCGGCGACTCGGTGGCCCGCGGCTATCACGGCCGGCCGGGGCTGACCGCGGAGCGGTTCGTGCCCGACCCGTGGCGCCACGGCGCTCGCCTGTTCCGCACCGGCGACCAGGGGAAGTTCCGGCCGGACGGCAAGCTGGACTTCCTCGGGCGACTCGACTCCCAGGTCAAGGTCCGCGGCTACCGGATCGAGCTTGGTGACGTGGAAGCCGCGCTGGCCAGTCACCCCGGCGTCGCTCAGGCGGTCGTGACGGTCCGCGACGGGCAGCTCGTCGGCTACGTGACCGGGGCGGCAGGCGCCGTGCCTTCCGTGGCCGAGCTGCGCGCCCACCTGGCCCAGCGGCTGCCCGGCTACATGATCCCGGCACGGTTCGCCGGGCTGGACAAGCTGCCGCTGACCCCCAACGGCAAGATCGACCGCAAGGCTCTCCCCGCGCCAGGGGACACGGCCATCGACGCCGGGGTCACCTACCGGCCGCCGGAAGGGGTGGCGGAGACCGAGCTGGCCCAGGTCTGGCAGGACTTGCTCGGCGGAAAGCAGGTCGGCAGGGACGACAACTTCTTCGCCAGGGGCGGCGACTCGCTGATCGCGGTGCGGATGGTCAGCCAGGCCGGCCAGGTCGGCCTGCGGCTGACCACCAAGCAGGTGTTCCAGCACCAGACGCTGGCTGAGCTCGCGGCCGCCGCGGGCACGGTGGCGATCCGGGCCGCCCAGGGTGAGGTGACGGGCCCGATGCCGCTGCCGATCGCGGTGCACCAGTTCCTCGACGGGTACAACCCGCGGCCCGGCTACCACACGCTGACGTTCCGGCTGGAGTGCCGGATCCGGTTCGAGCCCAGCCTGTTCGCCGAGGTGCTGGCCCGGCTCGTCAGCCATCACGACGTGCTGCGGATCAGGTACGCGCCCCGGCGGGCCGGCGGGCGCGGCCAGCTGGTCACTGACCCGGTGCGGCCACGAGACATCCTCGAATGCGCCGACCTGAGCGTGCTGCCCGCCGCCGCGCAGGACGCCGAGATCGAGCGGTGGACGCAGCGGCTGGAGACCGGATTCAACGACACGGCCGGGGACCTGTTCCGGGCGGTCCTGTTCGACCTCGGCGATAACCGGCCGCAGCAGTTCGTGCTAGCCGGCCACTACCAGGTCGCGGACCTGACCTCTTGGCACATCCTCATCAACGACCTCGACGTCATGTACCGCAGGGCCAGCCGGGGCGAGCCAGGCTCGCTGCCGGCCAAGACCACCTCGCAGGCCGAATGGCTAGAGCGGCTGGCCGATTACGCCCGCGGCCCGGAAGTGGCCGCGGAGATCGGCTACTGGACCGATGAGGCCCGGCGCACCAGCATCTCGATCCCGGTTGACCGGCCGGAAGGGGACAACACCATCGCCGCGCACGCAGCTGCCTACCTGCACCTCAATGTGGCCGAGCTGCGTGACCTCACCGGCCGGACCAAGGCAGCGGGGCTGCCGATGGACTCGGTGCTGCTCGCGGGCATCGCGCACGCGGTCACCAGCGGCGCCGCGGCCAGCACCCTGCCGGTCGATATCTACGTGCCCGGCCGGGACTCCCCGTTCGAGGACATCGACCTGAGCCGGACCATGGGCTGGCTGACCTACCGGTACCCGGTCTGCCTGCGGCTGGGCGACCGCAGCCGGCCGCTGGCCTACGCCGCCCAGATCAACGAGCAGCTGCGCGCGGTGCCCGGCGGTGGGCTCGGCTACGGCGTGCTGCGCTACTACCGCGGGGACGCCGCCCTTGCCGCCGAGCTGGCGGACCAAGCCATCCCTCAGGTGCTGTTCAACTTCTTCGGCGTGGCGCCCGGCGGCTTCCAGACCTTTAAGCCGCTCGTCGGCACGTCCGGCCATTACCACGACACGCAATCGGAGCGGATGCGACTTCTCATGATCAACGGGACGGTGTTCCATGGTCAGCTGCGGATGGAGTGGGAGTACAGCTCGGGTCGGCACGACGCCGCCAGCATCGAGCGCTTTACCGGCTCCTGCCGGCAGTACCTGCTTGACCTCACCGACGCCTGCCCGCCGGGGAGGCTGTGATGATCGCCTCCCGCGAGCACGGGCTGACCGGCTGGCGCGGGTTCCTGGTGATCTGGGCGGGACAGTCCGTCTCGCTGATCGGCACCGGCATGTACGCCTTCGCGGTCGGCGTCTGGGTGTACGAGCGCACCCAGTCGGCGACCTTGTTCGGGCTGATCCTGTTCTTCGAGATGCTGCCTGGCGTGCTGGTCGCGCCGTGGACAGGGGTGGCGGCCGACCGGATGAACAAGCGCCTGGTCATGCTGATCGGCAATGCCGGGATGATCGCCGGCGCGCTGGTGGTCCTGTTTGCCACCATGCACGACCACGTCAACTTCTGGCTGCTCTACCCCGCGCTGGTGATCGGCTCGGTGTTCGCGCAGCTTCATGCCGCCGCTTACGACTCCTGCATCGTCCTGCTGATGCCGGAGAC
>JBEKGC010000051.1:0-22907 GCA_050013055.1 Streptosporangiaceae bacterium
GTGGCGAGCACGCGGGCCTCGCCGGCGTTGGCGGCGGCCCGCTCGGCGTGCAGCCGCGAGGTGTGCTCACTGCCTGGCTGGCTGAGCTGCTGGCGCCGCTGCGCGGCCTCGGCGGCGCGGCCTGCTGCCTGGCTGGCTCGCCGCCCGGCGCGTTTCGCGGCCTCGGCGGAGCCGTCCGCAGCAGGTCGCCCCGGCAACCCGGTGTCCGCGTGGGGCAGGACCCGCCGTGACTTCAGCCACCGCCGCCGCTTGCCGGCCGAGGTGGCGTCAGGGAGGTCAAGGACAGCGGCGATCGCCTCGTCGCCCATGCCCATCGCGTGCGCGCTCTCGAAGACCTCGTGCTCGAGCCGGTCGATATCGAGCCTGGCCGCCTGCAGCAGGACCAGGCCGGCCCCGACGTCGAGGGCCTCAGCCTGCCCGGATGACGCGGCGTCGATCACGGATTTGATCGCGTCCAGATCAGGGAAGAAGCGCTTCTCGGTGTCCCACAGCAAGCGATCCACCCCGGCCGCGTAGCGCTCGGTCAGGTGCCGCCGCGAGGCCGTGACCATGTCGGGTGATGGAGCGGGCGGTTCCATGGATCCAATCTAGACGTCGTGCTTTGGCTCGTCTACACGAGCTAAATAGCTCCGTGTCATGGACAAGAACCGGGATCGCGCCTCAGCCGGCGTGGTCATTGACAAATTTCAGGCTGCCTTCAAAGATAGCCTGGGCGTCATTGTCCAGCGTCGCTACGTGATAGCTGTCGGGACATTCGCGCACGGTGACCTGACCGCCGGCCAGGCCGGCCAGCAGGACGCGCATGCTGGCGGGTCCCACGACGTGGTCCACGGTGCTTCGGTAGACCAGCACCGGCTGGGTGACGTCCCCGAGATGGCTGGTCGTGAGCCCCCACAGCTTGGGCAGCGTGGCCGCTGCCCGGATCGGCACCCGGTCGTAGCCGACCTCGTGCTGATCCGGCTTCTTGATGTCACTCGCGACGCCGGGCACCGAACGCAGGACGTGCTTGAGCACCGGGGCGAGCAGGAACAGCCTGGTGTCCGGGGCCAGCGACGGGTTGACCAGCACCAGGCCGCGCACCTTGCCGCCGTGGACTTCGGCTAGGCGCAGCGCGAGGCAGCCGCCCATGGACAGCCCGAAGACGAAGACCTGCTCACACCGGCTGGCCAGCGCGCCGAACGCGACGTCTACTTCGGTGTACCAGTCCTGGCTGCCGGTGCACGCCATGTCCTGCCAGCTGGTACCGTGCCCGGGCAGCCGGGGCAAGCTGACGGACAGGCCCTGGCTGGCCAGGTATTCCGCCCACGATCGCAGCGACTGCGGACTGCCGGTGAAGCCGTGGCACAGCAGCACGCCGACCGGGCCGCCCTCGGCCTCGAACGGCTCCGCGCCCGGCAGCATGGCGCCTGGAAGCACTGGTGACATGCCGATATCGTCGCATGAAGCGCCCCCCGCCCGCCATCCAGCTCTATTTACCAGCGCGACGTGGCACGATGTGAGCGTGTTCTACTGGCTGACGAAGATGACGCTGGGGATGACGCTGAAGATCGTCTTCCGGCCGCGGGCCTGGGGGGTCAAGAACGTGCCCAGGCGCGGCCCGGTCATTCTCGCGAGCAACCACCTGTCGTTCTCTGATCATTTCTTCGGGCCGTTGCCCGTGCCCCGCAAAGTGATCTTCCTGGCCAAGTCGGAGTACTTCACCGGGCGCGGGATCAAGGGACTGCTCAGCAAGGCCTTCTTCACCGGCGTCGGCCAGATTCCGGTGGACCGGGGCGGGGGAGTGGCCAGCGAGCAGGCGATCAGGACCGGCCTGAGCGTGCTGGCCGAGGGGCATGTGCTCGGCATCTACCCCGAAGGCACCCGCAGCCCGGATGGCCGCTTGTACCGGGGCAAGACCGGTGTGGCCCGGCTGGCCGTCGAGTCCGGCGCCCCGGTGGTCCCGTGCGCCATGATCAACACCTTCCAGTTCCTGCCACCGGGCACGCTCTGGCCGAACCCGCGGGTCCGGCCGGGCGTGCGGTTCGGTGCGCCGCTCGATTTCTCCCGGTACCACGGCCAGCAGGCCGACGGCCCGCTGCTGCGGACCATCACCGACGAGATCATGCAGGCGATCGCCAAGCTTTCCGGACAGGATTACATCGACGTCGACGCCCGCCGCGCCAAGACCGAGCTCGCCGGAGGCGGGACCGACGACGATCCGGATGCGGCCGACCACCGGGGTTAATGATCAGTTTGACGGTTTCGCCCGGACTTGGCGGCGGCGAGTTTCCCCGGCTCGCGCCACTGGGATCCGGACAAGGGCTTCGCCCACTAAGGTGGGGGCCATGCGAGTCGGAGTCCTCACCGGCGGCGGCGACTGCCCCGGCCTGAATGCTGTCATCCGTGCTGTGGTCCGCAAGGGCGTGCAGGAGTTCGGTCTGGAGTTCGTCGGGTTCCGCGACGGCTGGCGCGGACCGCTCGAAGGCGACACCGTGCCCTTGGATGTGCAGGCGGTGCGCGGCATCTTGCCGCGCGGCGGCACCATCCTCGGATCGTCCCGTACCAACCCGCTGAAGAGCGGCGCGGCCGGCGGCCGGAACGGCATTGAGCGGATCAAGGACAACCTGGCGGGCCTGGGCGTGGACGCGCTGATCGCGATCGGCGGCGAGGACACGCTCGGCGTGGCCACCCGGCTCGGCGAGCAGGGCGTCCCTGTCGTCGGGGTGCCGAAGACGATCGACAACGACCTCGGCGCCACCGACTACACCTTCGGCTTCGACACCGCCGTGAACATCGCCATGGAGGCGATCGACCGGCTGCACACGACGGCGGAGAGCCACCACCGGGCACTGATCGTCGAGGTGATGGGCAGGCACGCGGGCTGGATCGCGTTGCACGCGGGCCTGGCGGGCGGCGCGAACGTCATCCTCATCCCCGAGCGGCCGTTCGACATCGAGCGTGTCTGCGCCTACGTGCAGCACCGGTTCCAGACCAGGTACGCGCCGATCGTGGTGGTGGCCGAGGGCGCTCACCCGGTCAGCGAGGACCTCGCGACCATTCACGAGCAGCTCGACTCGTTCGGCCACGTGCGGCTTGGTGGCGTGGGCCAGCTGCTGGCCGAGGAGATCGAGAAGCGGACCGGCAAGGAGGCCCGCTGCACGGTGCTCGGCCATGTCCAGCGCGGCGGCACCCCGACGGCCTTCGACCGGGTGCTCGCGACCAGGTTCGGCGTGCACGCGGTTCAGGCGGTGCACGACGAGGCGTTCGGCGTGATGGTGGCGCTGCGCGGCACCGACATCGTCCGCGTGCCCCTGACCGAGGCCACCAGCCAGCTCAAGCTGGTCCCGCCCCAGCGCTACGCCGAGGCCGAAATCTTCTTCGGCTAACCCCACCCCCACCCCCATCCCCCGCCCCACCCCCGCTCCGCAAGGGGTCGCGGGGCCCTTGCACCCCAAAGAAGGGGGGCGCGGGCACCGCCACCCCCAGCATCAGGGACGCGGCGGCGGGGACGGGGGGGGGAGCACAGTTGGGGCGGGCGTATCAGCACGGGCCGTTCGGCTTAGAGATCTCACGAAACAGGATTGCGGGTCGTGTCGCCTTGGGCCTATACTCGCTTACGAGTACTTGGGAACGAATCATCGGTAACGAGGATTCGGAAGCGAGGTGACATCGGGATGGCGAAGCGGCGGAAGGTCGGCAACCTGCTGGCGCTGTCGTTGCTCAACCTGCTGATGCAACGGCCGATGTACCCGTACGAGATGGCCTCGACGCTGCGGACTCGCGGCAAGGAGAACGCCATCAAGATCAACTGGGGCTCGCTCTACACCATCGTGCAGAACCTGGAGAAGTACGGCTTCATCGAGGCCGTAGAGGTCGTCAGGGACGGCAGGCAGCCGGAACGCACCACCTACCGGATCACCGAGGCGGGCCGGGCCGAGCTGATGGACTGGCTGCGCGAGCTCATCAGCGTCCCGGACCGGGAGTACACCAAGTTCGAGGCGGCGCTGGGCGAGTGCGCCATCTTGCCGCCCGATGAGCTTGTGGTCCTGCTGCGGCAGCGGCTGGACGCGCTCGAGCAGGCCAACGCTGAGCAGGAGGCGGCGCTCGAGGTCGTCCAGACCCAGATCCCCCGGCTCTTCACGATCGAATCGGAGTACCACCAGGCCCTGCGCCGGGCCGAGGCGGACTGGGTGCGCGGGCTGCTGGCCGAGTTCACCGGCAATACGTTCCCCGACCTGGACGGCTGGCGCCAGTTCCACGAGACCGGGCAGCTGCCGGAGCACGTAATCGCGCTCCTGGAGCAGGAAGGGGAGGACACCACGGCCACCTGACGCACGACGACCCCGGCCTGGTGCGGCAACACCATGGGCCGGGGCCGTCAACCTCATACCGATCCCGCGAGTAGCGGAACCCGAGGTCCCAGCAACAAGAGTAACCGGGTTCTCCTCGCGGGGCTGGATCGCAGTGATCCATGACCGGAGGTTCCGGGGTTTCGCGCCCCGGGCCGGCACCGCCCAGAGGAGACATCAGTGAGTTCGACCGACTGCGCCGTCGAGGCGCATCAGCTCGTCAAGACCTACGCCGCCCGCGGCGCCAAGCACGGCATCCGGGCGCTGGACGGCCTGGACCTCAGCGTCCCGCGGGGCATCATCTACGGCCTGCTCGGCCCGAACGGAGCAGGCAAGACCACCACCGTCAAGATCCTCACCTCGCTGGCCCGCCCGGACGAGGGGACGGCCCGCGTCGAGGGCATCGACGTGCTCGCCCGGCCGGGACGAGTGCGGGAGATCATCGGTGTCGTGGCGCAGCGTTCCGGCGCCGACCCGACCGCCACCGGCCGGGAGAACCTGCTGCTGCAGGCCCGGTTGTACGGGCTCCGCGACCGGGCCGCCCGGGCGCGCGCGGACGAGCTGCTCGCGCACTTCGAGCTGACCGGGGCGGCGGGCCGGCTGGTCAAGACGTACTCGGGCGGCATGCAGCGCCGGCTCGACGTGGCGCTCGGGCTCATCCACCGCCCCGCCGTGCTGTTCCTGGACGAGCCGACCACCGGCCTGGACCCCGAATCCAGGACCGCCATGTGGCAGGAGATCGCGCGGCTGGCCACCCGGGAGGGGCTGACCGTGCTGCTGACCACGCACTACCTGGAAGAGGCCGACCGGCTGGCGAGCCGGCTCGCGATCGTGGACCGCGGCCGCGTCGTCGTCTCGGGAACGCCCGACGGGCTCAAGGGCGCGCTGCGCGGTGATGTGGTGCACGTGGAACTCCCCGGCGGCGCCGACAGCACCGGGGTCAGGAGCGTGCTGGCCGGCCTGTCGCAGGTGCGGGAAGTGGTGATCGCGGACCGTGACGTGTCCGCACGCAGTGACGACGGGGCCGCCGCCGTCCCCGTGGTGCTGGCCGCGCTGCAGCGGGCCGGGATTCCCGCGGCTTCTGTGGCGGTGGCCCGGCCCTCGCTGGATGACGTCTACCTGCGGCACACCGGACGCCGCTACAGCGAGTCGGCCACCCGCGACTCAGTAACCGACCGAGAACTAGCGGAGGCGAGCAAGTAATGACGACCACCTACCTCGACACCGCGCCGGCTCGCCTGGCGCAGCCTGGTCGCGTGCCGTTCGGCGTGGCCCTGATGCACACCTGGTACCTGACCGGCCGGAAGCTGCACGCCCTGGTCAGGCAGCCATGGGTGCTGACGATCAGCGTCGTCCAGCCGGTGATATGGCTGTTCTTGTTCGGTCAGCTGTTCCGCAAGGTCATCGATATCCCGGGCTTCGCCTTCGCCGGCAGCTACATGGACTACCTGGTGCCTGGCCTGATCGCGATGAACGCGATGTCCAACAACATGTGGGCGGGCATGGCGATGATCGAGGAGATCGAGCGCGGCACGCTGAACCGGTTCCTCGTCGCTCCGGCCAGCCGGGTCGGGATCATGAACGCCACCGTGGTGGAACAGGCGGTCAGCACCGCGGTGCAGTCGCTGATCATCGTCGGCCTCGGGCTGGCGGCCGGCGCGCGCTACCACGGCGGGGTCGCCGGAGTGGCGGTCATGGTCGCGGCGTCGATCGTGGTCGGCGTGGTGTTCGGCGCGCTGTCCAACGCGGTCGGCATGACGCTGCGCTCCCGTGAGGCGATCATCGGCGTGTACACGTTTTTCATGCTCCCGCTGATGTTCCTGTCCTCGGCCTTCATGCAGACCCGGCTGATGCCGGGCTGGATGCAGGCCATCGCGTCGCGTAACCCGCTCAACTGGGCGGTTCAGATCGGCCGTTCCGCAGTCTCGGCCGCACCTGACTGGAGCGCGATCGGGGTGCGCTGCGGCGGCCTGCTGGTGCTGGCGGTGGGGTGCGTGGCCGTGTCGGTGCTGACGTTCCGCTCGTATCAGAGGAACGTCTAGGTCCGGCTTTCCGGACCGGCGGGGTGTCACTGTCACGGGGGCCCCCGCCGCTCCGGTCGGCTGGCCCGTCGCCAGCCTGGTCCGCGGGCACCGCAGGCTCTCCCTGGTCGTTCCTGATACGGCGGATGTCACGCGGGATCAGGGCGAGCGCGGAAGCCGCCACGATCAGCGCCGCGGCTGCGTACTGCGGCCGGGAGGCTCCGAACTCGGTACCAAGCGGGCCGGCGATCAAGGCTCCGGCCGGCATCGCGATGACCGTGCCGAGCACGTCATAAGACGAGACGCGGGCCAGCTTGTCCGACGGGATGTTCCGTGCCATCGTCACGGTCCACTGCACCATCATGACCTCGACGAACACGCCGAGGCCGAACGACGCGACGCACACCGCCGCCAGCGGCAGGACCATCGCCAGCGACAGCGGCGAGATGGCGACCGCGCCCCCGGTGAGCACCACGAACAGCATGGGCCGGCGAGGTGTGATCCGCAGCGACACGATACCGCCGGCGATCAGGCCGAACGCGTCCGCCGCGGTAATCGCGCCCCAGGCGGCCGGACCGCCGAGGTGCTGTTCCGCCACCACCGGGCCGAGCACGGAGAAAGACCCGTACCAGGCCATCATCACGACGCCGAACTGAGCGACGATCACCCACAGCCAGGTATGCGAACGGAACTCCGACCAGCCCTCGCGCAGCTCGGCGAGCATGCTCGGCGCCGGAACCGGCTCAGCGGCGGCCCCGTCGGGTCGCGGTTGTTCCCCCGCGCCCGGCCGCGAGCCGGTGATGGACATCAGCGGCGCCACGGTAGCGACCATGCCGACACCGCAGAGCACAAGCGCCCAGCCTGGGCCGGCCACCGCGACCAGCAGGCCGGCCACGGCCGCGCCTGACATCTGCCCCGTGTTCATCGCCAGCCGGCTGATGGCGCTCGCGTCCTGCAGCATGCCGCGGGGGACCAGACGGGGGAGCAGGGCCTGGGAGGCCGGGTAGAAAATGGCCACCCCGGTCCCGGTGATGGCCTCCAGCCCGATCATCGCCCACAGCGGCGAATGGCCGCTCAGCACGAGTACGCCGAAGGTTCCCTCGCCCAGCGCCATGAGCAGGTTGGCCGCCACGATGACCCGCTGCGGCCGGAACCTGTCGGCCGCGACGCCGCCGACAAGCGCGAAAACCAGCGCCGGGGCGATCTGAGCGGCGAGCACGTAGGACAGGTCGGCCGGGGAGCGGGTTACCTTGAGGACCGCGAACGACACGCCGACCATGGAGAACCCGACCGAGGCCGGCGCGATCAGCCGGTCGGCGAGCAGGAGCCTGAAGTCCCGGATCGCGAGTACGGGAAAACGGCGCAGCAGTCCACCCCGTGACATCGCTCGGTCCTTTCCAGTCGGCCCGCGGCCGGTCTGGTCAGCACCCCGGCTCTTTGACGCTAGCTACCGCGCCGGGTCGGAGCAAATTGTTTTCCCAGCTGACGTGGGGTCAGCCGAGCTGGTCGATTCGGGTCCACGCGCCCGGAGGGTTATCGTCACGGGGCAGCCACAGCATCGGCTGCCTGCCCTCGTACCTGAGCTGGAAGCCAGCGTCGCCCGGATAGCGATCCCTGCGGTCGGGCCAGACCACCTGGAGGCAGGGCGGCCTGATGTAGCCGTAATACCGGTCAGAGACCGCGAACATGTGAGTCATCCGCCAGCTCGCGTCGACGGGGCGGACGGCGAGCGAGCACGGGCAGATACCGTCGATCTGATCACCGGCGGCGATCATGTCGCCGGTCGCGATGCGATCGGCGATGGCGTTCAAGATGACCGTCATGTGCTCGACGGGCAGGCCGTAGATGGCCAGCTCAGGACCCTGATGGCTGAGCCACAAGCCGACCGTGTACGCCCACGGGGGCGCGATCTCGTCGCCGAGCACGGCGGAGACCGACCAGCCGACGGCCTGGATGTCGCCGGCCACCGCGGTCATGCAGGCTTCCGGGTCAAGGCCGGGTTCCTCGTCCAGCGCCGCGCACTCCGCGCAGCTGCACCGTTCTTCCGGGGAGCCGGCGCGGCGCCTTCGTGATGGGTTCATGCCCGACACATTACGAGGGGGGTACGACATTTTCCCCTCTCCCCGTGTCCCCCCGGCCGGCCATGCCCAGGCGCCGCTCGATCGCGGTCAACCGCTCCTCGATCCGGTCAAGCAGGGCTGGGATGGCCGGCTGCGACCGCAGCATGACCGGCCGCAGGCCAAGGGGTTCCGCCGGCGGCCCGTAGGAGAGGTCCTCCTGGTTTTCTGGATGGTCCTGGAGGTCCGTCAGCACTCGCGCCCGGAGCTGGTCCTCCTCCGCGCCGAGGCGGCCGAGGACCTCGACGGTCGTGCTGTCGCCCTGGCTGATCAGCCCGAGCAGCAGATGCCCGCTGCCGATGTAGCGATGGCTCAGGTGCAAGGCTTCTCGCAGCGAGAGTTCCAGGGACTTCTTGGCTGACGGCGAAAACGGGATAGGCCCGGCCGGCGCCCGTTCGCCCCGGCCGATCAGGGCGTCCACGTCGCGTCTGGCCGCTTCCAGGGTGAGGCCGCCCGAAGCCAGCACCCGCGCGGCGCTACCCTGGTCGTCGCGCAGCAAGCCGAGCAGGAGATGCGCGGGGTCGATGTGGTTATGGTCCAGTCTCCTGGCCTCTTCCTGGGCGGCGACGATGGCGTACCGCGACTTGTTGGTGAATCGCTCGAACATGGCGATCCCTCCCGATGTATGCCGAACCCCCGGGTTAGACCCTGCCCCTAGTGTGCACCCGGCGGGCGCTCGGGACAGCCGCGCACGGAACGCCGCGGTCTTGACCCGGTTCTGGGCCCCTATGTTGGTGACTATCAACAAAGCTCAGCCAGTAACGCAAGGGTTGGCCCGGAATCACTGCGCCGGGCCGAGCCGACCGGAGCGAGCCGAGCCGAGCCGAGGAGGCCATGCGTGCCAGGACTTGACCGCGACACCGCCCGAGACTGGATCGAACGCTGGGACCGCCAGCAGGAGGAAACCCTGCCGGACCGTGAGGATCGGTTCACCGCGCTTATTGACGCCGTCGAAGAGGGGACCGGACGGCCGGACCCGCTGGTGCTCGACATCGGCTGCGGTCCAGGCTCCCTCGCCGTCCGGCTGCTCGGCCGGCTGCCGCACGCCACGGTGATCGGCATCGACGCCGACCCGGTGTCGCTGACGCTAGGCCAGGCGGCCCACGCCGGCTTGGCCGGACTTCGGTTCATCGACCTAGACCTGCGCGTGCCCGGCTGGCCGGCCCGGCTCGGCCTGCCCAGGGACGCCGACGCCGCGGTGAGCACCACCGCGCTGCACTGGCTGCCCGAGCAGGCTCTGCGCGCCATGTACGCCGAGCTCGCCACCGTGCTCCGGCCCGGCGGCCTGCTGCTCGACGGCGACCATTTCCGCCTCGACCCGAAGGAGTCCCCGACCCTGGACCGTCTCGACGTGGCGCTGCGCCAGCGCGAGGACCTGCGGCGCTTCCCCGCCGGGCACGGCGAGGGCTGGTCCGGCTGGTGGGAAGCGGCCGCCGCCGACCCGGCCCTGGCCGGGCACGTCGCGGAACGCAAGCGCCGTCACGTCGACTCCGGCCACCACGGCACCTCCTCGACGCAGCTCGCCACCCATGTGGAGGCGCTCAAGGCGGCGGGCTTCGCCGAAGTCGGCACGCTCTGGCAACGCGGTGACAACCGGCTGCTGTGCGGCGTCCTGGCGGGCGAGCCGGGCCGCGAGTAACGAGCTCCCGGCCCCGGAGCCTGTTTCGCCGAGCCGCCGCTCGATCGCCGTCAGCCGTGCTTCGATGGCGGCGAGCCGGGCCGCCGCGGCGTCATCCGGCATCCCCTCGGCCCATCCGGCTCGCGACCTGGTGGCCCGTTCCACTCGCGACCTGGTGGCGGGTGCGACTCGCGGTGCGGCCGCCGCCCGGCCCTCCTCCGGCGCGCCGTGCATCAGCTGCGTGATCTGCTCCGAGGCCCGCGCGACGTCGATGCCGGAGGAGGAAAGTATCTGGGCGCCGACGCCGCCACCCTCGCGGACCAGCGCCAGCAGGAGATGCTCGGTCTCGACGAGGGTGTGGCCGAGCTGCGTCGCTTCGCGCGGCGCCAGCTCGAGCAGCTTCTTGGCCCGGGGCGTGAACGGTATGTGCCCGCTCGGCGGGCGCGCCGGGTCGCCGCGGCCGATGATCCGCTCGACCTCGGCCCGAGTGGCGCCGAGCTCCACCCCGAGGGCGTGCAGGACCTGGCCCGCAATCCCCGTCCCCTCGGCGATGAGGCCGAGCAGGAGGTGCTCGGTGCCGATGTAGTTGTGGCCGAGCAGCCTGGCTTCTTCCTGCGACAGCACGATGACCCGGCGGGCGCGGGAAGTGTAACGCTCGAACATCGCCGCGTACCTCAATGCCGCCGGGCGTAGACGACGTTGATGACCACGATGGCCGCCCAGACAAGCAGGACCATGAACACCTGCGCGCCGGGGTTTCCGGCCCGCGACACGATCGCCGTGGCTCCGACGCCGAGGGCCATGGACCCCAGGGCGGTGACCGTGGTGGCCACGCTGCGCTGCCCGCCGGCGGGCGGCCGCACCGGCACAGGTCCCAGCTGGTATCCAGGCGGCAGCATCGGCCCCAGGTAACCCTGATACCTCTGGTAGCCGACCGGGGCACTCGGATCACCCTGGGCACCCGGCCCGCCCTGGGCACCCGGCCCGCCCTGGGCACCCGGCGCCGGCCCGAGCCTGGCGTCTATCCGCTTGTCGATCTCCGCGCCGATGCGCTCGACCAGGCCTTCGGCCACAGCGTCGTCATAACCAGAACCCAGATCCTGGTGCGCGGCCACGGAGGCGCGGATCTCCGCCTCGTGGTCGCTGCTCATGAGCGCACGCTACAACCTGTTGCCGATCGCCACAAACATGATCACCTGTGCCGGGCGTAGGCGACGTTGATGACCGCGATCACGATCCAGATCAATATGACCAGGACCGCCGTGCCGCCGTTGAGCTGGCCGGGGGCGTCGCCCGAATGAAGTACCACCGCGGTGGCGCCGATGGCCATGCCCATCGAGCCGATGCCAAGCACCACGGCACCGAATCCGACCCGGCCGGGTACCGGCTCGCGGCGGCCCCGCGCATCCCGGCCCCACGCTTCCCGGCGGGGCGCCCGGTACCCCAGCTGGCCGGACACCCTGGCGTCCACCCGCTTGTCGATTTCCTCGCCGATGCGCTCGACGAGGCCTTCGGCCACGGCCGCGTCGTAACCCGGGCCAAGGTCGCGGTGCGCCTCCGCCGAGGCCCGGACTTCGTCCTTGATGCTCATGCGGCCAAGCTATCGGCGGGCCGCGCGCAAAGCACTGGGGCTAGCCCCCGGTTCACGCCTCCGGCAGGCCCTAGCAAGCTGGCACACTGGTGGGGTGTCGCAGCCCCCCGGCGAACCGTGCGTCTTGCTCAAACTGGGCGAGATCGTGCTCAAAGGGCGAAACCGGCAGCAGTTCCAGCGCATCCTGCAGGGCAACATCCGCGCCGCGGTCCGGGACCTCGGCGTGCCGGTCGAGCTGCGCCCGCGCGAAGGGGTCATCCTGCTCCGCGTCGCCGACGGCGAGCAGCGCGGTGAGCCCGGCTGGACGCAGGCCGCCGCCGCGATCGCCGAACGGGTCCGGGATGTACCCGGCATCGCCCGGGTCTGCCAGCCGCTGCGGGTCGCCAAGACGCCGGAGGCGGTCACCGCCGCCGCGATCGCGCTGACCAAGGGCAGGACCGGCACCTTCGCCGTCCGGGCGCGACGCAGGGACAAGCGCTTCGCCCTGACGTCGGCGCAGCTGAGCGTGCTCGTCGGCGGGGAGATCGTTAAGGCGCACGGCCTGGGCGTCAACTTGTCCCATCCCGGCACCGTGGTCTTCATCGAGGTGGACGCCGGCGAAGTGTTCGTGTTCACCGAGGGAGTGACCGCTGCGGGCGGGCTGCCGGTGGGGATGAGCGGCCGTGGCGTGGTGCTCATGTCCGGCGGCATCGACTCGCCGGTGGCCGCCTACCGGATGATGCGCCGCGGCCTGCGCTGCTTCTTCCTGCATTTCTCCGGCATGCCGCTCACCGGCCCCGAATCGATTTACAAGGCCTACGCGCTGGTTCACGGGCTTGACCGGTTCCAAGGGGGGTCCCGGCTCTTCGTGGTGCCGTTCGGTAAGGCGCAGCAGGCGCTGGCCTCCTCCGGCGCGGACCGGCTGCTGATCGTGGCGCAGCGGCGGCTGATGCTCAAGACCGGCGAGGCGCTCGCCCGCAGGCTCAGCGCGACGGCGCTGATTACCGGCGACTCACTCGGCCAGGTGAGCAGCCAGACGCTCGCCAACCTCAACGCGCTTGACGACGCCGTGCGGCTGCCGATCCTGCGCCCGCTGATTGGCTGGGACAAGAGCGAGATCATGGCCGAGGCCCGCCGCATCGGCACCCTGGCCATCTCCGAGCTCCCCGACCAGGACTGCTGCACGCTGCTGGCCCCGCGCCGGGTGGAAGTCCGCGCCCGCCTGGACGACCTGCACCGCATCGAAGGCCGTCTCGACGTTGACGAGCTCGCCGCCGAACTAGCCAGGAACGCCCAGCAATACCGCCAGCAACAGCCTTAATCCCGAACGACCCCTGGTTCCCGCCCCCGTCAGCCTCTTCCTAGGTGAGGGCCGGGGTACGGGGGATGGGTGGGGCGGGGGTGAGGATGCGGCCGACCAGGGGGGACAGGTGGGCGGCCACGCTGGCCAGCTCGCGGAGGTCGGAGTCGACCAGCGCCTGCGGGCCGTCGCACAGCGCGGTTTCCGGGCTCGGGTGCACGTCCACGATGATGCCATCGGCGCCGACCGCGATCGCGGCCCTGGACAACGGCAGGACCAGGTCGCGGCGGCCGCCCGAATGCGACGGGTCCACGATCACGGGCAGGTGGGACAGTCGCTGGGTCACCGGCACCGCGCTGATGTCCAGGGTGTTCCTTGTGGCCGTCTCGAAGGTGCGGATGCCGCGCTCGCACAGCACGATGTCGAGGTTGCCGCGCTGGGCGATGTACTCGGCGGCCATCAGCCATTCCTCGATGGTGGCGTTCATGCCGCGCTTGAGCATCACCGGCTTGCCGATCCCGCCGACCGCCTGCAGCAGCGGGAAATTCTGCATGTTGCGGGTGCCGACCTGGAGCATGTCCGCGTAGCTGGCGACCAGGTTCACGTCCGCCGGGTCGACCACCTCGGTGACGATCGGCAGGCCGGTCTCGGCCCGCACCTCAGCCAGGATCTTCAGGCCAGCCTCGCCCAGGCCCTGGAACGCGTACGGCGAGCTGCGGGGCTTGTACGCGCCGCCGCGCAGCAGCGATGCGCCGGCCGCCCTGGCCATCAGCGCGGAAGCCAGTGTCTGCTCGGCCGTCTCCACGGCGCACGGGCCGGCGATGACGGTCAGCGTGTCCGGGCCGATCGGCACCCCGCCCACCCTGATCACCGAACGCTCCCGGTGGTGCTCCCGGCTCACCAGCTTGTACGGCGCGGAGATCCGCACCACGTCGCTGACGCCCGGCATACCGCGCAGGTTCAGCGTGTCGAGGTGATCGACGTCACCGACCAGGCCGACAATCGTCCGGGACATGCCCCGGCTCACGAACGCGTCGCCGCCCGCCGCGCGCACCCGGTCGACGACGCCGTCGACGTCCGTCTCTGCTGCCTCCGCCGTCATCACCACGACCATGTTGTCCGCCTCCGTTGGTTCTCACGCATAAAGAAAGCCCCGGGCCTGATCGCCCGGGGCTTTCGTAAGGTCGCTTCCGTCAGCGCAAGCTCTGGCGGGCGACCGTCCCGAGCCCGGGCCGGTAGCCAAACCAAAACCAAAACTGCTGACGCATGATCGAGAGCATAGCGCATGCTCACGGCGCCGGTGCCAGAGCCCGCGCAGGTCAGAAACCGACGTCGAGGATGATGGTGCTGCCGCGTGGCGCCTGGCCGACCGGGCTGAAGTCGAACACCTTGTTGAATGGACCGTACCTGTTCACCTGGACCCGGAACCCCGCCTGCTCCAGCGTCTGGGTGGCCGCGGCCACCGACATCCCGATCGGGCTCGGCACGTTGACGGTCTGCGGGCCGGTGGACACGGTGACGGTGATGGTCTCACCCGGCTGGACGGTCGCGCCCGCGGCGGGCTGCTGCCCGGTGACGGTGCCGTTCGGCTGCTGGCTGTTGTTGTCCGGCTGCTGATTCAAGGTCACGCCGTGCTGGCCGGCCCACTGCTGGGCCGTCTGGATGTTGTCCCCGACGAAACTGGGCAGCGACGGCCCCGCGGAGACTTCGATGGTGACCGGCTTGGTCTGCGGCCAGGCGGTTCCCGCGGCCGGATTCGTGCCGACCACCGACCCGACCGGGAAGCTGGAACCGACCTGCTGGGTGACGCCGGTCAGGTGCACCCGTTGCAGCGCCGCCTCGGCTTGCGCGAGCCGGTCATGCTGCACGGCGGGGACCACGGAGGTGAACGGCCCGCTGGAGACGACAAGCGCGATGACCGAGCCCTTGGACACCCGGCCCGCCGGGCTGGTGCCGAGGACCTTTCCCTTCGCCACGGTGTTGCTTGGCGCCTGGGTGCTGTTCTTGACCGTGAAGCCCTGCGCGGTCAGGGCCGCGGTGGCGATCGTCACCGAGTCGCCGGTCACCACGGGCACCTGCGTGTAGCGTCCGCTGGCCAGCCACCAGCCGCCCAGGCCGAGCCCCGCGCCCAGCGCGACGACAAGCACGATGACCAGGAGCCTCGGGCTGAACAGCCAGCGCTGCAGGAACGGTTCGCGGTGGCTCAGGGGCCGGCCGCCGTCTTCGCGGTGCACGACAAGCGTGTGGGAGCTGACGTCCTCGCGCCCCCCGGCGAACCGTGCGGTGTCGTATGACCCTGTGCCAGCCAGATCGGGGCCGAGCAGATCGGGGCCAGCCAGATCGGGGCCAGCCAGATCGGGGCCAGCCAGATTGGGGCCGGCCGGAGCGGGGCCTGACCCGGTGAACACGGGCATGGTCCCGCTCTGAGCCCACCATCCGCTGGTGGCCGCCGGGGCGTTCAGGTCGAGCCACGGTGCCTCGTCCAGACCCTGGACGCCGATCCCGATCCTGCCGGTAAGGCCGCTTGACTCCCGCAGCCCCTCCCTGACCCGGCGCACCGCGCGCAGGAACTCGCCGGCGTCGGCCGGGCGAAGCGCCGGGTCCCGGCTGGTGGCCGTGAGCACGAGCTGGTCAACGGCGGCGGGCAGGCCGGGGGTCAGCGTCGAGGGCGCGGGAACGTCGTTGTTGACATGCTGGTAGGCCACCGACAGCGGGGTGTCGCCGGTAAACGGCAGGCGGCCGGTGAGCATCTGGAAGAGCATCACGCCCGCCGAGTACACGTCCCCGCGCGGGCCCGTGCTGGCCCCGGTCACCTGTTCGGGCGGCACGTAGGCGACCGTGCCGATGAGCAAGCCGGTCCTGGTGTGGCCCGCCGCGGTGAGCGCCCGGGCCAGGCCGAAGTCCGCCACCTTGATCCGGCCGTCCGCGGTCAGCAGCACGTTCTCCGGCTTGACGTCGCGGTGCACGATGCCGGACGCGTGCGCGGCCGCCAGGCCGCCGAGCACGCCGGTCATGATGTCGAGCGCCGTCGCGGCAGGCAGCTGTCTCTTGTCCTGCAGCAGTTCCTTCAGCGTGCGCCCCGGTACGTACTCCATCGCCAGGTAGAGCAACGGGCCGTCGGCACCTTGGTCGAAGACCCCGACCACGTTCTGGTGCGACAGCCGCGCGACCGACTTAGCCTCGCCGATGAACCTGCGGACGAAGTCGTCGTCCCTGGCCAGCTCGGCGTGCATGACCTTGAGGGCCACCTCGCGGTCCAGCCTGGTGTCCATGGCCAGGTAGACGGTGGCCATCCCGCCGTGCGCGATGCGTGCCGTCACGGCGTAACGCCCGTCAAGCAGGCGCCCGGTGAGCGGATCGGCCAGGGTATCGTCCATCGCGACCGATTTTACGGTCGTTTTGCCTAACTGGCGCGGTTAATCGTGTTGTCCCTTGTTACCATCCGCGTAGCCTGGTGCACTGTGGCGGAAAGCGGGCACGTGGTGGTGGCCGGCGCGGGCCTGGCCGGGCTGCGCACGGTTGAGCAATTGCGAGAGCGCGGCCTGGCCGGCCGGATCACCATGATCGGCGCCGAGCCCCGGCCGCCGTACGACCGCCCGCCGCTGTCGAAGAAAGTCCTGACGGACAGCGACCTCGACCCGTCGCTCAACGCCGACTTCGACGCTTTGGATGTGGACTTCCATCCCGGCGAGGAGGCGGTGCGCCTGGCGGGGACGACGCTGGTCACCGACCGGGCCGAGTACCCCTTCGAGCACCTGGTGCTGGCCACGGGAGCGTTCCCCGTGGCGCTGCCCGGGGAAGGCAGGCAGCGGTTCCTGCGCAGCTACGACGACGCGCTGACGCTGCGTGACCTGATCGTGCCCGGGCTGCGGCTGGCCATCGTCGGCGCCGGCTGGATCGGCGCGGAGCTGGCCACCGCGGCGGCCGCCCGAGGCGCCCAGGTCACGGTGGTGGAGGCGGGACCTGCGCCGCTCGGCTCGGCGGTGGGGACCGCGGTGGGGGCGCGGACCGCCGGCTGGTACGCAGGCGCCGGCGTCGACCTGCGGGTCGATGTCGCGGTGGAGTCCGTCCAGCCGGACGGGCTCGCGCTGGCCGGGGGCGAGTGGATCGCCGCGGACGAGATCGTCACCGCGGTCGGGGTGCGCCCGGCGACCAGGTGGCTGGCAGATTCCGGCCTGCAGCTGCAGAACGGCGTGGCCGTCGACGCCGGCCTGCGCGCCTCCCAGCCCGGCGTCTACGCGGTGGGGGACTGCGCCGCGTTCGAGTCGCGGCGCTTCGGCCGGCGCCTGCGGTTCGAGCACTGGGACGTGGCCTTGCACGCACCCGAGGTGGTAGCGGCTAACGTCCTCGGCGGCGACGAGGTCTACGACCCGGTGCCCTATTTCTGGTCCGAGCAGTTTGGTCGCACGGTGCAGTACGCGGGCTACCACGGCGATGCCGAGGACCTTCTCTGGCGCGGTGATCCGGCCAGCTCCGACTGGACGGCGTGCTGGCTGACGGCAGGCCGGCTGGTCGCCCTGCTGACCGTGGACCGCCCCAGGGACCTGCTGCAGGGCCGTCGCCTCATCACCTCAGGCGATCCCGTGGACGTCGATCGGCTGGCCGACCCCGCCATCCCGGTCAAGGCCGCTGTATCCGGCTAGCTCCCGGCGTCCGGAACGACGGGCCACCGGCGGCCGGGAAACCCGAGTGTTTGGAAAGACCCTGGACGTGGGACATTTGACTCGTGGCCCAGATTGACCCCGCGACCGACGCTCAAGTCGGCGAATGGCTGACCCTCCCCGACGTAGCCGACCAGCTCGGCATTCCCGCCGGGCGAGTCAAGCAACTGCTCCGTGATCGCAAACTCCTCGCCGTGAAGCGCCCGGAAGGGACGCTCGCGGTCCCGGCCGCCTTCCTTGACGGCAATCAGGTCGTCAAGGGCCTGGGCGGTACTCTGACCCTGCTCTTCGACTGCGGATTTGACGAGCCAGACGCGCTTCGCTGGCTGTTCACCGCGGACGAAACGCTGCCCGGCACGCCGATCGAGGCGATCGCCAGGCACCGGGCGACCGAAGTCAACCGGCGGGCGCAGGCGCTGGCGTTTTAGCCCAGGCGCTGGCGTTTTAGCCCAGGCGCTGGGATTCCAGCCCTGGCGTTCTAGCCCTGGCGCTCCAGCGCGGCGTCTTAGCCGCGACTGTGCTGGCCGCCAGCGACTAGGCTTGATGGTATGCCGCCGAGTCCGCCGCGCCCGCGCCCGCCCGTCCAGACAGACGCCAGTCGTGCCGTGGGGCCGCACTCGCCGCTGATCCGCGAGCTGCTGGCCTCCGGCCGCCAGGCGTTCTCCTTCGAGTTCATGCCGCCCAAGACCCAAGCCGAGGAACAGCAGCTGTGGCGGGCGATCCGGCAGCTCGAGCCGTTGCGGCCGACGTTCGTCTCGGTGACCTACGGGGCCGGCGGGTCGACCAGGGACCGGACGGTCAGGGTCACCGGCCGGATCGCCGAGGAGACCACGCTGACTCCGGTCGGGCACCTGACCGCGGTGGACCACTCGGTGGCCGAGCTCAGGCAGGTCGTCGGGGCGTACGCGGCGGTCGGGGTGCGCAACGTGCTCGCGTTGCGAGGCGATCCGCCCGGCGACCCGAACGCCGACTGGTCCCCCCATCCAGATGGACTCAGCTACGCGGCGGAGCTGGTCCGGCTGGTCCGTTCGGCCGGTGACTTCTGCGTCGGGGTGGCGGCGTTCCCGGAAAAGCATCCCCAGTCGCCCGATCCGGAGACGGACGTGCGTTTCTTCCTGGCCAAGTGCCGGGCAGGGGCGGACTTCGCGATCACCAACATGTTCTTCTACCCGGAGGATTACCTGCGCATGCGGGACCGGGTCGCGGCCCAGGGCGGCGACGTGCCGATCATCCCCGGCATCATGCCCATCACCAGCTTGCGGATCATCGAGCGGGCACTCGAGCTCGGCGGCTGCCGGGTGCCGACGCAGCTGTGGGAACGACTCCAGGCGGTGTCGGAGGACCGGGCCGCGGTCAGGGAGATCGGCGTGGACTACGCGGCGGGCATGTGCGAGCGGCTGCTCGCGGAAGGCGTGCCCGGGCTGCACTTCTACACCCTCAACTGGTCCCGGGCGACCCGGGAGATCTATCAGCGGCTCGGTCTGGGCGAGCGGGGTTCGGGGGAGCGGCCGCGCAACGGAAGCTCGGCGCCCATCACCGCGTAGGGCGGCTCGCCGCTGGGGAAGAAGTGGAACCCGGTCAGCAGGTCGACGAAACCGGTGCCCCGGTAGAGCCGCCTGGCCGGCGTGTCGGCATCCCGTGTCGACAGCAGCGCGGTACGTTCCGGCTGTCCGGAGGTGAGCCTGAGCAGCAGGGCGGCACCGGTGCCCCGACCCTGGTGGGTCGGGGCGACGTGCAGTTCGGCCACCTCGAACGAGTCGTCCAGCCAGGCCGCGGCGACGACCACCCCGCGGTTGGCGGACAGCGCATGCCGGACCGTGTCATGCCACCACTGGCCGTGCATCCCGCGAAAGCCGTAGCCGAAGGCGACCGGCTCGCCCGAACCGTCGTCGGTGACGGTGAGCGCGCGGAACCCGGGGTTGGCGGCGTGCCTGGCCATGATCGACTTACGCCCGGGCAGCAACTCATCGGGGGGCCGCATCGCCGCCGCGTACACCGAGATCAGCTGATCGAGCTGCGCGGCGAACTCGCCGGGGCCGTACTCCGATACCGAAAGCGAACGCCGCATTCTCGCAAGCTTAAAAGAAGAAAAGGATGCTCCCGAACGAGCTGTGGTGATACGGCCGGCGCACGCGTCACGTCAGCCCGGTCAGGCCGCCCCGGTCAGGCCGCCCCAGTCAGGCTGCCCCGGTCAGGTCAGCTGATTGCCCTGGCTGGGCGGCTCGGACCTGACCTCGACCTCGGCCTGGCCGAGCAGCGGATGGCTCGCGGTCAGCGTGATGGCGCCCGGCTGCCCGGCCTGCGAGCGGATCCACACCGCGCCAAGCCCGCCGTACTCGCCGAACGCGAACGGATTGTCGCCGACCAGCGCCGCCGGACCCGACAGGGTCAAGGTGACCTGGCCGCTGCCGTACCTGCGCTGGTTACCGTAGGCGTCGAGGGCACGGAAGACGGCCCTGGTCGCATCCGAACCGTCCGCTGAGATCGTCATATCGTCCACGGTCAGGCCGAGGGCGTCGTTGGCCGGGTCCGATGACATGCGCAGGTAGGTGACCTGCTGGCCGCCGACGTAGCCCAGGATGAGGAGTTCCGGTGTGGTGTCCGGGCTGAGCACCGGCAGGTGGATCAGGAAGGGCGGGTGGACCAGGCCGCTGTACTGCGCCGAGCCGAAGGCGGGCCGCGCCGTGGTGAGGTGCACGCCGTCGATGAAGACCTCAAGCAGCTCGCAGTTGCTGGCGACCATCGCGGCCGGGGCGGGAGCCGGAACGGCGCCGCCGGCCTCCCAGAAGAACACCGGCATGATGACCGGGCGGACGCTGGGGTCGCCTTGGGACTGGTAGATGGCCGCGCCGGGCTTGGGCACCCGGAAACCGTCCGCTACCCCAGCCCACTTGATGTTGTCCGGATCCTGGCTGAGTACCGAGGCGTAGTCGAACCCGGCCCAGGCCAGCAGCCCCGAATACTCAGGGTTGGACCGGGCCTGGCTGTGCGCCTGGCCGTGCAGGGCGGCCTGCCTGGCGAGCTGAGCCGGCGTGTCCGTCCAGGCGAAGTGAGACGGTCTCGCGTCCTCCACGCCGACGGCCTCGGTGATCAGGTAGGGCAGGCCGGTAAACGGCGGTCTGAGCGCGATGTCACCGGTCCTCGCCGTGATGCCATAGTCGTTGTAGGCGAAGACATCTTCGTCCCAGGCCACATCGTCGTGGTACACCATCGCGCCCGAACTCGGCCGTGACCCGTCGAGCTCGGCCGCGGTCTGCCGGGTTCTGGCCCACAGCCCGGGGACGTCGCGCGTCTCGTTGAGCCGGGTACCCCAGATGATCACCGATGGACGGCTCCGGTCCCTGATCACCATGTCGCGCACGTTCTGCACGACGAGATCCTGCCAGGCGGGGCTGGTGCTCACGTCGTGCCAGCCCGGTGCTTCCTCCCAGACAAGCAGCCCGAGTTCGTCGCAGGCGTCGAGGAAATGCGGTGATTGCGGGTAGTGCGAGCAGCGCACCATGTTGCAGTTGAAATCGTTCTTGAGAATCTCGACGTCCTTGCGCTGGACCCGGGCCGGCATGGCCATGCCGGCATACGGGTAGAGCTGGTGCCGGTCCAGGCCGAAGAGCTGGAACCGCCCGCCGTTGAGGTAGAAGCCGTCTGGCCGGAAGGAAGCATCGCGGAACCCGATCTGCCTGGTCAGGACGTGACTGCCGAGGCCGGGAAAGCTGACCGTGGCCCGCACGGTGTACAGCTTGGGGCGGTCAGGCGACCACAAGCCGATCGGCCCCAGGTGGGTCAGGCTCAGCTTCGCGGTGCTGACCCCAGGGGAGGTGACCTTCACCGTCGCCGACTGGGAGGCGATCTGCGCGGACCCGTCGAGCAGCTCGACGAGCAGGGTGCCGTCGGCGTGCGGCGTTACGGCCGAGTCAATGGAGCACTCGACGTCCACGCGTGGCTGCGGGCTGAGCACGTCGGCGGGCAAGGCGAACAGGTCCGAGAGGAACGCCTGCGGGACCACCCGGAGGTTGACGTCACGGTAGATCCCGCCGGGCTGGAAGAAGTCGATGCTGCCCGGGCCGCCCCCCACGCCGACCGGCGGTACCGCCAGGCAGCGCGCATCGACGATGACCGCGAGCAGGTTGTCCCCGGCCGTGATCTTGCCGGTTAGTTCGGCGGACCAGGGCAGATACCCGCCCTGGTGGGTGCTGACCACCTGGTCGTTCAGGACGATAGACGCGTTGACCATGACCCCGTCGAAATCGACGAAGATCCGGCTGCCGGCCGGATGCGCGCCGAGCAGGAGCGGGCCGCTGAAGTGGCGCCGGTAGATCCACACCTGCTGCCAGCTGCTTGGGTCCCAGTTCTGCCAGGAGAAGCTGGTGACCGTATGCGGTAGCGTGACGGGCGCGAAGCCGCCGTCGTCGTAGAAGCTGCTCTCAGAGCCCGAGGTGTACTGGCCGCCGAACAGCCAGTTCGTGTTCACCGAGTAGGTGAAGCTCGCCGACTGCTGTTCTCCCCTCCGGGTCATGCCGCCCACCACCGCCAGCAGTGGCAGCACGGCCACCCCGGCACCGCCGATCAAGCTCGCCTGCAGCACGACGCGCCGTCGAATCCGCCTCTTGGTCGCGGGCTCCGGCTCATCGGGCGTTCCGCCCTCCGCGGCCGCCCAGGTATTGACGGCGCCCTAGCCGGCCGAGGTATTGACGGCGCCCTAGCCGGCCGAGGAGGCGCGCCCGCCCGGTCCGACGGCACGCCCGCCCGGTCCGACCGGGGGGGCGGGGTCGCCTGGTCTGGCCTGGGGGGCGGGGGCGTCTGGTCTGGCCTGACGGGCGCGGGCGCCTGGCCCGTGACGGAGACTGGACTTGTCGGGCGAACCGCCGCCGGGTTGGCTTCCCCCGCCGGGTTGGCTTCCCTAGTCCTGGTAGTTGGCTCAGCGGTTCTCGGCGCTGTAGTTGGCTCAGCGGTTCTCGGCGCTGCGCCCGTCTGCGGCCGGTCGGCTTCCTCCGCCGAAGGAGCGCCCAGCTCTGATTGATCCGCGGCCGCCGGAACGTTCGGGGCCGGGGCGCCCGGCTCTGCCTGGTTCGGGGCCGGGGCGTCTGGCTTCGTTGTCGCCGGGACGATGGGTGCCTCGGCCTGTCCCGGGAACCCGGCCTGGCCCGGAAGCAGCGAGTCGGTCCTCGCCGGACGGAACCACCGCCCCGACTCACCTGGACGCGGCCCGCCACC
The DNA here is from genome assembly GCA_050013055.1 of Streptosporangiaceae bacterium. GTDB lineage: Bacteria > Actinomycetota > Actinomycetes > Streptosporangiales > Streptosporangiaceae > Palsa-504. The sequence goes on from JBEKGC010000051.1 coordinate 22,827, forward strand.
AGCCCGGGCCGGACGTGGTGCAGGCCGAGCGTCGGCTTCGGCGGTGCGTGCGTCGGTTCCGGCGGGCCGTGCGTCGGTTCC
>JBEKGC010000052.1:0-22058 GCA_050013055.1 Streptosporangiaceae bacterium
ACGACGGGACCTTCCTGGCCAGATTCGGATTTATCCGGCTGGAAACGCCGCTCGCCAACATCAGCGAGGCGCATGTCACCCGCGACTACCGCTGGTGGACCTCCGCAGGCGTGCGGCTGTCAGCCGTCGATCATGGCCTGACGTTCGGCACCAACTCATCCGCCGGTGTCTGCGTCCATTTCCGCGAGCCGGTGCCCTCACCGCTGCGGCGCAAAGGCCACCCAGCCCTCACTGTCACCGTCGCCGACCTCACCGGTCTAACCGCCCGCCTCCCGCCCCTGCCCCCGCCCGCCCCGAGCCCCTGACCCCGATTCAGCCCGGATTCAGCCCGGAACGGGCGATTTGTCGGCGATTGCGGGGTTACCACACCCGAAATCGCGGACAAAGGCCGTCTCGCCCGGCCAGCCGCGATCGTTCGCCGGTGCGGGTGCGGGGGGAGCGGCGCGGGTGACGGCTTGGGTGCGGTGTTTCGGGGCGCTAGCGGGCATACCGATCTGCTGTGAGGTGCAGACCGCGGTACTTCTGGTGGTGCGGCGGCGGCTGGGGGCGGTGATGCAGGGTTGGTGCCGTGCCGGCGCCGGCCGGGCGTAGCACGGCCCGCGCCGGCCGCTTCGCGCGGATGATTGGGCCTTCGTGGAAAGTTGAGGCAATCCTGGGGTACCAAGGTCTCCGTGGGAGCCGGATCATCCGTGACTTTTTGTGCTGGCGGGTGTGGGCGGGTTAGGAGTGCATAGAGATCGGGGTGCGCGGGATGTGACGCTTGAGAGTTCAGGCCGGGGCTAGGGCCAGGCCGGGGCGGTGAGCCGCCGCGCGGCACAGCTGTCGTGGGGCTGACATCACGACGAGACCGTGTGGCAGAAAAGGTGGGGTATTCGTCATTGCTGCCATGAGCGGGTCCCGGCAGACGTCCCGGGCCAGTCAGGGACGTGACCGCGGCGGGGGTGTCGGCCGGCCTCGACATGGGTCTGGCGCTGGCCGGGCGGATCGCGGGCGATGAGGTGGCCCAGGCCATCCAGCTCATGATCGAGTACGACCCGCAGCCGCCCTACGACGCGGGCGCCCCGGACCGGGCGCCCGCCCAGATCGTCGCCAGCCTCCGATCCCGCAGCCGTTTCAGCCTCACCGGCCGCCCCCGCTGACGGCGAGCGTTACAGCTCGGCGAACACGCCCTCGCGTCGTTCGTAGTCGTACCGGTAGATCTCGTGTCCGTCGAGGTAAGCCCGCTCCGCCCGGCTCATCACGTCCAGCGGATCACCGGACCAGATCACCACGTCGGCGTCCTTGCCCGGAGCCAGCGACCCGATCCGGTCGGCGCAGCCGATGATCTGGGCCGGGTGGATCGTCACCGCGCGCAGCGCGGTCACCGGGTCCAGCCCTTCCTTCACCGCGAGGGTGGCCTGGTGGATCAGGAAGTGAATCGGGACCACGGGGTGGTCGGTGGTGATGGCGATCATCACCCCGGCGGCGGCGAGCCGACCGGGGTTGGCCAGCGACCGGTTGCGCAGCTCCACCTTGGACCGGCTGGTGAACAGCGGCCCGATGATCACCGGGATGGACGCGGCGGCGATCTGATCGGCCAGCAGGTGAGCCTCGGTGCCGTGATCGATCACCAGGTCGTAGCCGAACTCCTTCGCGATCCGCATCGCGGTCGCGATATCGTCCGCGCGGTGGCAGTGCTGCCGCCAGGGAATCTCCCGCCGCAACACCCGGCCCAGGGCTTCCAGTTTGAGGTCGCGTTCCACCGCGGGCCGTTCGGAATCATGAGATCTTTCCGCTGCGGCCAGTTTCTCCTGGTAGTTCACCGCGTCGACGAACGCCCCCCGGATCACCGCGGCGGTGCCCAGGCGGGTTGACGGGGTCTCGTTCCGCTCCCCGTAGACCCGCTTGGGGTTCTCGCCGAGGGCCGACTTCAGGCCGGCCGGCTCGCGGAGCACCATCTCATCCACGGTCCGGCCCCAGCATTTGATGGCCACGGTCTGGCCGCCGATCGGGTTGGCCGAGCCCGGGTTGACGTTGACCGCCAGCACACCGCCCGTGATGGCGTCGCGGAAGCCCAGGTCGGCCGGGTTGATCGCGTCCAGCGCGCGGACCTGCGCGGTGACCGGATGGGTGCGCTCGTTGGTGTCCTGGCCGGCCCAGCCCTCTGCTTCTTCTGACACCCCGGCGTGGGCGTGCGCGTCGATGAAGCCGGGCAGCACCCATTTTCCTGCGGCGTCCACCACGTCGGCCCCGTCGGGCACCGCGAAGCCGGGACCCTCGACGGCCGCGATCTTGCCGTCCCGCAGCAGCACGGTCCCGCCTTCGACCGGGTCACCCTCGATCGGGACGACCCGCCCTCCGACGATCGCGGTGTCCCTGCTTGTCTGTGTCACGCTTCGCCTTTCGGGAACTCAGGAGCCGAGCAAGAACTCCGTCAGCACGGGCCCGATCACCCCGGGCGGGATGCCGTGATCCTGTCCGTCGATCATCACCAGCCGCGCGCCGGGCATCACCGCGGCCGTGGCCTCGACGGTCTGCTTGAACCAGCCAGGGCTCCTCCCGCCGCCGAGGATAAGCACCGGCACGGTGATCTGCGCCAGCTCACCCGCCGGGACGCCCTGGTCACCCACGACGGCCAGGTCGTAAGGCAGCGTGTGGGCCAGCCCCTCGAGGCCGTCCCAGGTGGGGAGACGCTCCATCATCGCGACCAGCGCAGCGGGCGCCTGGACCACATCGGTCATCCAGAACCTGACGGCATCGGACCGGCGCCCGGCTGACACCATGGCCGCGATGCGCGGGACCGCGTCCGCGGCGAGTTCCCGGGTACCTGCGATCAGGTAGGGCGGTTCGTAGGCCGCGATCGCAGCGAACGGCACGCCCCGCGCGGCGGCTTGCAGCGCCAGCGCGGCCCCCGAGGAATGACCGTACGCGAACACGCCGGACCCGTCGCCCCCGCCGCACGCCTCGACGACGGCGGCGAGATCCTCGATCTCACGGTCAGGGGAGTAGGGCGGGGTATCGCCGCTATCGCCCCGGCCGCGCCGATCGTAGGTGCAGACGGTGAACCGGCTGGTCAGTCCGGCGGGCGGGACGAACGTGCGGCGGTCGCAGAACGCGCCGACCACGACGACAAGCGGCGGCCCGTGGCCGGCCCGGTCGTAGGCGATGGCGGTGCCGTCCGCGGACGTCGTGATCTCCATCTCAGTCACCCCCTGGGCTGAGCGCCGTCACCTGCGGAACGGCGGCCGGCCCGGATATGCCTGGGTCAGCCCTTGCTGATCGCGGCGACCTCGTCCGGGGTCAGCTCGAGGCCGGCCGCGGCGATGTTCTCTTCCGCGTGCCCGGGAGAGCCGGTACCTGGGATGGGGAGGATCTGGGGGGAACTGGCCAGCAGCCAGGCCAGGACCACCTGGTGGGTGCTGACGCCGAGTCGCTGGGCGGCCTGAGCCACGGCGGGGTTCTTGTCCGTCTCCTGTACCGGCGCCCAGGGCAGGAAGGTCATCTGCTCCTGCTCACACAGGTCGATCATCGACTCGGACTTGCGGTCGGTGACGTTGTACCTGTTCTGCACCGAGACGATCGGGACGATCTGCTGGGCCTCGCGAAGCTGTTCTTCTGTCACGTTGGAGATGCCGATGTGCCTGATCTTGCCCTCGGCCTTGAGCTCGGCCACGGCGCCGACCGACTCGGCGAGCGGGACCGCCGGGTCGGGGCGGTGGAATTGGTAGAGCGGAATCTGCTCGAGCTTGAGCCTGCGCAGGCTGCCCTCGCACGCTTTCCTCAGGTGCTCCGGATGGCCGTCGGCGTCCCAGCGGTTCGGGCCCGGCCGCACCAGGCCGCCCTTGGACGCGATCACCAGGTCGTCCGGGTAGGGAAACAGCGCTTCGGCGATGAGGGTCTCGCTGACCTCGGGCCCGTAGGAGTCGGCGGTGTCGATGAAGTTGACGCCAAGTTCCACGATCCGCCTGAGCGTCGCGATGGCCTGATCCCGGCTGGCCGGTTCGCCCCAGACGCCAGGCCCGGTGATCCTCATCGCGCCGAACCCCAGGCGGTTGACGGTCAGGTCGCCACCGATGTCGATGGTCCCGGCCGCTGCGGCGGTTGGCTGCGCGTTCACGCGGTACCTCCTGCTTGTCGTTAGCGCAAGCCTCTCATGGTGCCCCGCGCTCCCGTGCGGGGGGAGGAACCTGGCTTGCCGCCGATGATCAGGCGCTTATTTTTGTCCGGGCCATGGCCAATTTAACCGCTTTGGACAGGCTTTGAATGTCGTAGGCACCGTAATGCCGCATGCCATTGACGAAGAACGAGGGGGTGCCCGACACATTGGACAGGTCGGCGGACTCCACGTCCTCGCTGACGTGCGCGGCGCCCGCGTGCTTGCGCAGGTCGGCGGCGAACCGGCCGGTGTCAAGGCCGAGTGCGGCCGCGTGCCCGATCAGGTCGCGCGGGCGCAGGGCGTCCTGGTGGTCGAAGAGCCGGTCGTGCATCTCCCAGAACTTGCCCTGCCGCCCGGCCGCCTCGGCCGCCTCGGCCGCGAGCTGCGCTTCCGGGTGGACGTCGGGCAGCGGCAGGTGCCGCCAGACGTACCGGACGTCGCCGAAATCACGCAGCAGTTCCCGGACGGCCGGCTCGGCCTGGCCGCAGTAGGGGCATTCGAAATCCCCGTACTCGACCACGGTGACCGCGGATTTCTCCGGGCCGCGGATGTGATCACGGCCAGGATCTACCGGCACCATCAGGTCGGTGACGGCCTCGGCCACGCCCAGCAGCGCGCGCAGCCGGGCCCGGACCGGCAGCCGGTTCACCAGCCGGAAGATGATCCAGGTCAGGCCGGTCGCGGCGACGGCCACGGAGAGGATGCCGAGCTTGGCCTCGGCCAGCTCGGTGCCGCTCAGGGCCAGCGAGGCGATCAGCAGGGACACGGTGAAGCCGATCCCGGCGACCGCGCCCGCCCCCGCCACCGCGCCCCAGCCCACCGGCGGAGTCAGCCGCCCGTGGCTGAACCGGGCGACCAGCCACGCGCAGCCGGCCGTGCCCACCGGCTTGCCCACCAGGTAGCCGATCATGATGCCGAGCGTGACCGGCGAGGTGTAGGCGCGGGCCAGGAACCCGCCGTTCAGCACGATTCCCGCGTTGGCCAGCGCGAACAGCGGCACGATGAGGTAGCTGGTCCACGGGTGGAACAGCTGCGCGATCCGGTCGTTCGGTGAGATCGCGGTCCGCACCACCTCCTGCGCGGAGGCCGCAAGCTCGGCGGTGGGTTGCTCGCGGAATAGCCGGAACGCCTCCGACGCCTGCTCCAGCGACGCCCGGGTCGCCGAGTAGGCGTAGGTCAGCAGCCCGAGGATCAGCCCCACCACGATCGGGTCGACGCCAGACTTGTAGAACGCCACCCAGGCGGCGATTCCGATCACCAGGTACGCGGGCCCGTACCGGACGCCGCGGGCCCGGATGACCAGCACGACGACGAGGAGCCCCAGCCCGGCCAGCAGCGGCGCCAGCCGGATCCGGCCGCTGTACGCGACCGCGATGACCGCAAGCCCGGCCAGGTCATCGACGACGGAGAAGGTGAGCAGGTAGGTGCGGACGCGGTCCGGCAGTCTCCGGCCGACCAGGGCCAGCGCGCCGAGCGCGAAGGCGGTGTCCGTGGACATCGCCATGCCCCAGCCGTGTTCGGACGGCCGGCCGGCGTTGAAGATCAGGTAGATGCCGATGGGCACGACCATGCCGCCCAGCCCGGCCAGCAGCGGCAGCGTCAGCCGGCTCCGCACCCGAAGCTCGCCCATGTCGAACTCGCGCCGCGCCTCGAGCCCGACCACCAGGAAGAACAGGGCCATCAGCCCGGAGTTCACGAATCCCCGGAGGTCGAGGGTCACGCCCGAGGAGCCGACCAGCAAGGACAGCCGGGTGGCCCACACCTTGTCGTAGTTCGAGACGCTGATGTTCGCCCAGATCAGGGCGGCCACGGTGGCACCCGCCAGCACCGAGGCACTCCCGGTCTCGGTCCGCAGGAAGGTCCGCAGCGGCGTCTCCATCCGCCGCGCCCAGGCGGTCCGCCCGGAAAACGCTCCCCCGTCCGCCGCGACCGCATCCTGCGATGCCGCCTCCGCCGCCGATTCGCTCACGTCCGCCTCACGTCTGCCCAGCGTCGACGATGCGCCCCAAGAGACCAGCATATCGCCGGCCTGCCCGCCGGGTACGCGCCCGCCTGCGCGAGATCCCGCGCCCGGCCTTTTCTCATTTTTATCCCGAACGGCCCGGCCTGCGTGCCCGCGAATAGGCTAAACCCAGGAAGGGAGATCAGGTGCTCGAGGATCTGGACATCGACGACAGCGATTCGCCCGCGATCGGCGTGGTGCCGCCCGGCGTCTCGTGGGACGAGGTGCGGGATCACATCAAGATCGCGCATCACCATCTCCTCATGCGGGCCGAGGACGGCGAGTACGCCGGCGCCTACTGGACCGGTACCGACATGGCGATCGTCCCGGATCTGGGTCAGGACACCGACGAGGCGATCGATGAGTTCCGCGTGTTCCTGCAGGAGCACGACGAGACCTGACCCGGGCTATCCGGCCGCCGGTTATCATCACCTTGCCATGCTCAAGCTCCGCGCCCTGCTCGCGCCAGGCCTGCGGTGAGGCCAAGCCCCGCTGAGCCGTTGCGTTTCGCCATGGTCAGCGACACGCACGTCAGCACCGCGAGGGCCGAGCTGGCGGAGCGGCTGACCCAGGTGTACGGCGCCATCGCCGGGCTCGCGCCTGACCTGGTGCTGCACTGCGGCGACATCACCGACACCGGCTTGCCGCGTGAATACGGCCTGTACCGCCTGACGCTGCCGGCCGCGCTCGACGGCCGGATCCGGCACATGCCGGGCAATCATGACGTGCGGTGGGACGCCACCGCCAAGGGGCGCTACCAGACGCGTTTCGGCCCGGCGCCGTCCTCCTTCACCGCGGGCGGCGTGCATTTCGTCGGGCTTGACCCGACCCAGGCGCTGCAGGAGCCTGGTCATTACGGCGCGGGCGGCCTGCGCTGGCTCGAACGGGTCCTGCGCGGGCTGGCCGAAGGTACCCCGGTGCTGCTGTTCCAGCACTTCCCCGTCGGGGTCGGCCACTATGAGATCGATGACCAGGCCGCCCTGCTCGACCTGGTGGCCGGTTACGACGTCCGCGGCATCTTCGCCGGGCACATCCACCGCGAGGAGGTCACCCGGTTCAACGAGCTGACCCAGGTGACGCTGGCGCCCGTGCTGGGCAGCCCGGTCTTCTACTGGGCGGAAAAGGCGCCGGGCCCGGACGGGGCGCCGGTGCTTGAGGTGTCCCGCGTCACGGTGGCCGCGGACGGGACGCAGGCCCGGTCGCCGGTGGCCACCGTCCCGCTGTCCCGGTGCCGGCCGCGGGCCCGGCACCGGGTCATCGTCGGCGCCGCGGCCGGCGGCCGGCTGCCGGTTACGGTCCTGGCCTCCCCGGCCGCCGAGGTGAGCCGCGTGTCGGCCTCGACCTATCCGCGGGTGCTGGCGGGCGGCGACTGGCACGATCTGGACGCGGGACTCAGCGGTCCGGGCGCCGGGCGCTGGTCCGGGGCGGTGCCGGTGCCCCGGCTGGTGCCGGGGGAACATCGCCTGCAATTGCGGTTGGCGGCCCCGGACGGCAGCTGGCAGGAGAAGCACATCCCGTTCAGCGTGCCCGGAGGGGCCGCCGACCCGGTGCAGGCCTGGCGGTTGCGGCTGGCCGGCGCGGTCCAGGCCGGGCTCGCCGTGGCCGGGCCGGCCACCGGGCCGATGATCGTGGCCGCCTCGACCGCCGGGGAGGTGGCCGCCGTCCGGGTCTCGCCCGGCCTGGGAGACCGCCGTACCCCATGGCAGTGGCGGGTCCGGCTCGGTCCGGTCTACCGCCAGCCCGGCGTGGACGCCGCGGGCCGCACGTTGTTCGTGCCGTCCGCCGACCGGTACCTGTACGCCCTGGAAGCGGCCACCGGCCGGACCATCTGGCGGTTCGACGCGGGCGCGCCTGTGCTCAGCGCGCCCGCGGTGGCGCGGGCGGGCGCGGCGGAATACGTGGTGTTCTCGGCCGGCCGGCAGCTGGTCGTCGTCGACGCGGGCACCGGCGAGCTGGCCTGGTCGGTGACTGGCCGCGGCTTCTCCGCCGGCCGGGCCGGGTGCGATGACCAGCGCGTCTACACCAGCGCCGCGGACGGCTACGCGCGGGCGCACGACGTGCTCACCGGACGGCAGGCCTGGTCCTGCCCGATGGTCTCGGGTGACGCGCACCGGGTCGCCCTGTACAGCGGCTGGGACAGCGCCGCCGTGCTCGGCGGCGGGGTGGTGATCGTGGCCACGGTATCCGGCTCGCTGGCCCTGGAAACAGCGACCGGCGCGGTGCGCTGGAAGTTTCCCGGCAGCACCATGTACCCGTCGGCAGTCGTCCTCGGCGATGACACCGCGTTGCTGACCGACGAGCAGGGCACCGTCTGCCGGGTCAGCCTGGCCGACGGCCGCGCCCTGTGGCGCGCCGCGCTCAGGGTCCGGGTGCTGAACGCGGGCGTCACCGTCGATGGCGACAGCGCCTGGGTGCTTTCCGCCCGCGGCCGGCTGATCGGCGTCCGGCTCACCGACGGGCGGCGGCTGGGCTCTGTGCAGCACACGCTGGCCTATTCCTTCTCGCCTCCGGTGGTCGTGGGCGGCACGCTGGTCGCGGGCGACCAGGACGGGTTCGTGCACGGCATCCGGCTGCCGTAACGGCAGTCAACCTTCAGGGCCCGGCCGGCGTTAGGGGAGTAGGGCGTGCCGGACGCGGGAGGCGAGCGTGTCGTTCGAGGAGTTCGTGCAGGGTTCCTCGCCCCGCCTGTTCAGGACCGCGTTGCTGTTGACCGGTCAGGACCGGGCGGCGGCGGAGGATCTGCTCCAGCTCGCGCTCGAACGCGCCTACCGGCGCTGGGCCCGGATCTGCCGCTCCGAGGACCCGGAACGGTACGTCCGGCGCATCTTGGCCAACGCCTCCACGGACCGCTGGCGGCGGGCGGCCCGGCGGCCGGAGCGGCCGCTGCCACCGGGTGACGGCCCGCTGGCGGCCGATGACCACGCGGCCGCTGTCGTCGACCGTGATTACGTCCTGCGGGCGCTCGCGGGATTGCCGGCCAGGCAGCGTGCCGTGCTTGTGCTGCGCTATTTCAGCGACCTGTCGGCGGCGGAGATCGCCGACGAGCTCGGCTGCAGCGTGGGAACGGTCAAGAGCCAGCTCTCCCGTGGCCTGGCCCGGCTGCGGGCCGTGGCCGAGCCGGAAAGCGGCGTGCCCGATCGGGAGGGCTCAGTGACATGACCGACTTCGAGGACCGGCTGCGGGCGGCGATGGCGTCCTCGGTCGCCGATGAGTATCCGCCGGGAGACCTGATGGCCCGGGTCCGCCGCCGGCACCGGCGGCACGTCATCCGGCTGGGTGCCGCCTGGGCCGCCGTCGCGGTCGCGGTCGCCGTGGTGACTCCGCCCGCCCGATCCGCCCTGCTGGCCGGCGGCACGCCCAAGCCCGCCTCGCCCGCCCGGGCGGCGGCGCCGCCCGCGCAGTATTACGGCTGCGCCGCCCAGACCTACGGCGCCCTGGCGGCGAACTGGCGCCAGGGCGCCGCGCACGCCGGGCCGCTGTGGATCATCAACGCGGGCCTTGCCCCTGGCTTCAGCTTCAGCAACCCCGATGGCACGCTCAAGGCCGTGCCGCTCATCGTGATGCTCCAGGGCCAGAGCACCGTGTCGGTCACGCCCACCGCGGCCGGGGAGCCCTACCTCAGGTTCCTCCCTGACCTCAGCGACAACGGCCAGTACACGCTGCGCGAGGGCCATCCCAGCGCCACCTTCGCGGGTTGTCCCGCGGGCTCTTCGATCTACGGAGGCGGCTTCACCGAGTTTTACGTCGGCGTCGTCGTGGCCGGCCCGCGCTGCATCAGCGTGCAGGTAAGGACTCAGGCCAGCCGCCAGCCTTCCCGCCTGACCTTGCGGTTCGGTCCTTGCGGCCCCTGATAATGAGGAATGCGCTTCATCGGTTCGTCTTCCGACGCCGAGGTGTCCCTGGACCTGCGTGAGACGTGCACCCGGTTCCTGGCCGGGCACGGGCCGCTGGTGCCGGCCCGGCTGCTGGCCGGCATCCCGGCGGACACGGTACCCGACCGGTACGGCGAGGGCGGCGTGGTGGCTGAGCTGGAAACCGAGATCGCCGGCCTGCTCGGCAAGCCCGCTGCGCTGTACCTGCCCAGCGGGATCATGGCGCAGCAGTCGGTGCTGCGGGTGCACGCGGACCGGCGGCAACGCCGGACCGTGGTGTACCACCCCATGTGCCACCTGGACCGGCACGAGGGTCAGGCGCTGCAGCGGCTGCACGGCCTGACCGGCCGGCCGGCCGGAGACGCCGCCAGGCTGCTGACCCTGGCGGACCTGACGGTGGTCGGCGAGGCGCCGGCCGCGCTGGTCATCGAGTTGCCGCAACGCGACCTGGGCGGCCAGCAGCCGGCCTTCCATGACCTGGAGGCTCAGGCCGGCTGGGCCAGGGACCGTGACGCGGCGGTGCACCTGGACGGGGCCAGGCTGTGGGAGTCCGCGGCCGGGTACGAGCGGCCGCACGCCGAGATCGCGGCGCTGTTCGACACCGTGTACGTGTCGTTCTACAAAGGTCTCGGCGCGCTGCCCGGCTGCTGCCTGGCCGGCCCGCAGGACGTGATCGCGGAGGCGCGGGAGTGGCGGCAGAGAATGGGCGGGACCCTGTTCGGCCTGTGGCCGGGCGCGGCCTCGGCGCTGAGCAGCCTGCGGCGGCGGCTGCCGCTGATGCCGGGGTACCTGCGGCACGCCAGGGCCATCGCGGCCGCGCTGGCGGGGGTGCCCGGGGTGCGGGTGGTGCCGGACCCGCCGCAGGCGCCGATGATGCACCTGCTGCTGCGGACCACGCCGGAAGCGTTCGTCGCGGCGGCCACCGGGCTGGCCCGTGAGCAGGGTATCTGGACCTTCCCGCGGGCGGGGGCCACCGCCGACCCGGACGTGGTGCGGCTGGAGCTTGCCGTCGGGGACACCACGTGTGAGCTGGCCCCGGACCAGGTCGCGGGCATCGTGACCGCGCTGGCGACCTAGCGCCGTGGCAGGTCACGTTCGCCCCGCTTCCAGCCCGCCGCCAGCCTCGGGTTTGACCACGACGATGGACCATAGGTGTTGCCGGAGCCACTACGTTGGACCATCGTGGTGGTTCGCGAGCGGGAGCATGCCGGCCCGGGTGTGCAGGATGGTGCGGGCGGAATTCACGGGGCCGGGCAGTTGGGGCACGGCCAGTCGCCGCCGGGCGCCCTTCTCTTCGCCGCGCTGACGACCTAAGCGTCCCGGCCCGGACGGCGGCCGCGCCTGGTCACCGCCCGGCGGGCCCGCCCGGGTCGATGTGAACCTTGGTGCCGGCCCCCGGGCTGACCTGCCCGGCCAGCGCCTGGGCCGCGCGTTCCAGGCCGATGGTCACCTCGACCAGAGCCGAGGGGTCCACCCGGCCGTCGGCGTAGTGCTCGATCGCGGGCGCCAGCCCGGCCGAGGCCCCGAGGATGCCGATCGCGGTCAGGTCCCCGAGGACCAGGTTCCGGCTGTCGATCAGGCTGGGCACGCCCGAGATGCCGATGCAGACAAGCCGGCCCGCCGGCTCGGCCAGCGCCAGCGCCGCCGCGGGCATCTGGTCATCGTCGGTGCAGTCGATGACCGCGTCGTAGGCCGGCTCGGGCGGCTCGGGCGGCTCACTGATTGTCCAGTAGGCTGCGGCCCCGAACGAGGAGGCCAGCTCGCGGCGGCCGCGGTCGACGGCAAGCACGTGTACCTCGGCCCCCGCGGCCACGGCGAAGGCCACCGTCAGCAGCCCGATCGTGCCCGGTCCGCACACCAGGATCCGCTTCCCGGGGCCGGCGCAGGCCGCCGCCGCGGCCCGCCAGGCGTTGCCACCTGGTTCGACCAGGGCCCCGGCCCTGTCGTCCAGGGCGTCGGGCAGCCGGTGCAGGCTCGACACCGGCACCAGCAGCTTCTCGGCCAGCGCGCCGGCCCAGCCGATGATCCCGACCTCGGATCGCGCGGCGCAGACGTGCCCGCGCCCGGCCAGGCAACGCGCGCAGCGCCCGCACCCCAGCATGGTGTCCCCGGTCACCCGGAGGCCGAGCCAGCCAGGATCAACCTCCGGGCCGAGCGCGGACACCACCCCGCACCACTCGTGCCCCGGGCGCACGGGAAAGCTTGTCTTACCCTGGGCGAAGTAGGCCAGCTGGCCGGTGAACAACTCCACGTCGGTCCCGCAGATCCCGGCCCGGCGGACGTCCACGATCACCTGCCCGGGACCGGGAACGGGGATGCCCACCTCCCGCACCCGGGCCGAGCCGGGGCCGTCGATCACCAGTGCGCGCATGTCCCCAGGGTCCCACCACTGCTGGATCGGGCGGCTTTTGGCCCTTTATGCTTGACCTCATGGCGATTCCGACGGAACCGATCGGCAGCATCCCCCGGCCGGACTGGCTGCTGGCCGCGATGGCCGGCCACGCCGAAGGCCGCATGACCGGCGATGACCTCGGCCAGCTCTACGAGCGGGCGGTACACGAGACGATCGAGCGGCTGGAAGCCCTCGGCTCCCCGGTGGTCAGCGACGGCGAGCAGTCCAAGCCTAGCTTCGCTACCTACCCGGTCGCCGGTGCGACCGATCTGGCCCCTGATGGCGCGGTGATCCCCTTCGCCGACGGTCACCAGCGGCAGCTGCCAGTGCTGACGGCAGGGCCGTTCCGGTACCAGGTCCGGGCCGAGCGGTATCTGCGGGCCGCACAGCGCTACGCGAAGGTACCCGTGAAGCAGGCCGTGATCGCGCCGTCGGCGCTGAGCCTGCTCTACCCGCCCGACGGCCTCGGCTCCTACCCGCAGGAAGCCTTCCTCGAAGACCTGGCCGAGCAGGCCGAGGCCGACATCCGCGGCTGCCTGGAGGCGGGCGCGCACGTCGTGCAGCTCGACTTCACCGAGGGACGGCTCTCGCTCAAGCTCGACCCGAGCGGGCAGCTCCTTGACCAGTTCATCGCGCTGAACAACCGGGTCCTCGAGCGCTTCACCGACGCCGAACGCACCCGGATCGGCGTCCACACCTGCCCGGGCGGTGACCAGGACTCCACCCACAGCTTCGACGTCGACTACGCCGAGCTGCTTCCCCGGCTGTTCGGGCTGGCGGCCGGCAACTTCTACCTCCAGCTCGCCAGCGAGCCCGACCCCGGCCGGGTGCTGTCGATCATCGCCGGTCAGCTCCCTCCCGGGGTCCGGATCTTCCTCGGCGTCACCGATCCGATCGACCCGGCCGTGGAGACACCTGAGCAGGTGCGTGACCGGATCCTGTTCGCGGCCCGTCACCTTCCCGCCGATCAGCTGGGAACCTGCGACGACTGCGGCTTCGCGCCGTTCGCCGACGACACCTCCACCTCGCGCGACATCGCCTTCGCCAAGATCGCGGCCCGGGTCGAGGGAACCGCGCTCGCCGCCGGGCAGCTGGGGATCTGACCGGGATCTACCTGCCGCGCCTGCGCGCTAGGCCGCCGGTGCGGCGTTGGCGTCGAACCCGAGCTGTCCCGCCGCGAATCGCATCGCCAGCTCGTACGTGCGCTGCGGCGGAACCTGCGGGTCCTCCAGCGCGATCTGCACCGCCAGCCCGTCGAGCATGGCCGACAGCGTGATCGCGAAGTCGTCCGCGGCCACGGACGCGAACTCCCCGGCTTCCTGGCCGGCCAGCACGATGGAACGGATGGTCTCCCGCCACCGCTCGTCGGACTTCTGCCGCACCGCGGCCACCCCAGGGTTCCGCGGCGACAGTGCCCACAGGTCCAGCCAGAGCAGCCACCAGCTGCGCGGCTCCGGATCGGTGCCGGGCAGGCAGGTCATCGCGACGAGCTCGGCCAGCCGCCCGGCCGCGGTCGGGATTTCCTCCATCCGCCGCTGGCCCTCGGCGTACCAGCAGTCCTCGGAGTACCTGATCGTCTCGGTGAGGAGCTGGTCACGGGTCTTGAAGTAGTAGATGACAAGCGCCGGGCTCGTGCCGGTGCGTTCGGCCACGTCGGTGATCCTGGTGTCGGCGTAACCCCGCTCGACGATGACCTCAAGCGCGGCGCGCAGCATTTGCTGACGCCGCTCATCAGCTGCCTCCGTCATGTCCTCCTCCGCCCCGTGACCGTGCTCGTCATCCTAGGCGGGCCACCAGCACGTCACCGCCTGCCTGCGGACGCGGTCAGGCGGGCTGCCACAGCTCGACCCGATTGCCCTCGGGATCGGTGACCCAGCCGAATCGGCCGACACCCTCCATGTCCTGCGGCTCTTCGGCCACGTCCGCTCCCTTGGCGCGCAGCTGGGCGAGCATGGCGTCCAGGTCGCGGACCCGGAAGTTGAGCATGGCCTGCTGGCGGCGGGACCCGAAGTAGTCGGTCCCTGACTCGAACGTTGCGAACACCGTCGGCCCGCTTTCCTGGCGCCACAGGCCGTTCTCATCGGCGTCCAGCCCCAGGCAATCGCGGTACCACGCGCCCAGGGCCGCCGGGTCGGCGGCCCTCATGAAGTACCCGCCGATTCCCACCACGCGTTCCATGCCGCTATCTTGCCAGCACGGCGATCGGCCAGGTAAGGCGCGGTTGGCCTTGTTGCCGAGCCACGACCCGACCACGGCTGACATGAAGACCGGCTGATGGGCGTAGCCGAGGCTGGCGTAGAAGGATCCGGCCTCGTCGGTCTGCAGGCCGACGTGCTGGCCAGGGACGCGGCTCATCAGCTGCCTGACCATGGCCGCGCCGATGCCCTGCCTGCGGTAGGACGACAGGGTCCAGACGTCGAGCAGGTAGGCGTTGCAGACCCCGTCGGAGAGCAACCGGGCCATCCCGACCACCCGGTCGCCGTCCCTGGCGATCGCGACGTGCTGCGAGGCGGCGAACGAGGCCTGCAGCGCGCGGGCGGACCGGCCGTTGTCGAAGTCATCGGCGGCCAGGTCGGCCTTGGCCTGGTCCCAGTCGATTCCGTCCAGCGAGTCGTCCACGCGCACCGTCATGGGGGGAGTATGCCGAACCCAGGCACCAGGCCGCATTCCGATATCGACATCGTGTCGCTCAGCCCCCGGTGACCTCCGGCGCCGCTAGCATCACTGCGGACAAGATGCGGACACGGGGAAGGCGCGAACGGCATGGGGCGGATGGATCCGGGGAAGCTGGCGCGTACCGCGGTGCTCATCGCAGCGGCCGGCCTGCTGGCCGCCTGCACGAGCTCCGGATCGAACAGCAGCCCGGCGGCCCGTCCGGCCAGCTCGGCTTTGGCGTCCGCAGTGAGCCAGGCCTCAGGCAGTGCCCCGGCCACGGCGTCGGCGGCCAGCGCATTCGTGCCCATCGTCGAGCCGTTCGACCCCGGTCACCCGGCCCGCACCGGGTCCGCCCCGGCCAGCTGCTACGCCGCGTCGGCGACGCTGGGCACCGAGCGATGCTACGACGCCAAGACCGAGAACGCCGATGCGGCCATCGACGCTGTGCAGCTCGCCCGTTATACCAGCGCGACGGCGGCGGGGAAGGCGGCCGTCCTGGCTCAGGACAGCGCCTGGCTCGCCGCCCGCCAGCCGGTGTGCGCCGCGGCCTACCACGGTGCCGGCACCGTCGACGGGATCGACATCGCCACCTGCCTGTTCGACGAGAGCAGTGCCCGCCTCGACGGGCTGAAGGGGATCACCCCGCCGGAGGCCAGGCTCACCGGTACCGACAGCCTCAACCCGGACCAGCTGTCCTGGTACACCACCGCGGAAGGATCCCGCATCGCTGAGATCAACACCCAAGGCGACAGTACCGGCGGTGCCATCGTGGCCTGGGTGATCATCGGCGGAGCCGACGGGTTCGTGGTCAACCCCAGGCAGTTTTACTTCCAGGACAAGTCGTTCATCGACTACGGCGTCATCCAGCCGCCCAATCCCGCCGGCCACCGGGTGATGACCAGTCAGGAGTACCAGTTCGGTCTTGACTACTCTCAGCTGTCGGCCGACCCGAACGCCAACAAGAGCGCCGCGGGCTACTTTTACGTGCCTGGCTACCCGGCCGCTGTCTGGAGCTAGCGCCGCCGGCCGAGCTGACCCTGACTCGGTGGCGATCATCACGATGACCCGCCGTCTGGTGGTACGCCGGGGTCGATGCCGAGTGCCGCGAAACGCACCGCCAGGTCGTCCACCCATTGCGGCGGCGTCCGGTGATCCGCCAGCGGGATACCGGCTTCACTACGCCACAGAGCACTCAGCCAGCCATCTCATCCCGGGGGCCCGGCCGCGCCGCTGGGCACGCGGTTCTCCGTCACGTGGGCGGCCAGTTTCCCCTCCAGGTCAGCCGCGCCAGCCGCAACGACTCCGGTCATCCCTCACCCCCGGGTGCCCCCGCGATCATGACGGACGCCATCAAGGGCCGCTACCGGTTTTTCGCGGCCGCCACGGCCATGGCCACGCTAACGCAGCTGGATGCGATCTTCGAAAGTGATCTCGCCAAGGTTGTAGAGCCGGTCGATGAGCGATGAGGCACTGACGCGCAACTGCACGCTAACGGACCTGATCGTGTCTGGGTCGTCGGCACGTGCAGTCCCGCGAGTGAGGGCGTCGCGAAGCAGCCACGTGAGCATCAGGAACGCGGCGGCGAACGCGTTGGCGCGCTGCTCGATGGCAAGCGGTGCCCATGGTCCGGTCGCTATCGCGAGCTCGTCGCCATGCTCGCGATCGAGGAGCAGGTGGCACAGTTCGTGAGCCAGAGTGAAGCGCTTCACCGCTGAACCCGGGCCCCACCGCGTCCTTACGTTACGGAAAATATGAGGTCGCTGTGTCGGACCGAAGACCGACAGCGCGCGTATGTCAACATCCGAGAGCTCGATCTCCGAGACAGCGATATCCAGGCGGCTCACCACAGATTCGACGTCGACCCAGTTGGTGTCATCCCCGCCGAGCAGCTCACATACCCTCTCGCCGAGCCTGCTCCCTTGCTCGCCTGGCGACAACTGGCTGATCTCGGCGACATCGAGCGGCAAATCGAGAGCGGACAACCACCGCGTAGCATCCTCGACGTAGTTCTCGACGATGCTCGTGGTCAGAAGCAGGACGTCCGGCAGGTCGGTCGCTGGGCTGACGGCTCCGCAGAGAAGCCGGGCGTATGCGCTTCCGACCGTTACCAGGGAGCTAGACCTGGCACAGATTACAAACTGAGTGATGAGTGAGATGCCCGATGGACTGGACGGAGGGCACGGTGCGGGTGCGAGTGGCCGCCGTCACGCCCGCGCGGGCTCTCGCCCCAGCTGGCCTGGGCGCAGGTGCGGCCGACGCCTGCGTGCACCCTGCGCTGGTGGCGATCCTCGTCAGACCTGACTGTGGTTTTCGACGGCGGCTACGATCTCGCTGATTGCCTCGGCGATCGGCACTCCGTTCTTCTGCGCGCCGTTGCGGTACCGGAAAGAAACCGCATCACAGGCGACGTCATCGTCACCTGCAAGCAACATGAAAGGAATCTTCTGCCGCTGTGCGTTGCGGATCTTCTTCTGCATCCGGTCGCCGCTTCCATCGACTTCGACGCGAATGCCTTCGGCCCGCAGCCTCTCCGCGACCGTCTCCAGGTACGACACATGGGCGTCACCGATGGGGATGCCCTCAACCTGCACGGGCGCCAGCCAGGGCGGCAGCGCGCCGGCGTAGTGCTCCAGAAGCACGCCCATGAACCGTTCGATCGCGCCGAACAGCGCCCGGTGAATCATCACCGGAACCTGCCGAGAGCCGTCGGCAGCGGTGTATTCCAGGCCGAATCGCTGCGGTTCCTGGAAATCGAGCTGGATGGTGGACAGCTGCCAGGTGCGGCCGATGGCATCCCGGGCCTGGACCGAGATCTTTGGTCCGTAGAAAGCCGCGCCGCCAGGGTCGTCCACTAGGTCCAGCCCGGAATCCTCCGCAGCCTCACGAAGGGCGGCTGTTGCTTCCACCCAGTCTTCAAGGCCGCCGACGAACTTGTCGGAGTCGTCCCGAGTGGACAACTCAAGGTAAAAGTCGGTCAGCCCGTAGTCCCGCAGCAGGTCCAAGACAAAGGTGAGCAAATTCCGCAGCTCAGCGCCCATCTGATCGCGGGCGCAGAAGATGTGCGAGTCGTCCTGCGTTAGGCCGCGAACCCGGGTCAGTCCGTGGATCACCCCGGATCGCTCGTTGCGGTACACGGTGCCGAATTCGAACAGCCGCAGGGGCAGTTCCCGGTAGGATCGGCCGCGCGACCGGTAGATCAAGGCGTGCATCGGGCAGTTCATCGGCTTGAGGTAGTAGTCCGCGCCGTCCACCTCCATCGGCGGGAACATATCGTCTTTGAACCACCCCAGATGCCCGGAAGTCTCGAACAGCTCCGACTTGGTGATATGCGGGGTATAGACGAATTCGTATCCGGCTTCGGCGTGCCTGTGGCGCGAGTAATCCTCCATCATCTTGCGGACGATCCCGCCCTTGGGGTGAAACACCGCGAGCCCCGACCCGATCTCGGCAGGGAAGGAGAACAAGTCAAGCTCGGCGCCAAGACGGCGGTGGTCGCGGCGCTCGGCTTCCTCCAGCAGCTTCAAGTAGGCATCCTGCGCCGCGCGCGATTCCCAAGCCGTGCCATAGATCCGCTGGAGCTGGGGGTTCTTCTCGCTGCCGCGCCAGTATGCCCCGGCATTACGCGTGAGCTTGAACGCCGGGATATGCCTGGTGGTCGGCACGTGCGGACCGCGGCACAGATCCTTCCAGCACAGCTCGCCCGACTTCGCGTCCAGGTTGTCGTAAATGGTCAGCACACCAGTGCTGACCTCAGTTGAAGCCTCCGCGTCGGCAGCTGCCTCGCTTTTGATGCCGATCAGCTCCAGCTTGTACGGCTCTGCGGCTAGTTCCGCCCTGGCCTGCTCATCGCTAACCTCACGGCGGGCGAACAGCTGGCCTCGCTTCACGATCTCGCGCATCCGCGCCTCGATCGCCTTGAGATCATCGGGAGTGAACGGCTGTGCCACATCGAAGTCGTAGTAGAAGCCGTTCTCAATCGGCGGCCCTATACCCAGCTTGGCCTCGGGGAAGAGTTGCTGGACCGCCTGGGCCATGACGTGCGCAGTCGAGTGACGCACGACGGCCCGGCCCTCATCAGAATCGATCGCAACGGGCTGGACGATGTCCCCGTCGCTCAGGACCCACGCCAGGTCACGCAGCTCGCCGTTCACCCGCGCCACGACAACATCAGGGTCAGCGGCGAGCAGTTCCGCAGCAGTAGTGCCCGACGTCACCTCACGCTCCATTCGCTGAGCCTGGCGGTCGAGCATCTGGACACGGATCTGGGACACAAGCGTCTCTCTCACCTTGGCGTTGAACTGGGTGACTGGTGGAACTTCCATACGGGAAACCCTCTTGATGCTACCCACGGCCCAGCCCGGGCCGGGCGAATATTCGGTGCCATGCCTGCGGAAGGCGTTGAACGTGGGTAAGCGTGCTCATTGTCGCACTGAGCCTGTCAACGGATTCCGACAGGGGTTGACAGCGCTGCGGCCGCGGGCTTAGCTAGCTCTTAGTTATCGTTCCAATTCGGGAGGTAATGGATAATGACGGTGGCAGCCGACTGCACTGGAACCTCTTCGCGTACCCAGTTGCAGTAGGCGCGGGGCGTTACGTCCTCCTGACCGACACCAAATCGATCCTCGCGGTTGATGAGAAAATATTCCGTCACATTCAGGACGCCAAGGGCGGTCCGGTACCTGACGGTATCTCCCCCGGACAGGTGAAACGGCTTATAGATCTTGGCCTAATGCGGCGGGAGCCTGCTCGCAGCCAGTTCAAGGCTGTCTTCTCTCAGCAGGCCCGGGTGGCGCAGGAAAACAAGCTGCTGCATCTCATCACGTCTTATACGTGTAATCTCACTTGTTCCTACTGCTTCATGCTGGCAGATCTAGGAGACCACGGGACGAGGCTGCTGAGCTTTGAGGACGCCAAGAGAGGGATCGATCTGTACTTCCGCTCGCGGTACGCATCGGACAGCGTGGTCCATTTCTACGGCGGCGAACCGCTCCTGCACCCCCAGCTCGTCGATGACTGTCTCACCTATATTCATGAGCAGTACTGCAGCACGGTGATCCCCAAGATCATCACGAACGGGACCTTGCACGGGTCGCGCGCGCTTGGCCTGCTGCGCAAGTACGATTTCGACTTGTCGGTTTCGATGGACGGCGACAAGCAGGCTCACGATGTGTTTCGTGTCGATCACCGCGGCAGGAGCACGTTCGAGAAGACGGTCGCTGGTATCCGGGCCTTCCAGGAAATCGGCCATGACCCCAAGGTACTGATCACCGTCGGAGCGCACAACATCAGTCGGCTGCCTGAGGTCGTTTCGTTCGTTCTGAGCCTGCGACCGCAGGCTATCGCTTTGAATTTCCCCCGGGAACTCCCGGATGCGGACACTAAACTCGATGGCGGCATTAGCGACGCAGCGTTCTGGATCGACCAGTATGAACGTTGCCTCGAACTTTGCTTCGAGCAGCACATCCCGGAGTTGTATTTCGCGGACATGCTGTTCGCTTACCTATCCGGCGATCCAGTCCTCAGCCCTTGCGCAGCATGCGGCAGCCAGCTCAGCGTGGGGCCTGGCGCGCAGCTAGGTCCATGCCAGGCATTCGTGGCCGCTGGCATGTTCTCCGAGCCCGCTGAGCAGTACCAGCAGCATCGGGTCGACGGCCCGTTCGCGCCTTGGCGGAACGTGAGCAAGGCCACGTCACGGAAATGCTCATGCTGCCCCATCTCGGCGATCTGCGGGGGCGACTGCAGCTTCGACCGTTACAACCGGACCGGGTCG
The DNA here is from genome assembly GCA_050013055.1 of Streptosporangiaceae bacterium. GTDB lineage: Bacteria > Actinomycetota > Actinomycetes > Streptosporangiales > Streptosporangiaceae > Palsa-504. The sequence continues at coordinate 20,827 of JBEKGC010000052.1, forward strand.
CTTCTTGAACCGTTGCCGTTCCACTGCGACCTGAGGCTGCGCATGGCCGACCACCTCACCAAGCGCCTGATTAATAGGCAGCCGATCGGATTCGCGGCCACCGGCTGACACACCGGAAGCATAGGGCGGCAGCGCATGGAAGCCAGCACCGGACACGGGTCCGGTCAGCGAGCATCAGACTGGCGAGCCCAGCTGCCCCTCAACGGGCCCGGGCCGTATGCGGTAGTGGATGGCCGCATCCTGACGGACGGCCTCGAAGTCATCATCGCGGCCCATTGCAATCTCCGGTGCCGTGCCTGCGCCTATCTCTCGCCCGTTATGCCCGCGATGACCGCCGAGCCCGCAACGATCCACCGGGACCTAGCGGCGCTCGCGCGGTGTTACCACTCCTCCGAGGCGCGTGTTCTCGGCGGTGAGCCAATGCTCCATCCTCAGCTGGTGCAGGCTCTCCAGGCGATCCGGGCATCCGGGGTGAGCGACACCATCCGCGTCATCACCAATGGCCTGCTGCTCGCACGCGTGCCGGCTAGCTTCTGGCGTCTGATCGACGAGGTTAGCGTCTCCGTGTACCCGGGTCGGCAACCCGATGACGAGGTTATAGCAGCGGCGGCATGCATGGCCGATCGGCACGGTGTACGGCTGCGGAAGAAGTACTTCAATTACTTCCGTGAGTCCTATTCTGAACTCGGAGCCCATGACGCGGCGCTGGTCGAGCGCATCTACCGAACCTGTCAGATGGCCAACGTCTGGCGCTGTAACACCGTCCTAAACGGTTTCCTATACCGGTGTCCGCAAAGCGCCTTCCTGCCGTCCATCATCCACCGACCGGGCTCGCAGGCCAACCTCGCCGACGGACTTCGGATCACCGACTCCCAGGACTTCGCTGACCAACTCCTCGCATTCCTCGAGTCCCCGGAGCCGCTTCGTTCCTGTGGCAACTGCCTGGGCAGCGCAGGCTCCCTGCTCAAGCACACCCAGATGTCCCGCCCGCTATGGCGAACCCAGCAGGAGAAGCACACCGATATTACAGTCACTGTTTCACGCTGGGTGGGTGTGCTGGTCTGGTTGCGTGATTACCTGCGGGATACCGGCCGGGCGCGGATATTGCGTTGAGTAACTGGCCGTGGGGTGCGGCAGTGACGGGCGCGGCTGGCGTGTAACGCGGGGCGGCCGTGGCGTGTTTCCTGGATGCGTGACTAAACAACAAACCGCCACGGCCGCGGTGGCCAGCA
>JBEKGC010000053.1:0-22028 GCA_050013055.1 Streptosporangiaceae bacterium
AGCAGGTCACGGTCATCATCACGTCCGTTACGCACCGGGCAGACGCATACCGCACATAGCCTCGGCCAGGGCTGCGCCGTCTGAACTACGTTCAGGGGCGCCGAAAGGTAGCTCGCGTTGGGTAGCCTCTGGATGCCCCGTTCGCCGTGTGCATCGTTAACCTGTCAGGGTGGAGAGCGGGCATCGCGCGGGGCTGCCGGCCCGCCTGGGGGCGTTGCCCGCGGGTTGCAGTCGCGCTGTACAGCGGAGATGGTGAGTGATTCCCGACGTGGGCGGTTATCCTCGCGGACTCCCACCGGGCCAGGGCAATCCGGACGGTGGTCTTCCTCGCGTGTCCACAATCCCACTTGTGACGGTACTAATGTGCTCATGCACAGGGTTCGACGAATAGCCGACCGGGCAAGCCTCGGGTCCGGGGGGGACAGCGGCCGGTGCGGAGGTCAGATGACGAGCCGCCACCCCGGCGCTACATGCCGCCGGGTAAGTGGATGCCTGCCGCTGGCAGGCGCCAGTACTGTGCCGTCGAGGTCGGGACCCCGCCCGGACGGTGATCGGCTCCCAGACCGTATGCCGGTGATGGCATGCCGCTGTCCGTCCAGCGGCTCGCGTTGCCGGCGGCCCCGGCGGCACGGCCGACACCGGCCGGATATCCCGTACCCGGCTGCACGCTTGCACCACCTTCACCCCGAAGCCGAGTTCTTCGAACCAACGGCACCAACATCGGCCCCAACAATGGCCCCGACACCGCGTCGAACGTGGTTCTCACCTCCACCATCACCCCCCGACGGGATGGCCGCAATGACACCAACATCGGGGACCAGCCCGACCTCGGCTACAACTGCACTAACTCAGGTGAGAATGGTGAGGACGTATCGTGCCCAGTCAATTTGGTCACGGTGACGTCCGGTTCACCTCCGACCAAATCCAGACCCAGATCCCCGTCGCCACGCTCGTGACCGGCACCTGCACGGGTCACCACAACGGTCTCCAGCAGCGCCACTAACCCTGACGCCAGCCACTCGGTCACCGGCCGCGAACCGGGCCCCGCCAGCCCCACGGTGGGGTCCAGACCGGCGAGCGCCGTGACGACCACTCGCCGTCCACCATAAGTGACGACATTGTCATTATTTGTGTCGTCTCCTCCACGGCGTTACAGCGGCAGTCCGGACCGGGCATCGGCAACCACACTCGAAGGCGCACCCAACACCAACATGCCCGGCCGCCCCGGCCGGACCGGGAGCTTCGGCAGGCCGGGACGGCGCAGGGCGTCTTGCACGGGATAAGGGCCGGGCCGTGGCCGGAGACGGACGCTGGCCGCCGGACGCGTGGATCTGCGCCGCGCGGAGGATTTTCTCACTAATGCTGTCCTGCAGCGCTGGCCACGTGCGTTCGCCAGGTCCGGAAATGTAGCGCCGGGGGTATAGCAGCCAGTGGTTTATGGCTGTGATCCTGCCGACGAGAGGGTCTGGCTGCTCCGGGCCCCGGGTTTCGATATGAAGGCCTATCCAGCCCTTCATATCGGGGACGGAATTTTAACCCTGCAACGAGTCGATACGAATAGTGAGAAGAAGGTCACCTTTAGTGGTTTGACGGGTGGCCGTGACGGTGCTCGCCGGTCTGGACCCCGCCGTGGCGGTCACCGCACGCCGTGATGTGAGTGCCTGCTGGTGCCCGCGTCGGCTGGCCTCTGGTCTGCATGGCACGGAAAGTGCGGGAGATGCTCGAAACGGCGAACTGGAGGGGTCCGAGTGGCCAGTAGTTCAGACTCGATCACCACGCCCGATGTGGCATTCGTCCTTGGTGGCGGTGGTGTCCTGGGGGGGTATCAGGTGGGGATGCTGCGTGCGCTGTTTGAGCGCGGCATCAAGCCGGACTTCGTTGTGGGAACGTCGGTGGGCTCGTTCCTCGGGGCGATGCTGGCGGCGAACCCGACGCCTTCGGTGTGCGACGAGATGGCCGAGATGTGGGTGGAGTTCCACCGTAGGAAGGTCATGAAGATCTCCCCGCGCAGTCTGCTGTCCAACGCGGCGCGCCTGCGGCCGACGTTCGGCTCTAGTGACGCCTTGCGCGGCCTCCTGGTCGATCTCCTCGGGGCTGAGACGCGGATCGAGGATCTCGCAGTTCCGTACCAGTGCGCGGCCGCCTCGATCGAGCGGGCCACGGTCCGGTACTTCGACTCAGGCCCGTTGATCCCGGCGATCATGGCCTCTTCGGCCGTTCCGGGCCTGTGGCCGCCGGTCAGGATCGGCGACGAGCACTACGTGGACGGCGGCGTCGTAGAGTCCGTGCCGATGACGCGTGCGGTCCACTGGGGCGCCAGGACCGTCTACGTGCTGCGCATGCGCCAGCTGGAGGCGCCGCTGGCCCCCGCGCGCCACCCCTGGCAACTGGCCGGAGTGGTCTTCGAGCTCTCCCGGCGCCACCGGATGGGGCACATGCTCAACAGCCGGCCCGAGGGCGTCACTGTGCACATCCTGCCCAGCGGCGAGGAGACCATGAACCCTCCCGACCACGGCTCCCGCACCAGCACACGCGAAGAGCTCGCGATGATAAAGCGGCGCATCGAGCACAGTTACCTGACGGCGAGCCAGTTCCTGGACGCCGAGGCTGGCAAGGCCCGGTTCACCGGCAAGTCAGCGAACCCAGTGGTGTCCGCCCACGCGGCCGCCAGGACCGCCGCCGCCGCCGCGGCGGCGGCGGCGCACGCTAGGCGCGCCAGTCCTCCCAGGTCGTTGTCCCCGTTCGTGCTGGAGAAGCTGGCCGCGCACTTCCACGTGTATGACCAGGACGGCAGCGGGACCGTCACCATAGCGCAGTACACCGCTGCGGCCGACCAGATCGCCGCGGCTTTCCAGAGCCCGGCGCGAGCGGGCACGTCGCCGCTGCATGACGCCTACGCGGCATGCTGGGCCCGGATGTGCCAGGCCGCCGGCGCCGGCCCCGGCGCCGGGCTGGACCAGAGGGCGTTTACCGAGTCGCTGTCCCACCTCGCCGCGGACCCGGCCGCGTATGCCACGAACCTGCTGCCGGTGGTCGAGGCGATCCTGGACGCCGCGGACGAGGACGGCGACGCCATCCTCAGCCCGGCGGAGGTCCAGCGGCTGCTGCGCGCACTCGGGGCCAGCGAGGGCGATGCCGCAGCGGTCGCCCGGCGGCTGGACACCAACGACTACGGCGTGATCAGCCTCGACGAGCTGTCCGAGGCGTTCCGCGACTACTTCACCAGCGACGAGCCCGGATGCGTCGGCAACCAGATCTTCGGCCGGATCCCCGGCCGGGTCACCTGACATGGCCGAGATGCCCGCCATCGGGGCTGCGCGTCCCGCCCCGCCGTTGTCCGGCGAATCACCCGGGCTGGCGGCAGTGGCGGGGACCGGCGCCCTGACCGGTGGGCTTACCGGAGCCGGCGGCCTGGCCGGAGCCGGCGAACCCCCCGGCCCTGGTGAGCACGCCGGACATGCTGCGACGTCCGGTGACGCCCGCATACATCAGCGCTCGATGACGCGCCGGCGGCTGCATGCCGTGGCCGTCTTGCCCCCGGCGTTTGCCGTGTTGTGCCTGTTCCTGTGCCTGCTGCCGATCGCGCGTCTGATAGCTTCCCGCGGCCAGCTGCCGGGCCGGGTGCGCTCGGCTGCGCGCCTGGTCGCTGTTATCGGCGCCTACCTCGCCGCCTTCGAGATCCCGGCCCTGCTGGGGGTGCTGCGCGAAGGACCGCGCGCGGACCAGTCGGCGGGGCAGACGGCGTGCCCGAGCTGCCAGCGGGCCTACCGGCGCCGGCTGGCCAGGTTCTTCGGCCCGGGGCTGGCCGCGGCCGGGATGCGGATCGTGCGCGACCCCGCATCTGCCCCGATCCCCGCAGGCCGGCCGGTGCTGCTCCTGTTCCGCCACGCCGGGCTGCTCAACGCCCCGTTCGCCTCGCATATCACCTTCGAGGATCTCCGCCGCACCCCGCACATCGTCGGCAAATCCGTGCTCTGCGCCGACCCGGCCCTCGGCCTGCTCCTGCGCCACCTGCCGATGTCACTCGTGCGCTGGAACCGGGTCGGCCGGGCCCGCGTCATGACCATGATGACCGACCAGGCACGACACGCGCCGGCTGAGACGGCGATCCTGATGGGACCCGAGGGCACGAACTTCAGCGCGGCCCGCCGTCAGCGCGCGATCGCCAAGCTGCACGCCCAGGGCCGGGATGGGGAAGCCGCCCTCGCGGCCGGCCGCGCCCACGTCTTGCCTCCCCACCTGACCGGGGTACTGGCCCTGCTCCAAGCCGCACCCGGTGCCGACGTCGTGGTCGTCGGCCATACGGGACTGGAGTCGCTACTCGTCTGGGCCGCCACCCTCGGCTGCCGGCAACCGGCCGACGGTGCTGTGCACCTCACCTGGTGGCACGTGCCCGCCGAGGAGATCCCGGCGACCACCACCGAACGCCAGGCCTGGCTCCTGGACTGGTGGGGACGCATCGACTCCTGGATCGGCGACCACTGCCACACAGAGCACTGACATCACTCCGTGCGCCGCTCGATGCGGCACACCTGGCCGGGAATCCATCCGTGCCATATTCGGTCACGCTCCCGCAGCGGATTCTGCGCCCCTGAGGAGATCGCACTATGCTGTTCACTTGGACCAGCTTCGGTATCTTGATCGGCGTCGTCGCAGTCGTCACGGCTAGCCTGCACCTGATCCAGCGCTGGGTCCCCCATCACCGGCGGGAAAAGCACAACGACGTCGCGGGGTTCATCTTCGCCGCGATCGGCGTGTTTTATGCGGTCCTGGTCGCGTTCGTCATCATCGCCCTCTGGACCGACAACAACACGGCCCGCCAGACCACCTACAGCGAAGCCAACGACCTCGCAGCCGTCTACTGGCTGTCCCGCCAGATGCCGCTCGCCCAGGGCGCCCCACTCGAGCACCTCACGCTGGACTACGCCAATACTGCCATCAACCAGGAATGGCCACTGATGGCCCGGCATCAAAGCTCCCCAGCCGCGACCGAGCTCATCTACCAGATGCGCGACGAAGCATTCAGCATGAATCCGGTCACCCCTCGCGACCAGGTCATCTTCGAGGAGGTTACCGACAGCGTCACCGCACTCGCGGCCGACCGCCGCACCCGCCTGGACGCCATCGGCTCCGGCGTGCCCTCATTCCTGTGGGTCACCCTTATCGGCGGAGGGGTGATCACCATCGGCTTCACATTCCTGTTCGGCCTGTCCAGCACCTGGGTCCACGTGGCCATGGTCGGGCTGCTGGCCGCAGTCATCGTGACATCCCTGATCCTGATCAGCGACCTGAACTACCCGTTCGCCGGACCTGGAAAGATCGGTCCCGAAGCATTCGAGGTATTCCTGGCACGCCTGCCACCCCCACGCTGACGCGTGCCAACGGGCGTCCGGCCCGACGTAGACGGTGTCGGAGTATCCCGATGACACGGTGACCTGGTCGACACATGAGATGGTGTCCGTATCGCCGGTGCAGCCGGTGTTACCGAGGTCCCGTTGCTGTCGCCCATGAAGGTGCCGCCGGAGCTGAATCCTGAGCGGTGCCGCTGGTTCCTGTTAGGGGAGCACGGGCGGACTGCCAAAGGGGGTGGGGGTGCCCTCGGCTGCGACCCGCCGGGAGATACCGCCGTTAGACGTATGCGCACGACTCGGAACCAGCCTTTTCCTGGTCCCGAACACGATTTCCGTTCTTCGCTCACCTGTTCTAACGAAGGATCTAAACCGCAGCTCAGGCGGCATCCCACACGTATCCGTCGAGGCCAGAAGTGCGTCAGCTCAAGACCACGCTCCCCGTTTCGGCCACCGCGATAAGAGAACACCGGGAAATCGCAGAATGCACAGCCCCGGCGTTCATAACCCGCTTGCTCACCCTGCGGGTGAGTGAGCGGTAGCCTGGCCCGCATGCCTGAACACGTCACGGATATGGCGAGTGATTCCCGACGTGGGCGGTTATCATCACGGACTCTCACCAGGCCAGGGCAATCCGAACGGTGGTCTTCCTCGCGTGTCCACAATCCCACGTGTGACGGTCGTTGCCAACGTGAGCAACCCGGACGCCAGGACCACCTCGCGGGCAGCCTCGCTCTCCAGCCCGTCTGCCGCATCGGCTATACCGACCACACGATGGACTGGCGGCTACGAGACGGACAGCGCAGACTGAGAGTCGACGGCAAGATCCGGGTGGCCGACCAGGCAGGACAGGGCAAGGTAAGGCAATGACTCAGGAGATCCCACCAGATGCGGCGGACCGGGCACGTGCGCTGTTTGGTGACTTCATCGAGGGCCGCTGGGGGGAGGCACGCCCGGAATTCGACGCGAGGTCGGGCGATCGCTTGTTCATGGACCGGTTCGCCCGCGGGTGGAGGGACATGGCGGACTCCGCTGGCAGCTTCACGCGCATCGGCGCGCCTGTCGTCCGCCGGTCCGGCGATTACACCGTGGTGGATGTCCCTCTGATTGCCGGGCGTGGTGAAGCAATCGGCAAGGTGGCCTTTGACACTGAGGGTAAGGTCGCTGGCCTCACGATAAAGTATCCTCGCCGACATCGGCTAGACCCACGGCCCGTGCGTAGTTTCTTTCTCGGGAACCCTGAGATACTTGTGCTCGGGCGCACTCGGATCTAGCTGGGCTACCCGTGCGGCCGGCCGGTCACGGGGCGGTTTCGTTTGCTGTTGGCCAGCTTCAGGCGCTCATCGCCGCAGGGCTGCCCCGTTCGCCGTGTGCATCGCTAACCTGTCAGGGTGGAGGGCGAGAGTTATCCTCACGGGCTTCCACCAGGCCAGGACAATCCGAACGGTGGTCTTCCTCGACTCGGCACTACCCGGATCAGGCGAGCACCGCGACGTTTCCACTTGCGAGGGCGTTCGCGATCCGCGACTCTACCGTGTCCGGCTTGATAACCACCATTTTGACCAGGCTCTTCGTGCCCTCGTCGTAGTTCGCGACCATGACGTGATCGACACCCTGCCGGAACGGCCCCGTGATGGTGGTGAACACGCCGTTAAAGAAATTTCCCGCCACCGAGATCTTGACGGTCCTAGCAGAGGATACGCCGCCGGCCGCAGCCTCCAACTGCTTCTTAGCCGCCGCCACGTCGAGATAGGCGACGGTAACGATGGGTGCGCCGACAACCCCGGCGCCGGTCAGCGCCGCTACTGCTGGATGTGTCGCGGCCAAGTGCACGAGTGGGGTGGCAATGGCCTTGCCCAGAGCCACGTCCGGGTTCGCCGCCAACGCGTGCCCGAGCGCGTGGCCGGCCGCGACCAATCCCTTAGCTGCCGCGGCGATCACGGCAAATGCGAGATTATGCACCACGATGGTCCCCCAGTGATCACATTCCCAACGGGAGTTAGTGAAGGGATCCTAATCCGTGGCCGCTCTGCCCCGCAAGTTTTTTAGGGTGCTCGGTATGCAACTGAGCGGAATGCCTTCCAGCCATTCATGCATTCAAGTCACGATAGCCATCTAACGGCACTTCAGTCTAACGCCTTCACCCTGGCCGATCTCTAATGAAGCCGTTATCTAACATTACTCGACTCCGGCACTCCGGCTGGGCGCCACCCTCCCGCCGTGGAGACGGGCGCCTCGGCTCGTCGGAGCGCCCCGGATCGTTCATGTGCCGCACGGGATCCGAAAATTTTTTGCAACTTGGAGTTCACAGTCCCCGGATCAGTGAATGTCAAGGCGATAAGCGGCTATCTCCTGGCCACGGGCACTGCCTCGGCTGGAGGTGACCATCGTGGGGGGTTGAGCCGTTCGCCGTGCGCATCGCTAACCTGTCAGGGTGGAGAGCGAGAATCGCGCTGCGCTTCCGGCCGCCTGGGAGCGTAGCCGTCGTTGTCGGCGGGTTGCAGTAGTGCTGTACGGCGGACAAGGCGAGTGATTCCCGACGTGGGCGGTTATCCTCACGGACTCCCATCAGGCCCAGAGCAATCCGAACGGTGGTCTTCCTCGCGTGTCCACAATCCCCCGTGTGACGGTGACGCGGTACGTGACCCCGCTGCGCGAGGGCGGGTCGCTGCCTGCCCTCGTCGAGGCGGACGATCTCGGCACCTACGTGATGAAGTTCCGCGGTGCCGGCCAGGGCCCGCTTGCGCTTGTCGCCGAGATCATTGCCGGTGAGCTCGCCCGCCGGCTGGGCCTGCGCATCCCTGAGCTGGTCGTGGCCGAGCTCGACCCGCGGATTCCGGGCAGCGAGCCCGACCCGGAAATTCAGGATCTGCTGAGGGCCAGCGAAGGCCTGAACCTCGGGGTGGATTTCCTGCCGGGCTCGGTGGGCTTCGATCCGCTCGGCTGGACGGCTGAGCCCGGCTTCGCCAGCCAGCTCGTGTGGTTCGATGCGCTCGTGCACAACGTGGATCGCACCTGGCGCAACCCGAACCTCCTCATCTGGCACCGCAACATCTGGCTCATCGACCACGGCGCGGCGCTGTACTTCCACCACAACTGGCCGACTGCGGATCCCCGCCGGCCGTTCGACGCCCGCGAGCATGTGCTCCGTCACCGGGCCACCGAACTGGCCCAGGCCCACGCCGCTCTCGCCCCCCAGATCACCGAGCCCTTGCTCAGGCGGGTAACCGGCCTGGTCCCGCCCGGATGGTTCGGCGACCGCGGCGCGGTGGCCTACGTCGAGCACCTGCTGCGCCGGGCTCCGATCGTGCCCGAGGTGATTCAGCTATGAGCGACCCGGGCGGCACCGAGGTCTTCGAGTATGCGCTGGTGCGTGCGGTGCCGCGGGTAGAGCGCGGCGAGGCCATCAACGTCGGCGTCATCGTGTACTCGCATCGTTACCGCTACCTGGCTGTCCGGATTGAGCTGGACGCGCCCCGGCTGCTCGCCATCGATCCGGCGGCCGACCTGGACGCGGTGCGCTCGGCTCTGTCGGCGTTCGAGAAAGGCTGCGCAGAAGGCCCGCTGGCCGGGCGCCCGCTCGGCGAGCGCTTCCGCTGGCTCACCGCGCCCAGATCCACCATCGTCCAGCCCGGCCCCGTCCACAGCGGCCTCACCAGCGACCCCGCCGCCGAGCTCGGCCACCTCTTCGACACCCTGGTCCGCACCCCCAGCCAGCCGCTTTCATGATCGCGGCCATCAACGGGGACGACCCCTTGAGCCCAAGGGGCAAATAGAGAGTGTCGCGTGACTCCTGGGTGTCCCGTGTTAAGGGGAGAGCCGTGCGGTCTGTGCGCTCGCGCGCCCCCCATGCCCCGTTCACGCCCGCCCTGCCCGCCTCACCGGCACCGTCCGCCCCGGCCCCCGCCCGGCCGGTCAGCGATTGCGGATCGTTACCGCCGGAATGTGAGCATTCCGGATTAACCTGCGTACGCAGCGTGTCGCGGCTGGGGAGCTCGCCACGCTGGTGACGGCGTGGTTTGTGGCGTTTGTCCCCATGATGGCCGTTCCGTGTTCCCGGTCCCGGACAACTGTTCGATATGTCTGCGCTTTCGGGTGTGATAGCACCCGAAAGTGCAGACAAACCGGCCGTTCCGTGCTGTTCCGGCCGGGGTCGCCCGGAACGGGACGGCGGTGAACCGCATCCGGAACTGGCGGCACACCGCGAATACCCTTTGTTGTGGAATGCTCACAATACGAAGGTCGGGTGACCCGGCATGGACGCGCGAAGACCGCCACGGCTCCGCATTTGACCCAGGGCACCCAGGAGTCACGCGACACCCTCAATATCACCAGAAACTGGCCACGATCATCACGTGCGCGGGTCGCGGGCCGAGCTTAGAGCAGGGGCTCTACCTCGCGGAGGGAGTGGACCGCGGGCAGCGTGCCCTTGTCAGTCTCCCCGGCCTCGCGGACCATCTGCACCGCGTGCATCCCCACAGCGGCCGCGCCGGCGCAGTACGTCGCGTTGTCGTCGACGAAAAGGACGGACTCCGCGTTCACGCCGAGCTTGTCCAGCGCGAGCTGGTAGATCTGAGCCGCGGGCTTGGCCGCCCCGGCCTCATTGGAGAGGATCAGGGCGTCGGACAGCGCGGCCACCCCGAATCCGACGAGCAGATCGCGTGTGTTCTCGTCGCAGTTGCTGATGACCGCGATCTTGATGCCGCGGGACCTGAGTTCCCGCATGAACGGCAGGACGTCGTCGTACAGGCGTCCCGACCGCAGCAGCAGTTCCCGGCTCTTGGCCGCCAGCGCCCGCGCCTGGCCGGGGCGAGGCTCGACGCCGGCCGCCCGCAGGATTTCCCCGAACGCTTCGGTCATCGAGATCTGGCCGACGGACAGCGCCGGGCCCACCCGCCGGAATCCGCCGTACAGGGCCTGCCGCGAGATGCCCGCCAGCGCCAGAAGCTCGTGGCCGTGTGCGCTGAAATCGGTGTGCACGATGGTGTCGTATGCGTCCAGGCAACATGCTTCAAAGCGGCGGCCCACGGGCCCAGAACCCCTTACTCTCCGTGGAACTCCGCTATGGCCGTCTCGTAGCGGTCCAGGGCGCGCTCGACCGGCCCGCGCGCGGCCGAGGGCAGCCAGTGCACGGCCCGCTGGAAGCCGGCTTCGGCGTAGGCCTCTAGCACCTTGGCGTCGGCGGGCACGCCCATGACCATGAGCGCGACCGGCCGGTCGGCGCGAGCGCGCAGTTCCGCCGCTCGGTCCAGGATCCCGTCACGGGCGTGGTTGGGGAACCACGCGTCGCCGAAGGCCAGAACCCGGTCGAGCACGCCGGGCCCGGTCCCGCCGACAAGGACAGGAGGATGAGGCCGCTGAGCCGGCTTGGGCCAGGACCAGATCCGCTCGAACGAGACGTACTCGCCCGCGTAGCTCGCCTCGTCGTTCGTCCAGATCTCCTTCATGGCCTCGACCCGTTCGCGCAGGACCGCCATCCGCCGCCGCGGGTCGGTGCCATGATTGGCCATCTCCTCCCGGTTCCAGCCCGCGCCCACGCCGAATTCGAACCGTCCGCCGGACAGGAAGTCGACGCTGGCCACCTCCTTGGCGGTGGTGATCGGGTCACGTTCGATCACCAGGCAGATGCCCGAGCCGACCCGCAGTCGCGAGGTCGCGGTTACCGCCGCGGCCACCGCCACGAACAGGTCGAAGGTATGCGCGTACCGCCGGGGCAGCTCGCCGCCGCTCGGGGGAGGCGTCTGCCGGGACGCCGGGATGTGGGTGTGCTCGGGGAAGAAGAGCGACTCGTGCCCCCGTTCCTCGGCGAGGCGCGCCACGTCGGCGGGCGCGATGGCGTCATGGGTGGGGAAGATCGCTACACCGGTTTCCATGCCTCAAGCCTAGGCCGACCCTGACCGCCGCCCAGCGCCTCAGGGCATATTTGTTTACCCTGCTAGGCTGCACAAAACGAAAGAGGCGCGTGAAGTGGACTATGTGATCGCAGGCTTGCTGTTCCTTTTCATCGTGAGCATGCTATTCCTGCTGAAGAGATACGAGCGCCGTAAGCAGTAGCCCGAGGAGCCAGGTCATGACAGACTCCGGCGGAGAAGGCACCCGGACAGGCCTGTCGGACATGGCGTTCTGGGGTTTGCCGCTGGCCGACCGGGCGGCCGCCTTCGCCCGGCTGCGCGCCGAGGAATACCCGCGGTTCTACCCTGAGCCCGTGGCCCCGTTCGGTGACCGGGGTCCGGGCTTTTACGCCCTGGTCCGGCACGCGGACGTCGTCGAGGCAAGCCGTCATCCCGAGGTGTTCTGCTCCCGCAAGGGCGCGACGAACATTGTCGATCTGCCGCCCGACTTCAACGAGTACTTCGGCTCGATGATCAACATGGATGATCCCAGGCACGCCCGGCTGCGCCGGATCGTCTCCCGCGCCTTCAGCCCGAGGCTGATCGCGCAGTTCGAAGACGACGTGCGGCGCGTGGCGGTCACGATCGTCGATGACCTGCTGGCGACCGGTCCGTGCGATTTCGTGTCGAACGTCGCGGCCCGGCTGCCGTTGAAGATCATCTGCGACATGATGGGCATCCCTGGCCACCAGTACGAGGTGGTCCTGGCTAACAGCAACACCATCTTGTCCGGCTCGGATCCGGAGTTCCTGAGCCGCGACCTCGACCAGGCGGTCGTCCAGCTACTCGGCGCAGGGAAGGCGCTTGCCGAGTTGGTCACGGGCCTGGCCGCCGACCGCGCCCGGGCACCAGGCGACGACCTGGTCTCCGCGCTTGCGACCGCGAACATCGACGGGGAACAACTGACAAGCGCCGAGCTCGCCTCGTTTTTCGTCCTGCTGGTGGTGGCGGGCAACGAGACCACCCGCACCGCCCTGTCGCACGCGCTGATGCTGTTCACCGAGTTTCCCGGACAGCGCGAGCTGCTGCTCGCCGACTTTGAGAACCGGATCGAGGGGGCGGTCGAGGAAATCGTGCGCTACGCCTCACCGGTCATGTTCATGCGGCGGACCCTGACCCGGGATTACGCCATGAACGGGCAGGCCTACCACAAGGGCGACAAGGTGGTGTTGTATTACTGCTCGGCCAACCGGGACGAGACGGTGTTCACCGACCCCGGGCGATTCGACATCACCCGTTCGCCGAACCCGCACGTGGGATTTGGCGCGGCCGGGCCGCACTTCTGCCTCGGTGCCCACCTCGCCCGCCGGGAACTCACCGTCATGCTGCGCGAACTGCTGACCAGGGTTCCCGATATCACGGCCGGCGAACCAGACCGGCTGCTGTCCAGCTTCGTCAACGGCGTCAAGCGGCTGCCCTGCCAATTCACGGGCTGACTGGCCATCGGGATCCCGGATCCGCCTCAGCTCCAGAGCATGGCCTCGACTTCAGGCAGCGACCGGACCACCGTCGTCCCCGCCGCGGGCATGTTCCCGTCCGGCTCGCCCCGGACGATCTGCACGGCCGCGATCCCCACCGCGACCGCCCCGGCGCAGTACGCCGCCTGGTCGTCCACGAACAACGCGGTCCCGGCGGTCACGTCCAGCTGATCGAGTGCCTGCCGGAAGATCCGCGCCGCTGGCTTGGCCGCGCCGACCTCACACGACAGCACCAGGACGTCGGCCAGCGCGGCCACCCCGAGCTCCACGAGCAGCTCGCGGGTCTGTTCGCCGCAGTTGCTGACGATCGCGATCTTCAGGCCGGCAGCTCTGGCCGCACGCAGGAACGGCAGGGCGTCGTCGTACAAGCGCGCGGTGGCGTACAGCAGTTTCCTGTCCGTGGCCAGCAGCGCGCGCACCAGGTCAGGCCGCGGGTCGACGCCGGATTCCCGCAGGATCAGCTCGAAGCCTTCCGCCTTGCTGAGCTTGCCGGTGTTCAGCTGGCTGTCGATCCGCTTGTACCCCTCCCGCCAGGCCTGGGCCGGCACCCCGGCCATCCTCGGCAGCTCGGTCCTGCGTGACAGGAAATCGCAGCTCAAAAGGGTGTCGTAGACGTCAACCAGGCACGCCTGAATGCGGGTCACCCCATCAGGGTACGGCCGGGCGGTAAAGATCTCCGGAGCCGGTTCGGCATCAGCCGGTAACACACCCGTAACGCCGGCCCCAGATCATGGGCGCCATGGCGTACCTTCTCCCAGGTCAAGGCGGTCCAGTACGGCCGGCCGGCTACTTGCCGATCGAAGAGCACGGCATCGTCGGCGACCTGCGGACGGTGGCGCTCGTCGGCACCGACGGGACGGTCGACTGGTACTGCCCGTCAAGGTTCGACGCTCCGTCCCTGTTCGGGGCGCTGCTTGATGCCCGCAAAGGCGGTTTCTTCTCGCTGCGCAGCCGCAGTAGCGGACGGCCCAAGCAGCTGTACCTGCCGGACACCAACATCTTGCTGACCCGGTTCCAGGGGGCGGAGTCGGTCGGCGAGGTGATCGATTTCATGGTGCCGGAGACCAGCGGCACCGGCCGGGCGCGTGACCTGCTCGTCCGGCAGGCCCGCGCGGTCCGCGGCCGGGTCACCTTCGAGCTCGCCTGCCACCCGGCGTTCGACTACGGGCGGGCGCCGCATACCGTCCAGCTGGTGGCTGGCGTCGGCGCGGTCTTCGAATCGCCGGCCGGCCGGTGCGTGCTGCGGTCAGATGTGACGCTCAAGATCGAGGAGTCCGGGGTCGCCGCCACCTTCACGCTGGAGGAGGGTCAGGGCGTCGACATCGAACTGGAATGGAACGGCGAGGTGCGGCCGCTGGCGGCCGGCGAGACCGAGGACCTGTTCAGCCGGACCTCGGACTTCTGGCAAAGCTGGGTCAGCCAGTCCAGGTACCGGGGCCGATGGCGGGAGATGGTACAGCGTTCGGCCCTGGTGCTGAAACTGCTTGTGTACCACCCCACCGGGGCCCTGGTCGCCGCGCCCACCACGTCGCTGCCCGAGCAGCTCGGCGGCGGCCGCAACTGGGACTACCGGTACAGCTGGCTGCGTGATGCCGCGTTCACCATCTACGCGCTGATGACGCTCGGCTTCCTGGAGGAGGCCGCGTCGTTCATGGACTGGGTCCAGCGCCGCTGCGAGTCCGCGACCGCCGAACGCGATGTCATGATCATGTACTCGATCGACGGCAGCGAGGACATCGAGGAGACAATACTTGACCATCTGGACGGCTACCAGGGATCGCGGCCGGTACGGATAGGTAACAGCGCCGTCGGACAGCGGCAGCTTGATGTGTACGGCGAGCTGATGGACTCGGTGTACCTGTATAACCGCGAGGCGCCGATTTCCTACGACTTGTGGACCGGGCTGTGCCATCGCCTCGACTGGCTGGCCAAGCACTGGCAGGAGCCGGACGAGGGCATCTGGGAGATCCGGGGCCCGCGGCAGCGTTTCACCTACTCCGCCCTGATGACCTGGGTGGCCTACGACCGGGCCGGCCGGCTGGCCCGGGATCGCGGCCTGCCGGCACCGGTCGAGCGGTGGCGCAAGCTCGCCGCCGCGGCCCACAGGTACGTGCAGGAGTCCTGCTGGGATCCGGAGCTGAAGAGCTATGTCATGTATCCGGGCAGCAAGCTGCTCGACGCGTCGGTACTCGTGATGCCGCTGGTGAAGTTTGCCGGGCCGACCGACCCCCGGTTCCTGTCCACCCTGGACCGGATCACCGCGGAGCTCACCTCCGACAGCCTGGTTTCGCGGTACGCCAGCACCGGCCACGACGGGATCACCGACGGCGAGGGCACGTTCAGCTTGTGCTCGTTCTGGTACGTCGAGGCGCTCACCCGGGCGGGCCGGGTCAGGGAAGCCCGGATGATCTTCGAGAAGATGCTCACCTACGCCAATCACCTCGGGCTCTACGCCGAGGAGGTCGGCGCGTCCGGGGAGGCGCTTGGCAACTTCCCGCAGGCGTTCACCCACCTGGCCTTGATCAGCGCGGCGATCAACCTGGACCGGGCGCTTGACCGCTAAGGCCGGCCTGTGATCATGGCCTATTTTGAAACAGCCGGGACCGCCTCGCGAGGCTAATCTCACAAGCGGTGAGATTAGCGACCTGCGGAGGTTCCGATGAAAGCGCTTGTGTACCACGGACCTGGGCAAAAGTCCTGGGAAGATGTCCCCGATGCCGCGATCCAGGAGCCAACCGACGTGGTGGTCCGCGTCGACACCACCACGATCTGCGGGACCGACCTGCATATTCTGCACGGCGACGTGGCCGCCGTCACTGACGGCCGTATCCTCGGCCACGAGGCGGTGGGCACGGTCACCGACGTCGGTGAGGCGGTCAAGGGGTTCTCGGTCGGCGACCGGGTCCTCGTCCCGGCCATCACCAAGTGCGGGCGCTGCGAGTACTGCCAGCGCAACATGCCGTCGCACTGCCAGACGGTCGGCGGGATCGGCTGGATCTTCGGCCACCTGATCGACGGCACCCAGGCCGAGTCGGTCCGGGTCCCGTACGCCGACACCTCGCTGTACATCGTGCCAGGCAACGTCACGAACGAGCAGGCCATCTTCCTGGCCGACTCGCTGCCCACCGGCTATGAGGTGGGTGTGCTCGCCGGGAACGTCCGCCCCGGTGACACCGTCGCCGTGGTCGGGGCCGGTGCGGTTGGCCTGTCGGCCATCTTGACCACTGACCTGTGGGGCGCCTCCCGGGTCATCGCGATCGACTCCAACAAGTTCCGGCTGGACAAGGCCATGGAGTTCGGGGCCACCGATACCGTGGAAGCCAGCGGCAACACCGTGGCCGACGTCTGGGAACTGACCGGCGGCAGCGGTGTCGACGTCTCCATCGAGGCGGTTGGCTACCCGGAGACGCTGCTGACCGCCGCGGCCCTGGTGCGCCCCGGCGGCACCATTGCCAACATCGGCGTGCACGGCGTCCCGGTGCCGCTGCCCATGCAGGACATGTGGATCCAGAACGTCACCTTGACCATGGGCCTGGTCGACACCGTGTCGATCCCCACCCTGCTGAAGATGGTGGCCAGCGGCCGGATCCCGGCCGAGAAGATGGGCACGCACTCGTTCACGTTTGCCCAGATGAACGAGGCCTACGACGTCTTCAAGAACGCGGCGGAGAACTCAGCCCTCAAGATGGTCATCACCCCGGCCTGACCGCCCCGGCACCGTCCCCGGGTTACGTCCACGAGCCCGGGCGCAGCCCGAGCAGGCCCCGGATCAGGTCGGCGAGCCCGGCGGGCCAGATCACCTCGGTGGTGGTGTCCATTTCCGCCAGCGTCCACCAGTGCCAGGCGGCGATCCCGTCCGAGGCGTGCATGACGTGTACCTCACCGAGCCTGCGCTGGGCCAGCTCCACCCGCCCGAGGAAGAACCGCTCGTGCTGCCGGACGATCACGTCCTCGTACTTCATGGTCAGCGTCCGCTCGTGCACCTCACCGCTCAGCGGGACATCGGTCCAGCCGGTCTCCTCGGCCAGTTCCCGCCGCGCTCCGGCGGCGTAGTCCTCCCCGTCGTTCAGCCCCCCTCCCGGCGTGCACCAGTGCCGCCCGTTGGGCAGCTCGTCGTCGTACCTGAACAACAGCACCCGATCGTCGGGATCAAGCACGATCACCCGGCCGGCCCGCCGTAGCCGTAGCGGAACTGCACCCTCGGATTCGGCACCGGTCTGCTCCATAGGCACTATTGTGCCGGCTCGTTCCCCGTGGGTGGGTCGCGGACGGTGGGTCACACGGACACGGCGGCCCTGATGCTCTCCCTGAGCGAGCTCATGGTGGCGAGCACGGCGCTCGGCTCGTAGCCGCAGTGCGCCATGCAGTTGTCGCAGCGCGGGTCCTTGCCCCGGCCGAAGTTCTCCCAGTCGGTGGTCTCGAGCAGCTCGGCGTACGTCTTGGCGTACCCGTCGGCCAGCAGGTAGCACGGTCGCTGCCAGCCGAACAGGGAGTATGAGGGAACACCCCACGGCGTGCACGCGAAGTCCCGCTTGCCCTCGAGAAAGTCCAGGAACAGCGGGGAGTGGTTCAGCCGCCACTTCTTCCTGCGTCCCTGCGCGAAGGCGGCGCCGAACAGCTCGCGAGTCTGCTCCACGCCGAGGAATCTGTCCTGACCCGGAGCCTTCTCGTAGGCGTAACCGGGTGAGATCTCCATCCGGTCGACCTTGAGCTCGTCGTTGAGGTAGGTCAGCACGTCGATCACGGTCTGCGGCGAGTCGGTGTTGAAGAACGTGCTGTTCGTGTAGACCTGAAAACCGGCCGCCTTGGCCTGCTTGATGGCCTCGACGGCCTGGTCGAACACGCCTGCCTTGCTGACCGACTCGTCGTGCCGGTCGCGCAGCCCGTCGATGTGCACCATCCAGGCGAAGTTCTTCGACGGCGTGAACTTGTGCAGGTGCTTGGGCAGCAGCACGGCGTTCGTGCACAGCACCACGAACTTGCGGCGCTTGACCAGTTCGTCGACCATCTCGTGGATCTGCGGGTGCATCAGCGGCTCACCGCCGGCCAGCGACACCATCGGCGCCCCGCACTCCTCGACCGCGGCGACGGCCTGCTCGACCGGCATCCGCCGCTTGAGCTCAGCCGCCGGATGCTGGATCTTGCCGCAGCCCACGCACTTGAGGTTGCACGCGAACAGCGGCTCGACCTCCACGATCATGGGAAACTTCGAGACCCCGCGCAGCTTCATCTTCATCAGATGCGTGCCGAGCTTGACCGACAGATGCAGCGGCAACCCCATCGTCAACTCCTGTTCAGCTGCTGCGCCGGGCCGCGACCCGTGCATGTTGGGGACGTTCGGTCTCATGCATACTTCATGTTCGCTACATACAGCTTGTATGTACGACAATACACGGGTGACCCCCACCCGTCGAGACGAGCATGTCGCCGACACCCGCCAGGCGCTGGTGGACGCGGCCCGCACGCTGTTCACCGAGCAGGGCTTCGCCGCCACCGGCACCGAGGAGATCGTGGCCGCCGCCCGGGTAACGCGGGGCGCGCTCTACCACCACTTCCACGACAAGGCCAACCTGTTCCGCGCCGTCATGGAGCAGATCGCCCGTGAGGTGGCTGAGCACCTCATCGACGCCGAGCTTTCCCGCCCGCCGGCACCCGAGCCCGGGCCCGGGCCCGGGCCGCTGCCCGCCGACGCCTGGGATGAGGTCCGCGACGGCCTGCGCGCGTTCCTTGACTTGTGCGTCGTCACCGACGACTTCCAGCGCATCGTGCTGGTGGAGGGGCCGGCGGTGCTCGGTCACGAGGCCTGGGACGAGCTGGTAGCTCGCCACGGGTCGAACCTGCTGGCGCAGTGGCTGTCCCGCGCGGTCGAGCAGGGCCGTATCGCGCCGCTGCCTATCCAGCCGCTCACCCGGCTGCTGATCGCGATGATCTCCGAGTCCAGCCTCTACATAGCCCGCGCGGACGACCGCTCCGCCGCCCGCGCCGCCATGGGCACCGTCCTCGATCGCTTCCTGAACGGCCTGCAGCCAGCTGCCGCCCCCTGCTCGGGCACGTGACCACGCTGGCCAGGTAACGGCCTAATGGACGGCCTCTGCGGTGAATTCCGCGGGCGCATCTTCCGTCACGGCCGCATCCCGCGGGACGGTCCGCCGGGGCAGCGCGAAGGTCAGCCCGGTCGCGCCGAGGACGATCGCGGTCTCGACCGCCATGGCCAGCACCATCGCGGACACCGCGCTTCCGCGCGACGGCACGCCGCCCAGGCGGCCGTAGAACACCGCCCCGATGACCGCCACGCCGGCCGCCGTGCCGAACTGCTGCATGGTCGTCAGGATCCCGGCGGCCGCGCCCGCTCGTTCCCGGGGGACGGCCGCCAGCGCGGCGCCGATTAGCGACGGCATGGCCAGGCCCTGGCCCAGGCCGACGACCGCGGTCGCGGGCGCCAGGTCCCAGGCGGTCAGGTGCCCGCCGTAACGCACCCCGGTCACGATCAGCGCGATCGTGCCGAGGATGTCCAGCCCGGCTCCGATCGTGATCGACCGCGGCCCGAACCGGGCTGACATCCGCGGGCCGAGTATCGACATCAGCGTGAAGGTGAACGCGAGCGGACCGGTTTCCAGCCCCGCACGCAGCGGTGACTGACCCAGCCCGGCCTGCAGCAGCAGCGTCAGCACGAACATCAGGCTGCCGAAGAAGAAGAGCAGGGCGAAGTTCACGCCGATGCCGGCGGAGAAGGCCCGGTCGCGAAACAGCGGCAGGTCGAGCAGCGGCTCACCGCCCCGGCGGGCCAGCCGCCGCTCCCAGATCACGGTCAGCGCGAAGGCGGGCAGGCAGGCCGCCATTGACACCCAGGTCCAGGTCGGCCAGCCCTCGTCGTGGCCGAGGGTCAGCGGCACAAGCACCAGCGCCAGCGAGGCCGACACCCCGAGCGCGCCGGCCGGGTCGAGCCGGGGCCTGCGCTGGCCTCCGGCGCGGGGGACCACCAGCGCCGCGGCGATCAGCGTGGCCGCGCCGACCGGCACGTTCACCAGGAAGATGGGGCGCCAGCCCAGGCCCAGGATGTTCGCCTGGAGCAGCAGGCCGCCCAGGATCTGCCCGGATACGAAGGCCAGCCCGATGGTGACGCCGAACCAGGACAGGGCCCGGCTTCGTTCGGCGGGCGGGAAGATCGCGGTGATCAGGGCCAGCACCTGCGGCACCATCGCGGCGCCGGTGAGCCCTTGCAGCAGCCGGGCGGCGACGAGCTCGGCGGGGGACTGAGCCAGCCCGCACAGCAGCGAGGCGGCGGCGAAGCTGGCCACGCCGATCATGAACAGCCGCCGGTAGCCCAGCAGGTCGCCCAGCCGGCCGCCGGTCACCATGCCGCTGGCGTACATGAACGCGTACCCGCCCACGATCAGCTGCAGGGCCGCGTCGCTCACGTGCAGATCGCGCTGCAGCGACGGGGCGGCCACGTTCACGACCCAGATGTCAAAGCCCGCCATGAACATCGCCAGCAGCACCACGGGCAGCATCAGCCAGCGCCGCGGATCCGGCCCGGCCGCCCGGTCCCAGCCAGGCTGAGAGGGCCGGGACTGGCCTGGCTGGGTTGCAGTACCTGGCACGGCTCCTCCACGGCGGGAAAGGTGTTCGACGGGCATCGAAGTTCGATCCGAATCGAACTGTACGACAGGTGTCGAACTCCTCGCAACCTGAATTATGCTGACGATGTGATGGACGACGTTGTCGAGCCGGCCGCGGGCGAGATGCTGCTGCCGAAGCTGCTGGCCGCGCTGGCCGACCCGCACCGGCTGGCGTCCGTTCGCGCCCTCGCGCGCAACGGCGAGTCCTGCTGTACCCAGATCATGCAGGAGGCCGGGCTCGAGCTGAGCAAGTCGACCTTCTCGCACCACCTGCGCATCATGCGCGAGGCGGGCCTGGTGACCAAGCGGATCCAGGGCGCGAAGGGCTACGCCCAGCTGCGCAAACAGGACGTCGACCGGCGCTTTCCCGGCCTGCTCGATGCCGTCCTCAACGCCGACACCCCAGCCGGAGTGCACTCCTGACCGTCCGCCCCGGCTCCCCGCCGTCATTCATTCGGCCGAACGATCCTCGGTTACTCCGCCACCGTCGCTTGCTCGAGGCGGGGCCGGCCAGTACGCTCCGGCGGAATGCTGCTGTGGATTAACGGCCCGTTCGGAGGCGGCAAGACCGCGACGGCCTATGAGCTGAACCGGCGCCTGCCGGGGAGCGTCGTGTGCGACCCTGAGCATGTCGGTTTTGGCATGCGCCGCATGCTGCCGGCTGCGCTGCGGGGGAACTTCCAGGATCTGCCGGCCTGGCGGCGTAGCGTGGTGGAATTGCTGCGCCTGACCCTGACCGGCTACGACGGCCCGGTCATCGTCCCGATGACGCTGGTGGACTCCGGCTACTTCCGGGAAATCATCGGCTCGCTGCGGGAGGATGGCTTCGCGGTGCACCACGTCGCCCTGCTGGCCGAGCCGGCCATCGTGCGGCGACGGCTGGCCAGGCGCAGTCTGGGAACCGAGGTCAAGCGCGGGAGCTGGGCGATCGAGCACCTGGGCGAGCACCTCCAGCGGCTGGGCGCACCCGAATTCGCCGAGCACATCCGCACCGACCGCCTGACCGTGGCCCAGGTGGCTGATGCCGTCGCCAGCACGGCCGACCTGGCGATCGAGCCGTCGGCCGACGGCCCGCTGCGAGCCTGCCTGCGGCGGCACGCGACCACCATCCGCCATATCAGGTTCGACTGAACGTTCCGCCGGTTCACATCCAGAAATAGCTCGCTGTCCCGGCCGGGCGCGAGGATTTCCCGCGGATGAGGAGGTGACGCGCTCGCAGGCTACGCTAGGAAATTGGATGGCTGCCATGGGAGGAGAAGTTCCGATGAGCGTCCTGCCGGACATGGGCCTGCCGAACACGATGAGCGAAGTCGAGTACGACGCGCTCCCGGAAGGAGTTGCCCGCCGGATCGAGGTGGTTCACGGTTCCGTGATCGTGTGCGAATCGCCGACGCCGCAGCACCAGCAGGTAGCTCGTCGGCTGGCGAACACGTTCGAGGCCGCCCGGCCGAAAGAGCCGTGCACTCGCGTGCAGATGGAGACCGACGTGGTGCTTTGGCATGTTCCGAAGTACACGTTCAGGCGCCCTGACGTGGTGGTTTACCGCTGCAAGGAGGACCGTAACGCCAAACCGGAGTCGGCGGATGTCCTGTTGATGGTTGAGGTGTCTTCACCGTCGACCGAACGGGAAGATCTCGTCGACAAGATGGCTCAATATGCTGCGGCCGGGATACCCGCTTACCTGGTCGTGCG
>JBEKGC010000054.1:0-24272 GCA_050013055.1 Streptosporangiaceae bacterium
GCTCGCCGCGAGCGGAACATCTGACATCGTCGATGCCCATGTGGTGATCTGCGCGCGCCGCACGGGGCAGCAAGTCGTCACCTCCGATCCCGGCGATCTCCGTCTTCTTGACCCGGCCGTCCGGCTGATCGTGATCTGAACGACCCGCGCAGCCGCGGTTAACATGTGTGTCATTATCGTTTGCGCGGTGGGCTGTCGTCACACCCACATCAGGTCCGCGGTACCGTGCTCGTGGTGGACTTTATTGATGCATTGAGTCCACGATTTCGGTGCGGAGGAATCTCACCTTCGCCGGGATCGGCAGTCCTGGATAGGCCTGCTCAACCAGGTCAAGGCCTTCGTCCACCGTGGTAAACCCGAGCTGCCGGTAGAGCAGGAGCGCGCGGATATCCTCCCGCCCGAGACCGGCGCTCATGCGCGGTCAAGTGCCCCGCTGGTGATGAAGACGCCGCGGCGGCGGAACGAAGACGGCGACTCGACCAGGGCGCGCGGGTGAAGGCCGCGCAGGCCCGTGACGAACCACCAGGGCCATGCCTCACGTTCAGGCAGCCGGGCCCACGATGGAACGGCCCACCCGTCCCGGCGGGCCAGGTACTCGGCCATCGCCGCGAACGCGGCATCGACCCTGATGTCTCCGGCGCTCCTGGGGGAGCTTGCCCACATCCGCGCGGCGGCCAAGACTCCTGTGTGGCGAAGAACGCTCGTGTAGTCGTCAAGCATCTGGACGAAGACGTATCGCCGGAGCCTGCTCAGCCGCTCGCCCTGCTGGAGCATTGCGACGGTGACCGGCCCGCCGCACGTCATCTGGCGGCGCATCGGAACCCAGGCTATCTTCACCCCGCCCCCAGGCCCGTGAGCTGCGCCGGCGAAAACGCAGACCCTCACCCGCCGGCCGCGCTGAGCAGGCGCCATATCCAGCCGGGCGGGCTGGGAGTACACGACCGACGTGCATAACGCGAACACTATCTGGCGTCAATTCGTAGAGCACACGGTACTGATCGAGGCGTGGCCAGAGGCCGGACGACGGCTAAAGTCATGACTCCGCTAAACCCGGTTCAGCCTGACTGGATGCGCCGCCCGGAGAGGCGGGCCGGGGTGATGCGCAAGTAGACGTCGCGGGCACCGGTCGCCCATGGCTGAAGATGAGTCCGGTCCTCCAGGTGCTTGACCTCAAGTTCGGCGGTGACCTGGTGCGCCCGGCCTTGCACCAGGACGCTCCAGCCTTGCCTGAGTACTTCGTCAAGGTGGTCGGCTTCGAAGCTGACCTGGGCGTTGGCGCACAGAGCCAGCAGGGTATCCGGCGCCGTACGGAAAACGATGACCTTTCCGGTGACCGCGAAGTTGACCGGCAGCATCATGATCCCGCCCGGGGTGGTGAACCCGACGCGGCCGATGCCGCCCGGGTCCAGCAGGTCGAAGCACTCTTCCGGGCTGAGCACCCGCAGGGTATGCTGGCGGGCCGCAGCCGCCGGGACGGAATGCCGCCCGGCCCGCAGCGCATCCGGGCCGCCTGCTGGCCTCTGCAACGTTGTCATTTTGCCGCCTCCGCCGGTTGCGGTTGTCTGGTATTCAGCGTGGTCTGTGCCGGCAAGCGGTCGCTGGGGCCGGACGTCCCGTCCGGGCGGGACGTCCGGCCCGTGGGCGGCAGGCCACGAGCACGTCCGGCCCGGGAGGCGAGCCCTCTGCGCCGCCGCGTAGCCCAAGCTCCTCAGGGCGGCAGGCGGTTACGGAGCCAGGCCACCGGAGCGCCGCTGCCGGGCCAGCGGCCGTTACCGCATCCTGACGGGCGGCTTTCCCACGATCTTGCCGCGCCTGACGACCAGGGCCCGCACGTCGTGGTTCGCTGACCGGGTGGCATCAAGCACGTCGAGATACCTTCAACCACGTAGCGACGGCCCGCGATGTCAAGCCGGCCCAGCCGGGGTCAGCTCCGGGTCGCGCAGGCCGATCTGGCCGGGGCCGGTCAGGAAGACGCCGAAGGCGACGGTGTCCGCCTCGTCTGGGATCGGCGCGGTGACCTCGTGCGTGCTCCAGCCGGCGTGGTTCGCAATGGTGACGATGTGGTTGGCCGGGTCGGCCAGGGCGGCCTCGGCGGTGAAGGGCCCGCGGATGCCCGGCGGCTTCATGACCCGCAGGAACAGCCCGGCGCGGCCTGTGCTGCCCGGAGCGCGGAACTGGCCGCGGAAGGTGACCGTGGTCCCGCGGTAATCGTCGGCGAAGATCTCCTGCGCCAGCCAGGCGAAGCCTTCTGGCTGCGGCACGGCCGAGGAGAGCACCGCGCTCCCGTGGCTGGCGGCGGCGGAGTAGTCCTGCCAGTGGGACTGCAGGGTGTTCTCGGTGAAGCTGCCGCCGAGCGCCCAGTGGTCAAGGGCGGCGGCGAACGTCAGGTTGCGCGGCTCGTACCGCGGCCGCAGGTCGGTGCCCAGGTCACGCGCGGTCCGCTCGGGCATCGGGCCGCCCTGGCTGGTCCCGGCCGGCCTGGCCAGCCGGTCCATGACCGCGTCGGCGACCCGGATCGGCGCGCCCGAGGTGATGGCCATAGCCAGTCCGTCGAGCAGGCGCGCGGTGACGTGCTCGGCACCGGTCGAGGTGGCCAGCTCGATCCGGGCCACGGTCACCTCCGGGCCAAGCTCGTCGATGTCCACCGCGGTCACCCGCGTCCCGGCCGCGCGCAGCAGCCGGCCGGTCAGCTCGTCCTGGCTTGGCCCGTGACGCGCGTCGTCGGCGAACCGGTGGCTGTCCCGGCCGAGCAGCCAGATCGGCAGGTCCCGGCGGGCCCCATGGTCGGCAGGCATAGTCTCGGCAAGCACCATGACGTGGGTCGGGAAGCGGTCCGGCACGGGACCGGGCGGGATGCGGCGCTCGACGCGCGCTACGCGGACGGTGGTCATGTGCGTCCTCCCGGAGGCGGGAACGAGGTCGGGGCGGTGCTCGGTGAGGTAGGCGCGGAGCCGAAGCCGGGCCTTGTGCAGGCTGGCCCGGGCCGCGCCGGGTGCCTCCGCGACCTGGCCGGCCGGCACGTCGGCGTAGTAGTGCAAGGTGACGGCGCGCCGCTGCCCGGCGGGCAGGCCAGCCACGGCCGCGCGCAGCGCGTCGGACCGGTCCAGGTCCTCGGCCGAGGGCACGCCGCCGGCCGACGTCGGGTGCAGCGGCTCGGGCCAGTCGGCCAGCAGCGTGACCGGGGCACGGCGGTGCAGGCTACGGCAGACGTTGGTCGCGATGCCGGCCAGCCAGCCGGCGAACCGGTCCGGGTCCCGCAGCCGGTCCAGGGCCACGAACGCCTGCAGGAACGATTCCTGCACGATGTCGTCCACGTCGCCGGGATCGGGGGCCAGTTGCCTGGCCCGGGCGCGGACCATCGCCTGGTGCCGCTCGACCAGCAGACGGAACGCCACCGGGTCACCGCCGCGGGCCAGCCGGGCCAGGTCGCCGTCGGAGACGTCAGTGCTCACGGTGCTGCGGCTCCGGCTCGGTGCTGCGCAGGTCCGGGTGGCGCAGGTCCGGGTGGCGCAGGTCCGGGTGGCGCAGGTCCGGGTGGCGCAGCTCGATCCGGCCCGGGCCGGTCAGCGCGACGCCGAACCGGATGAGGTCGGCGTCAGCGGGGATCCGCGCCGTGATCTCCTGCCCGGTCCACGCGTGGCAGCGGCCGGCGATAGTGCGGCCGTGGTCCTCGCGGGTACCCGGCCCTCGCCACCAATGCCGGAGGATCTCCAGGCGCAGGCCGGCCTGCCCGGTGCGGAGGTCGCCGCTGATCTCGCCGCTGAAGGTGACGGCGGTGCCGCGGTAGTCGTCGGCGTAAACGGCCTGGACCAGGGCGGCGGACCCGGCGGGCCGCGGGACGGTGCAGGACAGGACCGCGGACGGGCCCACCACGGTGGCCACGTAATCCGGCTCGTCAGCCGCCGTGTCTGGCCGGTCCGGGCCGGGGCCGGGCCAGGAGTCCAGGTCCCACCGGTCCAGGCCGTCGGCGAAGTCCAGGTTGCGCGGCTCGTAGCGCGGCCGTCCGTGCAGCGTGGCCAGCGGCCAGCGCGGCGGCGCGTGGCCGGGCCTGGGCCAGGCGGCGGGCGGCACCCGGTCGAGGAACGGGGTGAGCAGGTCATCGCCCGGCACCGGGACGGCCAGCCGGTCAAGTACCGCGTCGGCCAGCCGGACCGGGGCGCCCGCGGCGGCGGACAGGGCCAGGCCCAGGCCGAGGTCCGCAGTAACCTGCCGGGTCCCGGCCGGGCCGGCCAGCCCGATCCGCGCCACGGTGACCTCCGGGCTCAGCTCGGTGGCGCCGGTCTCGGTCACGTCGATGTCCACCCCGGTCACCCGGACCCCAGCCGCGCCGAGCAGCCGGGTGGCGAGTTCCTGCGGCACGCTGCCGGTGATGACCTGGTCGGCGGGCCGTTCGAGGAGGTTCGCCAGGTCGCCGGCTCCCTGTATCCAGATGGGCACGGCTCGGTGACCCGCGTCGTCGGCCAGCACGACCAGGTGACCACGGGTGTGGAATCCGCCGTTGGCCAGCCTCCCGGGCCGGGGCTCGGCGTGCGCGATTCGTACAGTCTTCACACTCTTAAGTGTCCGCCGCGCGGCCCGGTGTTACCCGGCACCGGGACCAGCACCAGGAAGCGCGTGAGCGCATTGGTAACCTGCACCAAATGATTATTCGGGATGCGCGGCCTGAGGAGTACGCGGCGGTGGGGGAGCTGCGGGTGGCGGCGTACCGGGCGGTGGGGTTGCTGCCTGAAGGCAGCGGGTACGCCGAAACCTTGCGGGGATTCGGGTTCGGCGACTGCGTGGTGCTGGTGGCGGCCGGCCCGGCGGGGAGCGGCATCCTCGGGACGATCACGCTTGAGCCGTTCGGCCCGGCCAGCGAACTCGCGCGGGACGAAACAGAGGCGGATGTCCGGGCGTTCGCGGTCGCCCCGCGGACGCAGGGACAGGGCGTTGGCCGGAAACTGCTGCGCGCTGTCATCGAGCGCGCCGAGAAGAGCGGGGTGGGCAGGCTACGGCTGTGCACGCAGTCGGCCATGAAGGCGGCGCAGCACCTCTACGTGACGACCGGGTTCTCGAGGACTCCTGAACTCGACTTCGAGCCCGTGCCCGGCCTCACCCTGCGATCATACGAGCTCGCCCTGCCGGTTCCCGGGCGGCAGCCGGACAGGAAACCTGGGCGGTAACTGTCTACCGTCACCGAGCTCAGGCGCCATCGAGCTCAGGCGTCACCGAGCTCAGGCGTCACCGAGCTCAGGCGTCACCGAGCTCAGGCCGTGGCGGGTGCCTCGGTGTCCGCGGTGGCACGTCCGAGCCTCAACGTCCACGGCGCGCCCGGCTTCAGCCCCCAGATCGCGACCGAGACCATGGTCAGCACGAACAGGAGGAACGTGATGATGTGCACGCTGGTGCAGTACAGGCAGATGTTGCCGATGATGAAAAGCTCGGCGTAGAGCAGGTAGAGCACGAAGCCGATACCCACCATCACCGACGCGATCCGGACCAGGTGGATCTCGCGCCTGCTCGCCCGCCAGGCCCACGGGCTCATGATCGCCGCCGCGAACACGAAGAACGCCAGCCCGAGCACGGCCACCGGGATGCCGAACGCGTAAGACTGCGCGCTGGTGGTCACCTTGGTGCAGTTCACCAGGCCCGAGTCCGAGCAGCCAAGCAGCGCCGACTGGGTGAAGTGCGCGATCGTCAGGTAGATCGACACGCCCAGGCCGGCCAGCGCGAGGGCGAACGTGGTGAGTTGCAGCCACAGCGCGGGCCCGGGCGCGGACCTGCTGTAACTGATGTCGGCCCGAGGCGCCCGCTCCCTGGCTCGGCCGCGCCCCGCCGCGCCGCCGCGCCCCGCCGCGCCGTTCCCGGCGGCCGAACCGTTCCGGCCCGCGGCGCCGTTCCGGTCCGGGCCGGCGTTTGTGCCCACGACACCGTTGCCGCCCGCGCTGCTGTTCCTGCCCGCGGCGCCGTTCCTGGCGGCTGTCCCGTTCCTGGCCGCCGTCGCCGCCGTGGTGGCACTGCCGGTCCTGGCCTGGCCGCCCGCGCGACCCGCGCCGCCGTTCCTGGCCGCGCTGGCCGGGGCGCCGTTTCGTGCGTTCCTGGCGCCGTTACGCGCGTTCCGGGCGCGGCTTGACTTCGACGCTGTCATCCGAGCTTCGCCTCCGGTGGTGTCACGGCTGCTGTCCGCGCGGTCCCTGCGCCGTCGAACTCGACGGGCCGGCACCTGAGGCCAGATTCTACCTCGCCGGTCACTGTCGCGGACCTACCAATGAGCTGGCCGTTAGCTGAGGATCGGAGCCGGGGTCAGAGCCCGCTCTCCAGTGACTGGACGGCCGAGGTGCAGGCGCTGGCGGGCTGGTTGCCCGTCATCTTGCAGATCGCGGCGGTGATGTAGTTCGCCGTCCCGTCCACGGCCTTGGCCACCGGGCTTGACGCGTTGCTCAGGTCCGTCGCGATCTGGCTCCAGCTGAGCCCGGAGAGGACCTGCGGGTTATAGCTCGCCCCGAGGATCAGGTACTTGTTGCCGAAGTCGACGAACGGGATCGAGCCCGCGTCGGCGGAGCTGATGTAGGGCGGGGCGTCGTACTTGGCCAGCAGCGCGCTCTGCTCCGCGGTCGGCTTTTGCAAGGCGGTGTACCCGCCTGTGGTCTTGTCCGGGATGTTCGTCTGTTCCTCGACCGAGGTGAACGTCAGGTACGGGCTGGAGAACGTGGCGTTAACGAACGTCCAGGTCGGCGTGCTCGGGTAGGGCTCGGCGTTGCCGGCTCCGTCCGCGCTCGCGGAGTGGATGGTGGCCAGCCCGGAAAACGTGCCGAACCGGCTCAGCGCGACGATCATCGCCCACCGCTCGGCCGCGCAGTAGGGGCAGTACTCGGCGCCCTGATAGAGCATCTCGGGTTTGCCGCCTGCGGTCAGGGAGGCCCCGCTGCTCCCGCTGCTCCCGCCGGTGACCGCGATGGGCTTGGCGGAGACCGCGCCGCTGCCGCTGCCCACCGAGTTCAGGGTGCTCGCGGGCACGCTGGTGAGCTTGGACACCACCCCGGCCAGGGCCGTGCCGGTCAGGGTGCTGCCCGAGGTAGCCGCCGGCGGCGTTTTCTTGTTTCCGCTGAACGCGACGAAGGCGATGACGATGACGATGACGACGAAGACGCTGCCGCCCGCGATGACGATCCACCGGCGTTGCTCGGCCCGGCGGGCCGCCGCCTGCTGCGCGGCGATCTTCTCACGGCGGCTGGATTCGACCTTGGTCCTACTTGCCTTGCCCATGCTCGCTTTGTCCAACCCTTGCTCAGCCAGCCAGCGGTCAGGCCGCACGTCTGCTGGTCCCATGCCTGCGCCGGCGCGCAGGAGTAGTCCGTCGTCCCGGGTACCGCGGTCTATGTTAGGCGGTCAACCTTACCGACACGCACGCCTGCGCGGAGCCGGATGACACATGCCGGATGACACATCGAGGTGCCGGCCCTCACGGCAGGTAGTGAGGGGGGGTGCCGTGAGGGCCGGCGGCTTCGCGGCGTGCCTGGCCCGGATACTCCGGGCGGCGCTGCCAGGTCAGTGCCGGTAACGCGAGATGCGAAGCGCCGAAAAAACGGGCGGGGCAGATAAAAACAAGCTGGAATGAGAGGATGTTGCAGCCGGGGGAGCGTGGCTGCCTATGCCCCTAGGCGCCCGACTCACTATCTAACGAACGTCTCTATACGATCTAGATTTTTTCTGGAGGACTCGCGCAAATCCCTGTAGCCTCAGTAAGGACGCTTCGCCCAGGGGTGGGCGCGATTGAGCGCGGGTTCTAGCGAGCGGAAGGTCGGCGGTGCCGTGGCGTTGCGCGTCAGCGTACTTGGTCCGGTCACAGCATGGTATGGCGATCAGGAGCTGGCCGTGGGCCAGCCGAGACAGCAGGCTGTCCTCGGCATCTTGGCCATGCGGGCCAACCGGGTGATTTCCCGCGGCGAACTTGTCGACGCCGTCTGGGGGCAGGATCCGCCGGCCAGCGCCGAGGGCGGTGTCTACACGTACGTGGCCGGGCTTCGCCGGATCATCGAGCCCAACCGGTCGCTGCGCGGGCCAGGCCGGGTCCTTGTTTCCTCAGGTGCCGGGTACGTGCTGCACCTGGTGCCAGGTCAGCCGGACGCCGTCGCCTTCGAGCAGCACCTGGGCCGGGCCCGCCAGCTGCGCAGGGGCGGCGACCATGGCGGCGCGGTGACGGCCCTGAATTCCGCCCTGGCGCTCTGGCGGGGGACTGCGTTCGCCGGGGTGCCAGGACCGTTCGCGGAAACGGAGCGGTCCCGGCTCAGCGAGCTGCGGTCGGCGGCCGGGGAAGAACGGGCCGACGTCCTGCTCGCGCTGGGCCGGCACGAGGAGGTCGTACCCGACCTGACGGCCCTGGTGGCGGACCATCCGCTCCGGGAGCGGATGCGCGGCCTGCTGATGATCGCGTTGTACCGCGGCGGGCGGCACGCCGAAGCCCTCCGGGTGTTCGCCGAGGGCAGGCGGGTGCTAGCCGAGGAACTCGGCATCGATCCCGGCAGCGACCTAAGCCGCATTCACCAGCAGATCCTGACCGCCGACACCGCGCTGGAGCTGAACCCGCCCGTCACCGCCGGTGCGCGGCCGGCCGATCCGGCCGGCCAGGCCGACGCGCACGGCGCCGCCCGGAGCGGCCACAACGCCGGGAAGGCCCCTGATCCCCCTGCATCGTCGCTTGGCGGCGAGAACGCCGAGAACCCCGAGAACGGCGAGGGCATTCCCGTTCCGGCCCAGCTGCCGCTGGATGTGTCCGGCTTTTCCGGCCGTCACGAAGAGCTCGCCATGCTGTACGCCATGCTCCCGGCGAAATCCGCTGGGTCAGGCGAAGGCCGCCCGGACGAGGCGGGCTCCGCTGATTCTGTGCCGATCGTCGTCATCTCGGGGACCGCGGGGATCGGGAAGACCACCCTGGCCATCCGCTTCGGCCGTCAGGTCGCCAAGCGCTTCCCCGGCGGTCAGCTCTACGCTCAGCTGCGCGGCCTGGACCCGGCCAGCACGCCGGTGGCACCGGGTGAGGTGCTGCGCTTCTTCCTGCACGCCCTCGGCGTGCCACCGCACCGGATCCCGGCCGACACCGAGGAACGGGCCGCCCTGTACCGCAGCCTGCTCGACGGCAAGCAGGTGCTGATCGTGCTGGACTGTGCGCGCAACGTGGCCCAGGTGCGCCCGCTGCTGCCCGGCTCGCCGGACTGCCTGGTCATCGTCACCAGCCGCAACGAGATGACCGGGCTGGTGGCCGCCGAAGGCGCGATGCCGCTCACGCTCGACGTGCTCAGCTACGCCGAAGCCCACGAGATGCTGGCCCGCAGGCTCGGCCGTCACCGGGTCGCGGCCGAGCCCGAGGCGGCGGAGGAGATCATCGAGGCGTGCGCGCGCCTGCCGCTGGCGCTGTCCATCGCCGTGGGCCGCGCCGTCGGCCGGCCGAAGCGCCCGCTGGCGGAACTGGCCGCCGAGCTGCGGGACGCCCGGGGCCGGCTGGACGCCCTCGAGGCGGACGACGCGGCCACCGACGTGCGCGCCGTCCTGTCCTGGTCCTACCACCAGCTCAGCCCGGCCGCCGCCCGGATGTTCCGGCTGCTCGGCGTGCACCCGGGCCCGGACATCTCGCTATCGGCCGCGGCCAGCCTGGCCGCGCTGACCCGGGCGCAGGCAGGCGCCGCGCTCCGCGAGCTGACCAGGAGCCACATGGTCGCCGAGCACCTGCCCGCCCGGTTCAGTTTCCACGACCTGCTCCGGGCTTACGCCGTGGACCAGGCTGAACGCTACGACGACGAGCCGGAGCGGCGAGCGGCCCTGCACCGGACGCTTGATCATTACCTGCACACCGCGATGACGGCCACGGTGCGGTTTTACCCGCACCGGGCGCCGCTGCGGATGGCCGCGCCGCAGCCGGGCGTGATCCCGGCCGACTTCTCGGCCAAGGAACAGGCGATGGCCTGGTTCGACGCCGAGGCGCCCGTGCTGATCGCGCTGATCACCCAGGCCCACGCCGAGGGTTTCGACGTGCACGCCTGGCAGATCCCGTGGGCGCTTTCGCCGTTCTTCTCCCGCCGCGGGCGGCTGCAGGAGTACGTGGCCAGCCAGCAGATCGCGCTGTCGGCCGCCCGGCGGCTTGACGACCAGCTGGCCCAGGCGCACGCCTATCACCTCCTCGGCCAGGCCCAGGCCTGGCTCAACGACTACGACGCGGCCGAGCCCAACGCCCGCCAGTCCCTGGATATATTCCGGGACCTCGGCGACCGGGCCGGCGAGGCCGCCGTCCTGAACGGCCTGTCGATCATGCTGGAACGGCAGGAACGCTACCCCGAGGCGCTGGCCCTGGCGCTGGACGCGCTGCGGATGCTCAAGGCGGCCGGCCACTGGTGGGCGCAGGGCACGCTGGAGAACACGGCCGGCTGGCTGTACGCGCACCTGGGCCAGTACGACGAGGCGCTGACCCACTGCCAGCGTGCGCTGGGCCTGCACCGCGAGTCCGGCTATCGCGGCGGCGCGGGCGACGCGCTGGACAGCCTGGGCTTCATCTACCGTCATCTCGGTGACTACACCCGGTCCAGGGAGCAGTACGGGCAGGCGGTGGCCACCTACCGCGAGATCGGCGACCACTTCCACGAGGGCCAGTCACTGGCCGCGCTGGGCGAGACCTACGCGGCGCAGGGCGATCTGGCCGCGGCGCAAGAGGCCTGGCGCCAGTCGCTGGCGATCCTGGACCGGCTGCCGCACGCGCTCGCCGACGAGATCAGGGCCAAGCTCGAGCATCTCGACGCGGACACCCACCCAGGGGCAGGCCGGTTGACCGGGGCAGCCACCACGGCTCGTTAGGTATAAAGGAAGAGCCCTGGCCACCTGGCCGGGCGCATGCCTGTTCATCACCCGAAAGGTGCAATCGCTGGTGACCACCAGGGCCCTTCTGACCGAGAACATCCATCCCGACGCGTCGGCGCGGCTGGCCAAGGAGGGCTTCGACGTCGAGACGCTGCCGCGGGCGCTCAGCGAAGACGAGCTGGTCGAGGCCATCGGGGACGTGCACCTGCTCGGCATCAGGTCGGGCACGCAGGTGACCGAGCGGGTCCTGGCGGCCGCGCCGCGGCTGGCCGCGATCGGCGCGTTCTGCATCGGCGTCAACCAGATCGACCTGACCGCCGCGAGCAGGCGCGGCGTCGCGGTGTTCAACGCGCCGTTCTCCAACACCCGCAGCGTGGTGGAACTCGCGCTGGCCGAGATCATCGCGATGGCGCGGCGGCTGCCGGAGAAGAACACCCAGATGCACGCGGGCCACTGGGACAAATCGGCCACCGGGAGTCACGAGGTGCGCGGCCGCAGGCTCGGCATCGTCGGTTTCGGCAACATCGGCACCCAGCTGTCCGTGCTGGCCGAGAACCTGGGCATGTCCGTCTACTACTACGACGTGGCGGACAAGCTGACGATCGGCAACGCGCGGCGCTGCTCCACGCTGCGCGAGCTGCTCGAGTCGACCGAAGTGGTCACGCTGCACGTGGACGGGCGGCCGGACAACCGCGGCTTCTTCGGCGAGGCCGAGTTCGCCACGATGCGGCCGCGTTCGCTGTTCCTCAACCTGTCCCGCGGTTTCGTGGTCGACCACGCGGCGCTGCGCCGCAACATCGAGTCGGGCCACATCGCCGGGGCGGCCATCGACGTCTTCCCGGCCGAGCCGAGGGGCCGCGGTGACGAGTTCGTCTCCGAGCTGCGCGGGCTGCCTAACGTCATCCTCACCCCGCACATCGGCGGCTCGACCGAGGAAGCCCAGCAGGACATCGGCGAGTTCGTCGCGGGCAAGCTCGTCGACTACATCGTCTCGGGCACCACCTCGCTCAGCGTGAACCTGCCGGGAATCTCGCTGCCGGAGATGAGCGGCACGCACCGGCTCGTGCACCTGCACCAGAACGTGCCAGGCGTGCTC
This sequence comes from Streptosporangiaceae bacterium, assembly GCA_050013055.1. GTDB lineage: Bacteria > Actinomycetota > Actinomycetes > Streptosporangiales > Streptosporangiaceae > Palsa-504. The sequence continues at coordinate 11,921 of JBEKGC010000054.1, forward strand.
GCGTCGATCAACCGGGTGCTGGCCGACCACGGCGTCAACGTCGAAGGTCAGCTGCTGCGGACCAAGGACGAGTTCGGCTACGTGCTGACCGACATCAGCTCGGAGTACAGCGAAGCGGTCCTGGCCGAGCTGCGCGCCATGCCGGTCACGATCAGCCTGCGCACCCTGCGGACCTAGCGGGGCGGACCTAGCGGGGCGGACCTAGCGGGGCGGGCCGCCCGCGTCGCGGGTGAGATAGTTCCTGACCGCGAGCCTGAACGCGGCGATCGCGGCCGGGTCATTTTCGACCCGCAAGTTATGGCCTTTCACGTCGAACCACACCACTCCGAGCAGGCCGTGCGCCTGCGCGCCTGCGAACAGATCGGTGATCTTGTCGGTGCCGACGAACGGCGCTATACCGGACTCGGCGACGAGCACCGGGTCGCGAGAAAGGGCATGGACCTGGCCGAGCACGGCGCCGAACAGGCTAGGGAACCTGATGCCTGGCTGAAAATAATGCCCGTCGACACCGATCCAGGTGACGTAGGCCGCTCCGGGCCACCACGCTTTGATCGCGCTGACCTGAGGGCCGGGGACGACGTTAACCGTCCACAGCCACGTCACGTTGTCGGTGCCCGCGGCGGCGAACACGTGATAGATGTGCCGCCAGGCCGCCACGAACACGGCCGGGGACGTGTGCCGGTAGCCCCAGCCGTACCAGTCAGCATTCATCTCATGACCAAAAGACAAGATGACCGGCTGGCCCAGTGAGCGCACCGCACCCGCATAGGTGCGCAGGTACCGGTCATATTGTCCGGCCGCGATCGCGGCCAGGCTGATGTCACGGGGTTCGATCTGGACCATCGGGATCGCCTGATGGGCGACAGCAGCACGGGCAAAAGCAAGCTGAAACGGCTCCCACCAGCTGCTGTAGTAGACCGCGATGTTGGGGCGCCGCCCGACGAGCCGGGCGAATTCGTCCACGCCCGAGTAAGAGGCGGGCGAGGCCGGCTCGTACACGCCCAGGTAAGAAAGCAGGGGAGGCGGTGCCGTAGCCGCCAAGCGCGGCGGGGTGAGCGCATCGTCTGTCCGCTGGAAATGCATTCCGGCCGCGACAACGATCACCGTGGCGACCACGAGCCCGACCGCGGTTACCGCGACAGTACGGATATTTGTTCTCATCCTGTCACTTCGTCCACGGCCCTGCGCGCATAGTTCCAGCGCGACGCGAGCGCCATCCCGGTAACGACAGAAGCGAAGAGCCCGGTCGCGAATATGATCGCGAAGTTGCCGATGCCGTACTGCGACATGCGCCACAGGGCCAGCAGCACCCACGCGCCGCAGGTCGGGACATTCCACAGGGCTATCGCTATCCAGACCCGGCGGGTGCCGGCCTTGCGCTTTCCCGCTCCGGTGGCCTGCCAGCCCATGCGCCTGCCCCGGCAGATGTCAAACAGGCAGAACATGTGCGCCCAGCCGTAGAGGAATTTTGCCATGAACGCGGACAGGCCGAACTGGCACCGGTGCCAGGCCGGGAACACCACCAGGTTGTAAATGATCGACGGGGCGATGAACAGGTAATTGATGAGCCGCACCTGGTGCGGCAAGAAGATGAGCATGGTCAGGGGAATCGCGGGCGTGGCCAGCATGAAGAGCGCGGTGTGCACGTAGTAGCAGAAGCCAGACAGGTAACAGAAGCGGGTGCGCAGGCCCATCTTGGTGGCCCAGAACCTGCCGGAGGCCAGCAGGGACATCGAGCCCGCACACCATCGATACTGCTGGACCAAAAACGAGTCAGGATCCGGCGGGCACAATCCGGTGGCCAGGGGGATAGGCAGGTACTGCAGGCCCCATCCGGCGCGGCGCAGGTCGAAGCCGGTATGCACGTCCTCGGAATGCTCGATCAGCGTGGTGCCGCCGTTGGTCTCCAGCGCCACGCGGCGGTAGATGGCGCAGGAGCCCACGCAGATGGCGCCCTGGTGCCGGTTACGGGAAACCTGCACCAGCCGGTAGAACAGTTCCTGAACCGCGCCCGCGCCGTGCTCGATCCACGACTGCCGGGCGTGGGTCCGGAAGTACTGCGGGGACTGAACGATGCCAAGCGTGGGATTGGCATCGAAATAGGGCAGCATCTCGGCGGGCAGGTCCCCGCGTGGCGCGAAGTCGGCATCAAGGATCAAGATGAACTCGCCACCGGACCGGGCGAAGGCATGGCGGAGGTTTCCGGCCTTCTTGTACCACCCTCGGTTGGGCCGGACCAGGTACTGGAATCTGAACTCGCGGGCCATCGCGGCGACCTGGGCGCTCGCACCATCGTCGAGCACGTAGGGAGTGACCGGTCCGGGATACTGCCGGACAATCTGCAGGACGTTTGCCCACGTGTTGCGCAAGATCTCTACCGGCTCGCCGCAGACCGGCAGGAAGATGTCCAGGCTCGGGTAGGAACGCGGCCGCCACGATGTCACCAGGTCGCGGTGAGCCGCCATATCGAAGCCCTTGGTCCCGAAGTTCACGCACAGCGAGATGAGGTAGTAGATCAGCGTGAACATGATCAACGGCGCGAAGATAAGCAGCGGCCGCGCGGTGATCAGGAACCTGGTCTGGCTGATCAGCAGGGAGCCGAAGCTGAAAAGCGACGCGCGCATGATCAGCGGCAGGTTCCGGTCGGAATACCTCAGCTTCTCCGCATCGGTGGGCGCCGCGGGGAGAAGAGGCAATCGCTCTTCGGCAGGCTCGGCCACGACCCCCGCGGCCGGCCGCCCGGCGCTAGCCACCGTGCCTCGTCAGGTGCGGCTGGGGCCGTCCGCTGCCCGGCCGGGGTTCATAGGCCCAGATGGTAAATTGCCCCGTTCCGAATTTATCCCAGTACGGAGCCTCAGCGATAACATGATAGTCGCCGGCCCCCCGTATATCAGCGGTGATGGCACGATCTATGCTCGCGGTATCTCCGAAGTCGAGGATAATCAACGAGAAAAAGTGGTTGTTGATGGCCATGCGATAAGCCGCCGGCCCGGTGACCGGCTGTTTCATCCCAGCTGGCTGGTAGCTGAAATACCAGGTGTTGAACCACCTGTTCCACCGGATCGAATTTTCCAGGTAGTACGCCCCCACGTCGAAGTCTTCGGCCAGATAATTACCGGGATGAGACTGGGTCAGCGCGCGCAGGCTCGTCGCGACCTTGGAACTATTCGGCCATACTTGAAAAAAATCACCGGCTTGCGTCCGGCCGATGATCCCGATGGGGACGACCACGGCGGCCAGGGCGAGCGCGGCTGTGACGACATGCAGGTGCTTCCACGGCCCGATGCGCGTCAGCCGGGCCACCGCGTAGCCTGCGGCGGCCGCGGCGAACCATGCGCCAAAGTCGACGTGCTTGGACAGTGACGTGGTGGTCTGGATGCGCGCCTGGTTGAGGGGCACCAGGAGGCCGGAGACAGCTAGCAGAGCGAAGATCGCCACCTGGACCCGGTCCTGCCCCGCCAGCGCGGCCACGGCCGCGCCGAGCGCGGCGAGCAGGCAGATGATCCCGACCCACCTCGCGGAGTCCGTCATCACCACCAGGGACGAACTGCCACCACTCGCCCGCGCGAGCGTCGTGGACAGCACCCCGGTCACGTAGAGGGGGCCGCCGACCGCGAGCAGCACACTCAGCAGGCCGAAGGATATGACAGCCAGGTAGCCGCCGCGGCCCAGGGCCGGTTTAACGCCATGCTTACCCGCGACGCTCAGCGCCGCGAGGGCGATGATCACCGGGTCGAACAGCCCCGTCGCGTACTTGGTCGCATTGGCGAGCGCCAGCAACCCAGCCCCGCCGAGCAACAGCCACGTCGAATCGGCACGGTCACGTGCCGCCACGACACACCATGCCGCGGCCGTCATGAGGAACAAGGCCATCGCATCGTAGGTCGCGAAGGCACCTAGATACTGGGTCGGGCCAAGCGCGGCGAAGAACGCCGCCGCGAAGAACGCGGACCGGCGATCGGCCAGCCGCGAGGTCATGCCCCACAGCATGGTGGTCGCGCCGAGCATGAAGCACAAGGACAGCATTCGTGCTGCGGCCAGGCCGCCGAGATCGTTGGCCAGCGCGACCAGCGGCGGGTAGATGACCGGTGCCCCGGACAAGTAGGTCGGGTAGAGGGGCACAGATGCCCCGGTCAGCCAGTGGGCGAGCTCGTTGTGCCCGACGTACAAATACGTGGCCTCATCGAGGAACGCCGTATTAGACCAGGCCAGCCGCAGCGACAGGACGGCCTGGACCGTGAGGACGCACAGCAGGCCAAGCGGGGCAAAGCGGACTCGGGCCGCCGGCGAGCGCCTGGAGTGCCTCCCGGCCGCTGACCCGGGTTCAGCCTGCACTGGCGGCGGCGCGGCCTCATGGACCAAGGGCCGCGGCACCAGCGTGCCCGTGGGAGAAGGCCGGCTCATCGCCTGACCGGCGGCCCACGATGGCTCGGTAGCGGTCGCCCAGGGTGGCTCGGTAGCCGTCGCCCAGGGTGGCTCGGCCGCGGCCGCCCAGGGTGGCTCGGCCGCGGGAGCCAACCGCGCGGGATCCACTCGATGCGAGCGCTCCAGTTCCTTACCCCCTTGTGACTCCCCATCGAGACCGCCTCTGGTGCGATGCGCCGCTGGTCAAGCCCGGTGGACCCATACCGCAGCGGTGCCTGTGATCTCGAAGGGGATGGTTCAACGTCGGCCAAGGGGCCAGGCTACAGCGGTTAACCACGCGATATGGTGACAAGCCCGTTAATAGCCTGTTACCGACGATTTATACCATTTCGGGGAGATCGGTATTCATTTCGATATACACAGTGTCAAATGTGAAAATCGCGTTACGCAAAGAACCCGCTGAGGCTGATGCCCGTGCCTAACGCTCACACAAGTCAGATAATTGGCCCGACGGCGCGAGTGGCTGTGTCTATTGGATACAAGTATTTTGTACATGTTCACCGCTAATTAAGATTCTGTCGGCATGACTGGCACTTATGTGCTATTCGGCTGTGCTGCCGTCCTGTGCTGCCGTCCTGTGCTGCCGTCCGGCGCGCCTAGTGCCGCCTCAATCAGCGTTGGCCCGGTTACCCGGCAGCGAAGGGTCGCGCCCGGCGAGACTGGCCGTCCTGCGGACCCGCCCGCGGTCCCCGTGAGCCCCGTGAGCCCCGTCCTGCACGCCCGTGCTGCCCCGCTCCCGCTCGCGAGGCATCACGATGTTCCGTCGTTGTCGTTCCCGTGCCCTATGCCGCCGTGAACACCGGCTCGCGCGACGGCTCACGACCGAAGCGACGGCCACGCCCTGAGGGCCCGAAGCGCCGCACACCAGTCGCCGCCCCCGCCGCTCCTCGCACCCGGGACCCGCCCGTTACGATAATTCGAAAAAGATCGTGGAATATTTGACTTACCTGGAAGATTTGGTACCCCATGATTGCCCTAATCCTCCGCGAGAGCCCGATCTTCCACGCGAACCGGACGGCCCGGCCCGCCTGACGCCCGGCCGGACCGGGCACGGCATACACCTCGCATCACCACCCCCAGCAGCCACCGCGCCCCCAGCACGACCGCGCCCCCAGCACGACCGCGCCCCCAGCAGCCACCGCGCCCCCAGCACGACCGCGCCACCAGCACGACCGCGATGGACCCGCCGCCGGCGGCCTGACCAGCGAACCCCCGCAACAGCAACGGACCATCGTCGTGGCCGGGCCCGGACCCAAAGCTCTAGAGCGGCGTGACGTACGCACCGCTGATGCCGCCGTCGACCAGGAACGTCGAGGCGGTGATGAACGAGGCGTCGTCGCTGGCCAGGAAGGCGACCGCCGCCGCGATCTCCTCGGGCTCGGCGAACCGGCCCATCGGCACGTGCACGAGCCTGCGCTGCGCCCGCTCCGGGTCGGCCGCGAAAAGCTCCCGCAGCAGCGGCGTGTTCACCGGTCCCGGGCACAGCGCGTTGACCCGGATGCCCTCCCGGGCGAACTGCACGCCGAGCTCGCGGGACATGGCCAGCACGCCGCCCTTGGAGGCGGTGTAGGAGATCTGCGAGGTGGCCGAGCCCATCACCGCGACGAACGAGGCGGTGTTCACGATCGCCCCCTTGCCCTGCGCGCGCATGTAGCCGATCGCTTCCTTGCAGCACAGGTAGACCGAGGTCAGGTTGACCTCCTGGACCCGGCGCCAGGCCTCGAGGCCGGTGGAGAGGATGGAGTCGTCGTCGGGCGGGGAGATGCCGGCGTTGTTGAACGCCACGTCCACCGAGCCGTAGGTCTCGTGCGCCACCCGGAACGCCTCTGCCACGTCCGCTTCAGAGGTGACATCGGCATGCACGTACAGACCGCCGACCTCCGCGGCGGCCTTCTCGCCGGCGGCGTCGTCGACGTCGACCGCGACCACGTGCGCCCCGTCCGCCGCGAACCGCCGCGCCGCGGCCAGCCCGATCCCGCTGCCCGCCCCGGTGATGACGACCGTCCTGCCGGCAAATCTCACGAGGAAACCTCCGTCGAGATGAACACGTTCTTGGTCTCGGTGAACGCGTCCGGCGCGTCAGGTCCGAGTTCGCGGCCCAGGCCGGACTGCTTGAACCCGCCGAACGGGGTCCAGTACCGCACCGAGGAGTGCGAGTTCACCGACAGGTTCCCGGTGTCCACCGCGCGGGACACCCGGATCGCGCGGCCCACGTCGCGGGTCCAGATCGAGCCGGACAGGCCGTACGGCGTGTCGTTGGCGATCGCGATCGCGTCGGCCTCGTCGGTGAACGGCGTCACGGTCACCACCGGGCCGAACACCTCCTCGGTATAGGCCGGGTCATCGAGCCGCACCGGGGCCAGCACCGTCGGCGGGTACCAGAACCCCGGGCCGGAGGGCGCCTGACCGCGAAACGCCACCGGCGCCCCGGATGGCACGAACGACGCCACGTGGTCCCGGTGCGCCGCCGAGATCAGCGGCCCCATCTCGGTCCCAGCCAATGTGGGGTCACCGACCACGACACCCTGCACGGCCGGCTCGAACAGCGACATGAACGTATCGAGCACCGACGCCTGCACCAGGATCCGGGACCGGGCGCAGCAGTCCTGGCCCGCGTTGTCGAACACCGCGTACGGCGCGGTCGCCGCGGCCCGTTCCAGGTCGGCGTCGGCGAACACGATGTTGGCGCTCTTGCCGCCCAGTTCGAGCGTCACCCGCTTCACCTGGCGCGCGCACCCCGCCATAATGGACCGGCCCACCTCGGTCGACCCGGTGAACACGATCTTGCGCACCGCCGGGTGGTCCACCAGCGCCTGCCCGACCTCGCCGCCCCGGCCCGGCAGCACCTGGAACACCCCCTCCGGCAGGCCGGCTTCCAGCCCCAGCTCGGCGAGACGCAGCGCGGTCAGCGGGGTGGCCTGCGCGGGCTTGGCCACCACGGTACAGCCCGCGGCCAGCGCGGGCGCCAGCCCCCAGGACAGGATCGGCATCGGGAAGTTCCACGGCACGATCAGGCCGACCACGCCGACCGGCTCACCGAAGGTGACGTTCAGCCCGCCCGGCACAGGGATCTGCCGCCCGCACAGCCGTTCCGGCGCCGCGGAGTAGTAAAGCAGCACGTCGCGGACGTGCCCGGCCTCCCAGCGGGCCTGGCTGAGCGGATGGCCCGAGCCCGCCACCTCGAGGTCCGCCAGCTCGGACACATGTGCGTCCACGGCCGCGGCGAAGGCACGCAGGAGCGCGGCCCGGTCCCCGGGCGCGACGTCGCGCCAGCTCGCCTGGGCCGCCGCGGCCCGGGCGATCGCCTCGTCGGCCTGCTCGGCAGAAACCTGGGTCACCGTGGTAACCGGTTCCTCGGTGGCAGGGTTGAGCACCGTGAACACTGACATGCGCGAAAACCCCTTACAGGCGCTCGAAGCAGCGCCGCAGCTCCCAGTCGGTAACCGCGGCGTCGTAGGCGGCCAGCTCGATCCGGGCGTGGTTGGCGTAGTGCTCCACCACCTCGGCTCCGAACGCCTCCCTGGCCAGCTCGCTGGAATCCCAGAGCTCCAGGGCATCGCGCAGATGAGAAGGGACCCGCGCGCTGGTGTCGGCGTAGGCGTTGCCGGTCACCGGGGGTTCGAGCGGCAGCTCGCGGTCGACGCCGTCCAGGCCCGCGGCGATCATGGCCGCGGCGGCCAGGTAGGGGTTCACGTCGCCGCCCGGCGTCCGGTTCTCCACCCGCAGCGAGTGGCCGTGCCCGACCAGGCGCAGCGCGCAGGTGCGGTTGTCCGGGCCCCAGCGCACCGAGGTCGGCGCGAAGCTGCCCGGCACGTAGCGCTTGTAGGAGTTGATGTTCGGCGCGTAGCACAGGGTCAGTTCGCGCATCCCGGCCAGCAGCCCGGCCAGGAAATGCTCGCCGAACGGTGACAGGCCGTACGAACCGTCCCCGGCCATCACCGTCGAGGAATCGGCAGCTCCGCGCACCGACAGGTGGATGTGGCAGGAGTTGCCTTCGCGGGCGTTCGGCTTGGCCATGAACGTGATGCTCATGTCCTCCTGGGCCGCGATCTCCTTGGCGCCGGTCTTGTAGATCGAGTGGTTGTCGCAGGTGGTGACCGCTTCGGCGTAGCGGAACGCGATCTCGTGCTGGCCCAGGTTGCACTCGCCCTTGGCCGATTCGACGTACAGGCCGGCCCCGGCCATCTCGTTCCTGATCCGGCGCAGCAGCGGCTCGATCCGGGCGGTGCCGAGGATCGAGTAGTCCACGTTGTACTGGTTGGCCGGGGTCAGGCCGGAGTACCCGCGCGCCGCCGCCTGCTCATAGGAGTCCTGGTAGACGACGAACTCAAGCTCGGTCCCGGCCAGGGCCACCAGCCCGCGTTCGGCCAGCCGGGCGGTCTGCGCGGCCAAGATCTGCCGTGGCGAGGCCACCACCGGCGCGCCGTCCAGCCAGGTCAGGTCGGCGAGGACCAGGACCGAGCCGGGCTGCCACGGGATCCGGCGCAGCGTGGTCAGGTCGGGCACCATCACGAAGTCGCCGTAACCCCGGTCCCACGACGACATCGCGTACCCGTCCACGGTGTTCATCTCGACGTCGACCGCGAGCAGGTAGTTGCAGCCCTCGGAGAAGTGCTCGGCCACCTCCTCCAGGAAGAACTCCGCGGACAGCCGCTTGCCCTGCAGCCGTCCCTGCATGTCGGTGAAGGCCAGCACGACGGTGTCGACGTGGCCCTCGCCGATCTCGACCCGGAGCTGCTCCAGCGTCAGCATCCCTCGTCGCCGGCCGCCCCGCCCCGGATGGCTGCTGCTGTCGAAGCCCGGCATCAGGTGGACAGCTCTTCCTCGATCGCGGCCAGTTCCGCCGCCGAGCCCTGCACCTTGGGCCCGGTGAACCAGTTCTTGGCCGAGACCAGCCAGTAGATGGTGGCGAAGCCGAGCACCGCGAGCACGGCCACGACCGTGTAGTTGAAGTTGCCCACGGTGATCGGGCTCACGGTCGGCAGCATGAACAAAATGGTGATGAAGATCACCCAGATGACCGCGATGATGCCGATCGGGTAGCTCCACCGGCCCAGGTGCCAGGGCCCGCGCTGGAAGGCGCTGCCCTGCCGCAGCCGCAGGAACGTGGGCAGCACGTAGGCGATGTAGAGGCCGATGACCGCGATCGAGGTGACCGCGGCGTAGGCCGTGCTGTTCCACAGGTACGGCAGGCCCAGGATCAGCGCCCCGGCGGCGGCCAGCCAGATCGCGTTGGTCGGCGTCCTGGTCCGCTTGTTCACCTGGTGCCACAGGTTCGAGCCGGGCAGCGCCCCGTCGCGGGAGAACGCGTAGATCATCCGCGAGTTCGCGGTGACCGAGGACATCCCGCAGAACAGCTGGGCGCCGATCGCGACAAGCAGCAGCAGCTTGGCGCCGGTGCCCCCGATCGCGTCGGCCCAGATCTGGGCCGGCGGCACCAGGGCGCCCGTGTCCGTCGCGTAGTGCGTCTTCTGGATCGCGAACGTGACGCCGATCAGCAGCACCCAGCCGGCGATCAGCGACACCACGATCGAGCTCACGATGCCGCGGGGCCCGCTGCGCGCGGCGTTGTGGGTCTCCTCGGTCATGTGCGCCGATGTGCGCCGACGCGTCGTACCCGGTGAACGTGTACTGGGCCAGCAGCAGGCCGAGGAGCAGCACGTAGAACGTGCTGTGCCAGCCGGTGTTGTTAACGATGTCCGTGAAGACGTAGTGGGCCGACGCGTGGTGCGAGGGCACGAACACGAGCACGGCCACGATGAGCAGCACGCCGAGGATGTGCCACCAGACGCTCACGTCGTTGAGCAGCGACACCAACTTGATGCCGAACTGGTTCAGCAGCCCGTGCACGGCCAGCACGATCGCGAAGATCAAGATCGTCACCCAGTGCGCGGTGCTGACGTTCCACTCCATGTTCAGCAGCGTGTTGATGAAGAACGCGGCGCCGAAGTCGATGCCCGCGGTGACCGCGACCTGCCCCAGGAAGTTGAACCAGCCGGTGAACCAGCTCCAGGCCGGGCCGTTCCTTCTGGCCAGCTTGGCCGACCAGTAGTACAGGCCGCCCGCGGTGGGGTAGCTGGAGCAGACCTCGGCCATGGCCAGCCCGACCAGCAGCGTCATGCCCCCGACGATGGGCCAGCCCCAGACGATGATGGCGGGGCCGCCGGTGTTCATGCCGTACCCGTACAGGGTCAGGCAGCCGGACAGGATCGAGATGATGGTGAACGACACGGCGAAGTTGGAGAACCCCGACATCCGCCTGCGCAGTTCCTGCGCGTAGCCAAGGGCGTGCAGGGTCTCCTCGTCGCTGGACAGTGGCGCGGATTGCTCGTTGACCGCCACGGCACGCTCCTCGGGTCAGCAAAAGGATGGGAATGATCCATTGAATGAAGGTATTGACCCACCGAGGCGGGGAGCGTGTCAAGTGGGGCTGATGGGGTTTCTGCCCAGGTCGTAACGTTTGTACTACGCGGTCGTTACAGCGCGGGCGCGGTCTCGCCGAGGAAGCCGTGCAACAGCGCCGCCGTCCCGGCCACGTGCTCTTCCATCGCCTGCCTGGCCCGCTCGGGATCGCCGGCCAGGATCGCCCGCACGATGCTCGCGTGCTGGATGTTCGCGTGCTCCAGGTTGGTTCCGAGCATGGGGATGGCGTTGAGCAGGTCGACCAGGCGGACCCGCGCCTCGACCACGCTGGCGGTCAGCAGCGGCGAGCCGGCCGCGTCCGCGATGACCAGGTGCAGCCGGGTGTCGGCTTGCCGGTAGCCGAAGGCCCCGCAGGCGTGCACCGCGGCCAGCGACTCGGCCAGGCCTTCCCGCTGCTGCCTGGTCAGGCTGGCCCGGGCCGCCATCTCGGCCGCGCCGGTCTCCACCACCCGGCGGAAGGTCAGCGCGTCGCCCAGGTGGCTGCCCATGTCCCGCGCGGTTTTTGTCACCTCGTCCGGCACAAGCGGCTCGGGTGCGCGCAGGATGAACGTGCCGCCGAACCTGCCCCGTTTGGTCTCGACGTAGCCGGCCGCGGCCAGCTCATGCAGCGCCTCGCGCAGGGTGATCCGGCTGATCCCGAGCCTGCGGGTGAGCTCACGCTCCGGCGGCAGCCGGTCGCCGGGCGCGTACACCCCCAGCTTGACGCCCTCGAGCAGGCGCTCGACCGTCTCCTCGAAGGCATTGCCTGTCCGCACCGCGCGGAAAACCGCGGCGGTGATGGCGGGCGAACCTGGCACGGTCTGTCTCCTGGTCGACGAGGCTGCCGGAGCAGCGCTTCCGGAGAAAGACTAGATCATCGGCGCCAGTGCCGACGGCCGCGCCGAGGCCCGCTCGGTGGCCGCGTTGACCAGAGCGCCGAACAACCGCGGGTCGCTGCTCTGCTCGGGGTGCCACTGGATGCCGAGCACGAAGCCGGGCAGGCCGCCGAGCTCGGACGTGCCCACCTCGACCGCCTCGATCGTGCCGTCCTCCTCCCACGCCACCGCCTTGAGCCCCTCACCCAGCAGGTCAACCGCCTGATGGTGGCGGGTGGGCACCTCGATGAAGTCGTCCTCGGGCAAGATGGCGGCCAGCATGCTGTCCGGGCTGATCCGGACCTTGTGCAACCCGAAGCCGTTGGGCGGTCCGCTGTGCCGTCCGTGACCGACCATGTCGGGTATGTGCTGGTGCAGGGTGCCGCCGCGGCACACATTCAAGATCTGCATACCGCGGCAGATGGCCAGCAGCGGCACGCCGCGCCGCAGCGCCTGGCCGGTGACGGCGAGGTCCCAGGCGTCCCGCAGCGTCACGGCGACCTGTGTTTCCGCGTGCCGGGGGGCACCGTACCTGACCGGGTCGACGTCCGGGCCGCCCGAGACGACCAGCCCGTCCAGGCCCGCGACGGTCGCCCTGGCCTCGTCGTCGTCCCCGCCGGGCGGCAGCAGCACCGGCCGGCCGCCGCTGC
>JBEKGC010000055.1:0-21403 GCA_050013055.1 Streptosporangiaceae bacterium
CCCGCCAGAAGCCCGGTAGCAGGGGTGGCGGGTAGGCGCCGCCGGCGCTGGGGTTGCCCAGCACGACGAAGAGGATGAGCGTGAGGCCGACGCCGAGGGTGCCGAGGAGGACCTGGAAGCCCATGGTGACGGCGGCGGCGCAGTAGACGATGAGGGCTCCGAGCGCTGAGATGGCGATGAGGTGGCCGGTGAGCGCACCGAGGACGGGCCCCGCGATGATCGCTCCGGCGAGTCCGGAGACGATAGCGTAGGGGGCGAGCACGATGAGGCGGATGATCGCCCGGCGGGTGGTGGCCGGTCGTGGCTGTGTGGCGATGCCGAGCAGGGCGGCGACGAGGTAGCCACCGACCAGCCAGCCGACGACCAGATAGAAGCCCGACAGTCCTCGGGCGTCTCCCGGCTGGGCGGGGACGGCGTCGGTGACGGTGGCGTGGCGGTGCTGGGCGGCTTCGGCCTGGGCGATGACGTCCTGCACGGCGGTCGCTGTCGCTGCGCCGCCGCCCCCGGCGACGAGCAGTGCGTCTGTGCTGCCTGCGGGGTTGATGATCAGCAGCCCGCTGGTGGACCCGTGGCGCAGGAGTGTCCGGCCGGTGGTCTCATCGGCGACGGCGGTGGCGTGGAGCGGGTGGCCACCGATCGCGTTGAGTTCGCTGACGAGGTGGCCCGAGATCTGCGCGGGGGCGAGCACGGCGATCGGCACCCGGTGCGGGCTCGGGTCGTGGAAGGCGCCGACATAGGAGAGCACGAAGCCGGCCTGGATGAGCAGCACGGCGATCACGAGCAAGAACGTGCGCCGGTTGAACGCGTCCAGGAATTCGGCGAGGAAGCGCTGCCGGGTGGCTGGCGCCGGCTGGGGCGGGGGTCGTGGGGCTGTCTGGTTCATCGCAGGTCCTCTCGTGGTCGGCCGACGTTGTTGTCCGCCGGCTCTTCCATTAAGATACGTTAGAGTATCGGATACGTCAACGTATCGAAGGAGAGGATAATGACGGCTGAGCACACACCGGAGCGGTCACCTAGCCAGCGGGCCCGCCGGGCGAAGCTCCGGTCCGACGGGACGCCAGCGCGGGTGACCCGGCGCCGGCCAGAAACCCGCGGCCGGCTCCTGGACGCCGCCTTCGGCGTTTTCGCGGCCCGCGGGTTCGGGCGGGCCAGCATCGAAGAGGTGTGCGAGGCGGCGGGCTACACCCGTGGCGCGTTCTACTCCAACTTCGACACCCTCGACGAGCTGTTCTTCGCCCTCTACACCGAGCGCAGCGAACAGCTCGCCCGCCAGGCCGCGGCCGGCCTGACCGGCCCCCCCAGCGACATCCCCGGACTCGTCGCCCAAGCAGTCCAGGCGCTCATGGTGGACCGTGACTGGATCCTCGTCAGCACAGACTTCCGGCTCTACGCCGCCCGCAATCCCGAAGTCGCCGCCGCGCTCCGCGCCCACCGCAACAAACTCCGCGACGCGCTCGCGGCCTCACTGGCCCCCGCGATCGACCGCTCCCGCCTCCCCGCGGCCCTGCAAACACCTGACGGACTCGCCCGCGCTGTCATGGCCGTCCATGACGGCGCCACCACCGAACTGCTCCTCGACAACGACCCAGCCCGGTTCAGGTCCTGGCTCGCCGATCTGCTCACCGCGCTGCTCGAGCACCCCGCCTGACACGGACCTCCACACCGGCCAAGCACCCGACGCCCGACTCCCCCCAGCTGCGGTCTGCCACCCACCCAGCGGCCTGATGAACGATGCCTCCGGGCAGAGCCCGCCGCCCGGCAAGAAGATCGCACCCCAGGCATCCCACCACGTCCACGCCCGCCAGAATTGACGATTCTCACCGCCTCGGTCAAGATGACCATGATGCCCCGCGCGTCGTTAGGTGTCCCGCTACCGTAAGCACCGGCGGCCGCGCGGCGGCTGGCACGCGGCGGAACAGGTCGAGCAGCGTCGGAATATGCGGCGCGGCGCAGGCGAGGTCGATGACCTCGGCCCAGGCGGTCTTATTTGAGCGATCCCAGTACAGCGCCGTGACCGCTGCGGTGAGCCAGTCATCGCGGCGGCCTTTCTGGTACCGGACGCTACCGGCCAGGCCCGCCCACGCGTCGGTGACTAGTATCCCGCGCCTGGTTCTGGCTGCGGGTGCTGGGGGCTGGGGTGAAGCCACTGGACACCGTGGCCCGGTGGCTCGGCGTCGTTGTCCTGCTTCTTGGCATCGCCGGGATCGCCGTGACCTTCGTGTTCCATCTGCCGTGGCCGCTGATCGTCGTCATCCTCTTGGGCATCATGCTGGTAGTGGTGGCTGAGGGTGCCTACCGCGTCTGGCATAAAACCAACCAGGACGCTCTGTCCGCGCAGGCAGCACGGGACGCCGCTACACAGGACCTGGAGGATCAGCGGCAGGCGCATGAGAAGGCGCTAGCAGCACAGGTCGGCTATACCGGCAGAAAAGGCCCAGAACCTTTGGAACCTTGCTACCTGGATCAAAGGGGGCAGTACCGGCTGCCGAACGCGAACATGGTCCATCACCGCATCGGTATCCGTAACCCTGCCGGGAATCCCGAGGCGACCGGTGTGCGGTTGCAGTGGACTGAGATGTCGCCACGACCCCGGACTGACCTTTTCCCGCCGGTGATTCCCCAGGCAGTTCCAATGCAGGCTGGCGGCGATCCCACCATCGGCATTCCCCTGCCCCCAGGACGGGAGGAGCTTTGGGTCATCGCAACCACGGCGACTGATCAGCAAGGCGTCATGACGGTTGGCGTCTTTGGCCCTGACCGCTTCGGCTGGCACGGCACGCCCTGGCACTTCGAGCCGCATGACCGGTGGCGGTTCACTTACCGGATCGTCGCCGACAATATTCCTGCCAGGGTATTCAGCGTGGTGATGTACGCCGTGGACGGCTGGATTCGCTGTGATCTTGAAGATTAGGGCTGCGCTCAGCAAGCGCGCGGGGGGCCCGCGCCACCAGGACCAGTGCGGGGGGCCGGGCTGCGCCCCGTACACCCGATCCACCACCAAGCCCGGATCAACAGCGGAAAATGCTGGTGGGTGGGGTAGATGTCGCAGCAGAGGTTCCGCTCGGCTGAGGGCTGGCCGGACGCCGGAAAAGGAGCAGGGATGACCGAGCAGCGTGTCACGGTGGAGGTAACCGACGGGGTGGCTGATGTCCGGCTGGCCCGGCCGGAGAAGCGCAACGCCCTGGACGGGGCGATGTTCGCCGCGCTGGTCGCGGCGGGCGAGCGGCTCAAGTCCGAACCCGGCATCCGGGCTGTGGTGCTGTCAGGTACGGGGCCCGACTTCTGCGCGGGCCTGGACTTCGGCATGTTCCAGGGCATGCGCGACGGGATGCGGCTGAGCGCCCTGGCCGACCTGCCGCCGGGCCACGGTCCGGCCCGGGCGGCCGGGCAGCGTGCGGCCTACGTCTGGACGGAGGTTCCCGTTCCGGTCATCGCGGCTATCACCGGGAACACCCTGGGCGGCGGCCTGCAGATCGCGCTCGGCGCCGACATCCGCATCGTCGCACCGGACGCGAAGCTGTCGGTGCTGGAGATCCGGTGGGGCCTGGTGCCTGACATGACGGGTTCACAGCTGCTCCCTGAGCTGGTCGGCCGGGATGTGGCCAAGGAGCTGACCTTCTCCGGCCGGGTGGTGCGCGGGGAGGAGGCCGTGGCGCTCGGCCTGGCGACCAGGCTCGATCCTGACCCGCGCCAGGCCGCTCTGGAGCTGGCCCGTTCCATCGCCGGCCGCAGCCCGCACGCCATCCGGGCGGCCAAGCGGCTGCTCGACCTGGCCGGCCGGGTGGACCTGGAAGCGGGGTTCGCCGCGGAGCAGGAGGAGATCAGCGCCCTCATCGGCAGCCCGAACCAGGCCGAGGCGATCACCGCGGAGTTCGAGCGCCGCCCGCCCCGGTTCACCGACCCGGCCGGTTAGCGTTAGCCCAGGCTGGCTGGGGCCGGCGCTGGCACGGCCAGCCGGAACAGCAGCGCGACGCCAGCTGAGCCGCCGGCCCGATGACCAATGGCGATATGACCGGGATAATCCGGCCTGACCTGCCAGGATGGCAGGCACTACCAAAATGTACGCCGGGCAAGCATGGCCGGCCAGTGCGACCGGGAGTTGTATGGGAGGGCCGATACCGCGGCCGCCGGCTGAGCCGATGATCGTGGGACGCGACGCTGAGCGTGCCCTGCTCTCCGGGTTTCTGGACGTGGGTAGCGGCCGCATGCCCGCCGCCGACGGCACTGACGACAGCGGTGTCGTCCCCGAGGGGCACGCCGGGGCGGTGGCGGCCATCTTGACCGGGCCGGCCGGGATCGGCAAGACCGCCTTGTGGGAATGGACGCTGGAACGGGCCGCTAGCCTCGGCTACCTGGTGCTTGTCTCCCGGGCCGGCATCGCGGAGGCGCAGCTTCCCTGGGTCGGCCTGACCGATCTGCTGCGCACCGCGGCCATGCCGGTCCTGGCCGGCCTGCCGCCGCCGCAGCGTGCGGTGCTGCAGGTCGTGATGCTGCAGTCGGACGTCGGTGAGCCGGTCGACGAGCGGTCGGTCGGTACCGCGCTGTGGTCGGTGCTGTCCGCGCAGGCGCAGTCAGGTCCGGTGCTGATCGCGCTGGATGACCTGCCTTATGTGGATGCGGCCAGTGCCGGCGCGCTGCGGTTCGCGCTGCGGCGGATGGGGCCCGGGAGCCGGGTGCGGCTGATCGCCACCGCGCGCGGCGAAGGGTCGCGATGGGCGCCGCTGGACGGACTCCCCGGTGATCAGGTGCTGCCGGTCGGGGTGGGCCCGGTCACCGTGGGCGCGTTGTTCGAGTTGCTCGCGGCCCGGCTGGCGGTGCGGCTAGCCCGGCCCGTCCTGCTTCGCGTACACGAGACATCCGGCGGCAACCCGTTGTACGCGCTCGAGCTGGCCCGGGCCCTGGACCGGCTGGAGATCGTTCCCCGGCCAGGAGTTCCGCTGCCCGTGCCCACCAGCCTCGACGGGTTGGTGGCCGAGCGAGTCCGGAGCTTGCCGCCCGACGTTCTCCAGATCGCCGCGGCCACGGCGGCGGCGTGGCGGTTCACCGGCGCCGGGCTCGAGCCCGGCGCCGTGGAGCGCGCGGTCCTGGCCGGGCTCGTGGTCGTCGACGAGCCAGAGGTGCTGGGTGGAGCGCGGATCGTCCGGGCGGCACATCCGCTGATGAGCGCCGCCGCGTACGCTGCGCTGCAGGCCGCGGAGCGAAGGGGACTGCATCAACGTCTGCTGGCGGGCACGGATGATCCGCTCGAGCGGGCCAGGCACGCCGCTTTGGCGGCGACCGGGGCAGATCCCCGGATCGCTGGGGCGCTTGATGCCGGAGTGGTGGTGTCACTCGCCGCGGGCGCGCCCGACATCGCGGTGGAACTGTCACGGCTGGCCCTCCAGCACACCGATTCGGATGCCGAGCGTGCGGTGCGGCTGGACTTGCTGGCCGACGCGCTGGTCCGAGCCGGTGACAGTCCTGGAGCGGTGCAGGCCCAGCGGGAGTCGATCGCCCTGACGCCGGCCGGGTCGCTCCGCGCTCGACGGCGAATCCGGCTGGCCGAGATGGCCACGGAAGTGATCGGCTGGGGTGCCGCCGCGGATGAGCTACAGGTCGCCGTGGCTGAAGCGGCCGCGGATCCCGTCGTGCGCTCTGAGGCTCTGCTGACCCTGGCCGCGGTCAGCGATGACATCGACCTGGCCGACGCCTCCGCGGCGCGCTCGCCGCCGTTGAGCAGGCCCTGACCTGGTACGACACCTCGCCGATGCGGTTCGACCGGGCCAGGACGCTGCTGATCGCAGGCCAGATCCAGCGCCGCGCCAAGGCCAAGCGGCTAGCTCAGCAGCTGCTCGCCGAGGCGCACCGCGAGTTCACCGCGTTCGGCGCCGTGGCCTGGGCGCGGCAGGTCGCGGCGGAGCTGGCCCGGGTCAACCTGCGGCCGGCCGCCGCGGGCACGCTGACCGAGACCGAGCGCCGTGTCGCGGAGCTGGCCGCCGCGGGCCTGACGAACCGCGAAGTGGCGCAGCAATTGTTCCTCGCGGTCAAGACGGTCGAGGCCAACCTCGCCCGCGCCTACCGCAAGCTCGGCATCACCTCCCGGGCCGGGCTTGGCGCGCTGATGGGACCCCGCGTTCCCGACGGCTTACCCGCCCCGATCCCCCTCATCGATGAAGACGGCCGGGATCACGCGATCGCAGCGCAGCCCGGCCTGCTCACCGCACGCCGCGACCCGCTGGACGCTGACGGCATCGAACCGGAACAGCACCACCTCGTCCCCGGGCATCACGATGCTGCCCAGGTAGCGGATGTCCGCCCCGGCCGCGGCCCGCAGCGCGGCCGCCGCCACCCGCACGCCGGCCTCGGTCACACCCGGCCAGTACCGCTCCACGATGAACCCGCCCATGGCCTGACGGTAGAGCCGCCGGCGCCCCCGCGGCCAGATCAGAGCCCCAAGCCGAGGGTAATCCCCGATTCCTCAGCTGGCCCGCGCCCCTAGCGTCGGCAGCAAGTCCAGGCCTGTTACTACCTCATCGGAGAAAGACATGCGGGTATCCAGTGTGTTCGCCGCGGCCAGCCTCATTCTCGTCACCGTGTCGGCTACGGCATGTTCGAGTGGACAGAAGACCGCCGCCGCGACGCCGCCAGCCAGCGGCGGCACCACGACCGCCAGCGCGTCAGCGGCGACAGGGAACGCCGCCGCGTCCAGCACGGTGAAGAACTTCAACGTCTGCCAGGCCCTCCCGGTCGCGGCCGCGTCGCAGATCACCGGCACCACCTTCACCACCGCGAAACCCAGCGAGACGCAAGGTGTCATCTTCTCCTGCGAATACGACGGTGCAGACGGTGCTCTGCTGCAGATCTCGGTGACGACCAAGGGGGGCACGTACGGATTCGACAGCGACGTATCCGCGCTGAAGACGGCCGGGCACCCGCCGACGCCCATCTCCGGAGTGGGTGACAAGGCCTTCTCCGAGCCCGATCCCAAGGGAAACGCGGGGTCGGTCGGAGCGAGCAGCTTCGCCAGTTACGGTGCCCTCTTCGGCGAGGTCTACATACAGATCGGCGGCCTCACCTACGTGACCGCCGACCAGGGAAAGCAGATCGCCGAAGAGCTGCACGGCAAGCTCTGAAGCAGCGCGCCCTGGCGCCCCGTGATCAGGCGTAGAAGCGGAGGACGGGTTCGGCGACGCAGGCCGGCTTGGCGCTGCCCTCGAGCTCGATGACGGCGCTGATCGTGAGCTGCAGGCCGCCGGTGACTTCGGTCACGTCGGCCAGGGTCGCGGTCAGCCGGATCTTGCTGCCGACGGGAACCGGGGTGGGGAAGCGGACCTTGTTCAGGCCGTAGTTGACGCCGAGGGCGGCGTCGCTGACGGTGAGCACCTCGGCCAGCATGGGGATGAGCAGCGAGAGCGTGAGGTAGCCGTGGGCGATCGGTCCCTTGAAGGGACTCTCCCGCTTCGCCCGGTCCACGTCGACGTGGATCCACTGGTGGTCGTCGGTGGCGTCGGCAAAGGTGTTCACCCGGTCCTGGCGGACCTCGATCCATTCACTGCTACCCAGCTCCTGGCCCTTGAGCGAGGGTAGTTCGGCCATGGTGGTGGTGGTCATGGGGTCTCCGTCATCTGCAATGGATTAGCTGTTCGGTCTGATTCTGCTCCTTTAACCGGCGGCGCGCACCGCCCAGGGCCTCCATATGATTTCGATAGAAACGCGACAGGGTGGTGATAAGCGCAGCGGCGACAGTAGCTGCATGACCATCACTGCCAACCGCCCCGTGCCGTACCCGGTCGGCCCGGCGGCGTCCCGTGTACCGGTCCTCGACGTGGTCATACCCGTCTACAACGAGCAGGACGACCTGGAGCCGTGCGTGCGTCAGCTGCACGCTCACCTGGCCGGCACGTTCCCCTACCGGTTCCGCATCACCATCGCCGACAACGCCAGCACCGACGACACCCTGGCGCTGGCCGAAACGCTCCAGGCGGCCCTGCCGGAGGTCCGCGCGGTGCATCTGCCCGAGAAGGGACGAGGCCGGGCGCTGCGCGCGGTCTGGCTGCAGTCCGAGGCGCCGGTGCTCGCCTACATGGACGTCGACCTGTCAACGGATCTGACCGCCTTGCTCCCGCTGGTCGCGCCGCTGCTGTCGGGCCACTCCGACCTGGCCATCGGTACCCGGCTGGCCCGCACCGCCCAGGTCGTGCGCGGCCCTAAGCGCGAGATCATCTCGCGCTGCTACAACGTCTTGCTGCGCGGCACCTTGCACACGCGTTTCTCCGACGCGCAGTGCGGGTTCAAGGCCATCCGCCGCGAGGTGGCTCAGCAGCTGCTGCCGCTGGTGGAGGACACCGGCTGGTTCTTCGACACCGAGTTGCTCGTGCTGGCCGAGCGGGCCGGGTTGCGAATCGCCGAGGTGCCCGTGGACTGGGTGGACGACCCGGACAGCCGGGTCGACGTCGTCGCCACGGCCCTGGCCGACCTGCGCGGTGTGGCCCGGCTGGGCCGGGCGCTGGCCACCGGGCGGCTGCCGGTCGCGGCGCTGCGCGCGCAACTGGGCCGGGCGGATCTTCGCCAGCGCCTGAGCACCTGACATCCCACCGACCACTTGACGAGGACTTCGCCATGACCACGAAGCTGCTGCCACCGCGGCACGCCGCCTACCGCGCCGCCGACGCCATCGGCACCGAGGATCCCGCTCCGCCGGATGACCGCCGCCACCTGCAGCGGATCTGGCGCAGTCCAGCCGGCCAGCCGGCCTGGGCGCGCCCGGCCCTGCTCGGCCTGCTCGCCCTCACCGCGGTGCTGTATCTGTGGGACCTGTCCGCTTCGGGCTACGCCAACAGTTTCTACGCCGCCGCGGTGCAGGCGGGCACCAAGAGCTGGAAAGCGTTCTTCTTCGGTTCGCTGGACGCGGGTAACTCGATCACCGTCGACAAGCCGCCGGCGTCGCTGTGGGTGATGGGGCTGTCGGGCCGGATCTTCGGGTTCAGCTCCTGGTCGCTGCTGGTCCCGCAGGCCCTGGAAGGGGTTGCCGCCGTCGGGTTGCTGTACAGCGCCGTGCGGCGCGTGACCGGCCCCGTCGCGGGCCTGGCCGCCGGGGCCGCGCTCGCGCTCACCCCGGCCGCGGTGCTGATGTTCCGCTTCGACAACCCCGACGCGCTGCTCACGCTGTGCCTGGTGACCGGGGCCTACGCGCTGACCCGGGCGCTGGAAGCGGGCCGGACCCGCTGGCTGGTCGTGGCCGGATCGGTGATCGGGCTGGCGTTCCTGACCAAGATGCTGCAGGGCTTCCTCGTGCTGCCCGCCTTCGCCCTCACCTACCTCGTCGCCGGTCCCGTGCGGCTGCGGCGCCGGATAGGTCAGGTGCTCGCCGGTACCGCGGCCGTCGTGGTGGCGGCCGGCTGGTGGGTCCTGGCCGTCACGCTGTGGCCGGCCTCCTCGCGTCCCTATATCGGCGGCTCGACCAACAACTCGATCCTGAACCTGGTCTTCGGTTACAACGGGCTGGGCCGGGTGTTCGGCGGCAGCGGCAACGCCGGCGCGGCGGGCGGCACCAGCGGCTCAAGCTTCGGCGGGGCCACCGGCTTGTCCCGGCTGTTCAGCAGCGAGATGGGGAACGAGATCTCCTGGCTGCTTCCGGCCGCGCTTGTCGGGTTCGTCGCCCTGATCTGGTTCACCCGCCGGGCCCCGCGCACCGACCGGCTGCGCGCCGCCGCCCTGCTGTGGGGCGGCTGGCTGCTGGTCACCGGCCTGGTGTTCAGCTACATGCAGGGCACCATCCACCCCTATTACACGGTGGCGCTTGCGCCGGCCATCGCCGCGCTCGTCGCCCTCGCCGCCCGCGCCGCCTGGGACCGGCGGGCGACCGTCACCGGCCGTCTGACCTGCGCCGCGCTCGTCCTGGCCGCCGGGCTGTGGAGCCTCGTCCTGCTCGGCCGGACCAGCAGCTGGCAGCCCGAGCTGCGCTGGCTCGTCCTCGTGCTCACCGTGCTGACCGCGGTCGGCCTGACCATGCCGATCCGGCGCCGCCTGGTCTGGCGCAGCCTGCTCGCGAGCGCGCTGGCGGCCGGCCTGCTCGGGACCGCCGCGTTCGGCGTGGCCACCGCGGCCAGTCCGCACAGCGGCAGCATCCCGAGCGTGGGTCCCGCAGCCGCGGCCTCGGCCGGCGGTCCGGGGGGCGGCGGCGGACTGCCGTCCGGCCGTACTGGCGGTACCGCCGGGGCGGCTGGGATCGCTGGGTCCGGCTCAACGGCGGCGTCAGGCGGTGCGGCGAAGAGCGGCTCCGCGTCGGCCGGCTCCGCGTCGGCCGGCTCCGCGCCGGCCGGCTCGGCGAAGAGCGGTTCCGCGCCAGCTGGTTCCGCGCCAGCTGGTTCCGCGCCGGCCGGGTCCGGGGCGAGCGGTTCCGCGCCGGCCGGGTCCCGGTCGGAGGCCAGCGGTACGGCGTCGGGCTCCTCGGGGCCGGCCGCGGCCGGGGGCGTGCCGTCCGGAGCGGGCGGCGCGACCACGAGCACGGCGCTGACCAAGGCGCTCAAGGCCACCTCGTCGACATGGGCCGCGGCTGTCGTCGGTGACCAGAGCGCCGCCGAGCTCGAGCTGTCCACCGGCAAGGCCATTATCTCGATCGGCGGCTGGAGCGGGACCGACAACTCCCCGACGCTGGCGCAGTTCGAGCGCTACGTCGCCACCGGACAGGTGCGGTACCTGATCGTCTCCGGCACGGCCGCGGGCGGCGGTGGCGGCGGCGGTGGCACCTCCAGTGTGGCCACTCAGATCACCAAGTGGGTGGAGGCCCACTACAAGAAGGTCAGCATCGGCGGCCAGACGGTCTACGACCTCAGCCAGCCGGTGAGCTAGCCGGCTATCCCCGGCCGGCTACCGCCCCGTCACCACCCCCGTCCTGGTGGTGACGGGGCTCGGCCGTACGGTGGGGCGCAGGCGGGACCACGGGAGGCGCGATGGGAGTCATGGCGGTGACAGCACGTTACGTTCGGCTTAAAAAATTAGTCCGACACCAGCGCGGCCTAGCAGCGGCCGCGGCGGGAATGTGGAGTAGTCGTGACCGAGCGGATTCACCTCAGCCGGCCGGACGGGACACCGATGCGTGTCCTGGTCGTGGAGGACGAGGACACGCTGGCCCAGATGCTCACGATGGCGTTCGAGTACGAGGGCTGGTCCGTCCGGACGGCGGCGGACGGGCCGGGCGGCGTCCGGGCCGCGCGCGAGTTCAAACCCGACGTCGTGGTGCTTGACGTCATGCTGCCCGGCTTCGACGGGCTGGAGGTGCTGGCCCGGCTGCGCGCGGAGGCGCTCGAGGTACCTGTGCTCTACCTGTCCGCCCGCGACGCCGTCGAGGACAGGATCGCCGGCCTGGACGCGGGCGCCCAGGACTACGTGACCAAGCCGTTCAGCCTCGCCGAGGTCGTCACCCGGGTCCGGGGCATGCTGCGCCGGGCCGGAGGCGCCGCCGAAGCCCAGGAAACCCGCCTGGTCGTGGGGGACCTGATGCTCGACGAGGACACCAGGGAAGTCAGCCGCGGTGGTGCGGACCTGGCGTTGACCGCGACGGAGTTCGAGGTGCTCCGTTTCCTCATGCGTAACCCGCGCCGGGTGCTGACCAAGGGGCAGATCCTCGAGCGCGTCTGGCAGTACGACTTCGGCGGTCAGACCAACGTCGTGGAGCTGTACATCTCCTACCTGCGCCGCAAGATCGATGCGGGCCACCCGCCGATGATCCACACCGTCCGCGGCGTGGGCTACGTCCTCAAACCAGGCCCATGACCACTGCCGAACGGGCCATGCTGCGTCGCCCCCGGCCCCGGCTCCGCGGTGGCTCCCGGTCGCTGCGGGTCCGGTTGCTCCTCGTCCTGGTCGCCCTGCTCGCCGTGGTGTGCGCCGTCATCGGCTGGGTCACCGTGATCGCGATGCAGCACTTCCTCGTCGGCCAGCTGGATATCCAGCTGAGCTCGGCAGGCGGCCGGGCGGTCCACGTCGCGCCGCCGGGCAGCGGGCAGCCGGGCGGCTCGGCTCCCGGCCAGTCCGGGGCACAGTTCCTGCTCGCGCCCGGTCAGTCGGTCGGCACGCTCGGCGCCCGGCTCGGGAACGGGAAGGTCACCGCGGCCGACATCCTGGGCAACAACGGGAAGCTGGTGCCGGTGGCGGCCGGGCGGGTATCGGCCCTGACCTCGGTCCGGCCCGGCGGCCCGCCGCGGACGGTGACGATCGCCGGGCTCGGCGAGTACCGGGTGGCCGGCACCGCGGTCGCCGACGGCGACATCCTGATCACCGGCCTGCCGCTGAGTGGCGTTCAGCGCACCGTCCACCAGATCATCGTGGTCGAGTTCGTCGTCGCGGCCGCGGGCCTCGTGCTGGCCACCGCGGCGGGCGGGCTGATCATCCGGCGCACGTTGCGGCCGTTGCGCCAGGTCGCGGACACCGCGGTCCGGGTGAGCGCGTTGCCGCTCTCGGTCGGCGAGGTCGCGATCACCGAACGGATCGACGCGCGCCAGGCCGCCGACCGGACCGAGGTCGGCCAGGTCGCGGGGGCGGTCAACCGCCTGCTCGATCACGTCGACGCGGCGCTGACCGCCCGTCAGGCCAGCGAGATGAAGGTGCGCCGGTTCGTGGCCGACGCCAGCCACGAGCTCCGCACCCCGCTGACCGCGATCCGCGGGTACGCGGAGCTGACCCGCCCGATGCGCGCGCAGGCCCCGGCCCAGATGAGCTACGCGCTGGAACGCGTGGAGTCCGAAGCCGAACGCATGACCAGCATGGTCGAGGACCTGCTGATGCTGGCCCGCCTGGACGCCGGCCGGGAACTCGCGCACGAGCCCGTCGATCTCACCCACCTGCTGCTTGATGTCGTCAGCGACGCGGTGGCCAGCGGCCCCGGGAACCACTACGAGCTCAAGCTGCCCGACGAGCCGTTCACCGTGCCCGGCGACCCCGGCCGCCTGCACCAGGTCTTCGCCAACCTGCTGGCCAACACCCGGGTGCACACCCCGCCGGGCACCCACGTGGTGGTGATGCTGAGCAGCAGCGATCCCGGCACGGCCGCGGTCACCGTGCTCGACGACGGACCAGGCATCGCCGAGGACATGCTGCCTACCATCTTCGAGCGGTTCGCCCGCGGGGCCGCGTCCCGCCATCGCGACGCCGGCAGTACCGGCCTCGGGCTGGCCATCGTCCGGGCCATCGTGGAGAGCCACCACGGCACGGTCAAGGTGCTGAGCCGTCCCGGGCAGACCGCCTTCCACGTGCGCCTGCCGCGGGCCTGACCGGCCCGCAGCCGCCGGGCACCGGGCAGGCGGCCAGCCAGCCGGAAGGAGCTGGATGACCCCCGTCGCGGTCAAGATAGAGGCCCGGTCAATATCGTGGGCGGAGCTGATCGTCGTTTTCCGCCCGTATCGCGGGCTGACCGGGGGCCGCCAGATGGAACGTTCCGCACCGAGGTCCGCCTCGCCGGTGTCCGCGCCCGGGTCTGAGTCGGCGGCACGACAGGCCCGCGGCCTGGTGGTCGCGCGACGGCGGGCCGGCGCGCTGCTGGCCGGGGTGACGGTGGTGTTCGTGGCCGTGACCGCGGCCGGCGTGCACGGAGTCCTGCTCGGCTACGTGCAGGCCGGCGCGGAGGCCTCCATGGTCGGCGGCGTGGCCGACTGGTTCGCGGTGACGGCGCTGTTCCGCCATCCCCTCGGCCTGCCGATACCGCACACCGCGCTGATCGTCGAGCGCAAAGACCAGTTCGCCGCCACCTTGGGCCGGTTCGTCCAGGAGAACTTCCTCAACGCCGACGTGCTGGCCGAACGGATCCGTTTCGCCCGGCTGGTGCCCCGGCTGGCGGCCTGGCTGGCCGACGAGGCCAACGCCGCCCGGTTCGCCGGCCGGGCGGCGGATCTGGTCGTCACGGTGGCCGAGACGCTCCGCGATGAGGACGTCCAGCGCGTCCTCACCGCCGAACTGACCCGGGCCGTCGATGCCGTCGAGGTGGCGCCACTGGCCGGGCGGGCCTTGCGGGTCATCATCGCGGGAGGCCACCACGCCGAGGTCTTCAACGCCATCTTGTCCGGCGCCGACGGCTATCTGGCCGGCCACCACGCGGAGCTGCGTGAGCTGTTCGCGGACGAGTCGCCCCGCTGGCTGCCGGACGCGGTGTACCGGCGGGTCTTCGACCGCCTGTACGCCCGGCTGCGCGAGCGGCTGGCCGCGATGGCCGCCGATCCCGACGACCAGTCGCGGCAGCAATTCGAGGAGTGGATCGCCGGGCTCCCCGCCCGCCTGGAGACATCCCCGGAGCTGCGCGAGCGTGGCGAGCGCCTGAAGCGCGACGTGCTGGGGAGCGCCGGCCTGCGGGACTGGTCCTCGTCGCTGTGGCAGAAGGCCAAGGAGGGCCTGCGGATCCAGGCGGCTGACCCGGAATCTGAGCTGCGCCGCCGGCTGGCCGACGCGCTGGTGGGGGCGGGACGGCGGCTGGGGTCGGACCGCCGCCTCGCCGCTGGCCTGGACCGGGTGGTCGAGTCAGGGGCCAGGGCGCTCGCCGATCAGTTCCACGACGAGCTCGCCGGGCTGGTCACAGGGACGATCGAACGGTGGGACGCCGCCGAGACGTCAAGCCAGCTCGAGCTGCTCCTCGGCCGCGACCTGCAGTACATCCGCATCAACGGCACGGTGGTCGGAGCGGCCGTCGGGCTGGCCTTGCATGCCATCGTCCTGGCCGTGGCCTGATGGCCCTTGGTGACGGCGTCTTCGGCGTTTGACCGTTTCGGCCGGGGGAAGTCGAGGCCATTGGGTAGCAATGGCCGTGCGCTCCCCGCCGGGAAGCGCCCGAATGCGGAGGTGGACCGATGTCGACCGGAACTGGCTTGCGCAGACGTAGGAGCGGATACAGCCGGAACCGATCGGAAACGGGTCGCTGGTCCCGTTACAGCCGATCGTATTCGCGGCGCCGGACCAATACTGGCTGGGGCGCCAGGAGGACGGGAGGATCCGGTGCCATCAACGCCTTCGCCCGGCTGGGTTTCGTCGCCCGCGGGATCGTCTATATCGTCATCGGGGTTATCGCCGTTATGGTCGCCCTCGGCATCGCGAAGCATTCGCCGGACCGGACCGGGGCGATCGAGGCGATGGCCACCAAGCCCTTCGGATACCTGCTCTTGTGGGTTCTCGTTATCGGGTTTCTCGGGCTGGCCATCTGGAGATTCGTCCAGGCCGCCGTGATACGGCTGAACCTGACCGAGGGGCACCGGGTTAAGGCATTCTTGTACGGCGTTGGCTATGCCATCTTGTTCTTCAGCACCTTGATGTTCGTGGTGCACGGCCGGACACCACCCGGCAGCGACACCGCCGCCCGCGACTACACCGCCCAGATTCTCTCCCTTAACGGCGGCCAGGTCATCCTCGTCATCGCGGGCATCGTGCTGGCCGTCCTCGGCATCATCATGGCGTTCCGGGGCGTGACCGCGGAGTTCACCCGCCATCTGCGCATGGGGTGGATGAGCGGCTCCACCCAGAACGCGGTGATCCGGCTAGGCCAGGCCGGTTATGTCGCCCGCGGGGTCCTGTTCATGGCCCTCATGAGCCTGCTGAACCGCCGGGCTGCGGCTGGCTAGGCGATCTCGGCCAGGCGCTCGGCCAGCCAGTCGGCCGCCTGCGGCCGCCAGCGGTAAATGAGGTTCATGCAGACATGGTTGCCTTCCTCGAACATCCACAGGTCCGCGTGCGGTGCCTCGTCCGCCACCCGGACGGCCTGCTGCCACGGGACGAGCCGGTCACGCTTACCGAAGACGACGACCATGGGCTGGGTGAGCTGGCCGAGCACGCCCTCCAGGGTGATCAGGGACGCGAACCGGTAGGTCTCCTCCGCGCTGGTGGTCCCGCTGTTGCGGGCGAAGGTGGCCAGGCTATGCGCGGGCCGGTCCCTGATCAGGGCGCCGTAGTCGTAGGGGCCGCCCGAGATCACGACGGCCCGGATACGGGGCTCGAACGCGGCGGCCCGGGCGGCGTAGTACCCGCCCAGGCTCACCCCCAGCATCCCGACCCGTTCGCCGTCCAGGTCGGGGCGGGCGCACAGCACGTCGAGCGCGGCGGCGGCCGGCGCCTCGAAATCCGGCCGGATGGTGGTGGTGTACCCGGTCTCGCCCTGGCCAGGGCCGTCGAGGGAGAACGTGGCCATGCCGCGGGCCAGGAAAACGTTCTCGACCGCGAAGAACTCCTCCTTGGTGGAGTCAAGACCCGCGATCAGCAGGACGAGCGGCGGCCGGTCAGCGCCCGGCGGCCGGCGCAGGTTACCCACCATGGTGGCGCCGTCAAAGGCTAGCTCGATCCGTTCGGCGGTGGGGTCGAGCAGCCGGTGCGCGCGGGTCATGGCGGCCACCGCCCGGTCGGCCGCGCTGCGGTGTTTCTCCCGGTCAAGCATCCACACGAACTTGGCGAAGTGGTAGCTGAGGGCGGCCAGGACCCAGGCCTGCCCGGCGGTCAGCGACCGGCCCGCCTGCTCTGCTTCGCGGGCCAGCCCGGCGTGCAGGTCGCCGTTGGCGCACCAGGCATCCAGCCAGTCCGCCCAGCGTTCGAGCGGTCCGGTCACCCGGGCGAAGTCAGCCGGGTCGACACCCTGGGCCGTGAACCGCGGACCCCAGTTGGCCACGGCCGAGGTGATCTCGGCATCAGGCACGGGCTGTCTCCTGACTCTCCGGCAGAGCGATGCAACCGTTTGCGGCGACGTTAATCAAGCTGAGCCAGCGTGTCAAGGCCTCCTGGCCCTGTGCTTCTGGTCCCCAGGGCCGGGCCGGCTGCCTGGTAAAGTGGTCTGACCTGTGGCGCTAGCGTTTGCATCGGAGCGTGAGACGTGTCATCCGGCATGCGTACCGACCGCCTCCGGCTACCGGTCCGGCCGGGCGCGGCGCCATGACCCCGGATCGCCGCTCGCCGCGACTGAAGGATGTGGCCGAGGCGGCCGGCGTGCATATTTCCACCGCCTCCCGCGCGCTCAACGAGCGGACCGCGGCGCTGCTCAACCCGGCCACCCTGGAGCGCGTCCGGGAGACCGCGGACGGGCTCGGCTACCGGGTCAACGGGATGGCGCGGGGCCTGAAGACGCGGCGTTCGATGTCCATCGGCATGGTGGTGCCCGACATCACCAATCCCTTCTTCCCGCCCGTGGTCAGGGGCGCGGAAGACGTGCTCGACCGGGCCGGGTACTCGCTGTTGCTGTCAAGCTCGGACAACGACGTGGGCAAGGCCAGGCGGCAGGTCGCAGCGATGCTGGAGGGCCAGGCGGACGGATTGCTGCTGGCCATGGCCCGCCGTGACGACCCGGTGGTGACCGAGTTGCGGGCCGGCGGCACGCCGCTCGTGCTGGTCAACCGGACCATCGACCGCGGCGGTGTGCCGGCCGTGATCCCCGATGACTTCCACGGTGCGGTGGAGGCGGTGGAGCACCTTTACGCGCTCGGCCATCGCCGGCTGGCCTTCGTCGGCGGCCCGATGTCCACCTCGAACGGGGCTAGGCGGCGGTCCGCCTTCGATTCCACCGTGCTGCGCCTCGGGCTGCCCGAGATGGCGGCGTTTGAAGCTTCCGCCTTCGACGAAGCCGCCGGGCACGCGGCGGCCCAGCTCCTGCTGACCGAGCACCCGCGGATCACCGGCGTGGTGGCGGGCAACGACCTGATCGCGGTCGGGATCATCGTGGCCGCCGCCGAACGAGGCCGGACCTGCCCGGCGGACATCTCGGTGGTGGGCTTTAACGACATGCTGCTGGCCGGGCGGTTGCAGCCGCCGCTGACGACAATCCGGATCCCGCAGTATGACGTGGGCACCCGCGCCGCGGAAATGCTCATGGCCCTGGTGGCTGAGCCCGGCCGGAACCCCGAGACGGTCCTGATCTCCGGCGAGCTCGTGGTGCGCGGTTCGACCGCTCCCCCGCCTCCCGGCTAGCCCTGCTGCTTGACAACGCCCGCCTCCGTGTAGAAGCTTGATGCAAACGGTTGCAAGCAGTTGCGAACGTGGAGAGGCCGGTCGTGGGCGTGAACCAAGCGGGCGGTCATGGCGGGGCTCTGCTCGCCGGGCTGCTGGCCGAGCACGGCGTCCGGCACGTGTTCGGGGTACCTGGCGGCCAGACGCTGGCCCTGTACGACGCCATCCTGGACCTCGCGCCCGCCCTGGTGCACGTGCTGGTACGGGACGAACGCACCGCGGCGTACGCGGCCGACGGCTATGCCCGGGTGACCGGGCGAGCGGGCGTCTGCGACGCGACCGTGGGACCGGGCGCGGCCAAGCTGCCGTCGGGCCTGGCCGAGGCCCTGGGCGCCTCGGTGCCGGTGATCGCCCTGGTCAGTGACCTGCCGACCCGGCTGGCGCCACACCGGTACCGGTCCGCCGCCTCGCAGGCGCTGGACCAGGCCGCGCTGCTCGCCCCCGTGACGAAATGGCTGGCCAGCGTGCCGGACGCGGCCGCGATGCCAGGATTGGTCAGGCAGGCGTTCCGGACGGCGACCAGCGGCAGGCCAGGGCCGGTCGCGCTGCTACTGCCGCAAGACGTGCTCGACGCCCCCGCTGAGGCCGCGACACCGAGGGCCGCGTCGGCCCGCTTCGGCGCCTTTCCGGCCTTCCGGCCCGCCCCCGAGCCCGCTGACGTCGCCGCCGTGGCGCAGGTCCTGCGCCGGGCGGCGCGACCGTTCCTGCTGGCCGGCGGCGGGGTCATCCACTCGGGCGCCGGGCCGGCCGTGACCGCCCTGGCCACGCGCCTTTCCGCGGCGGTCGGCACCACCTTGACCGGCAAGGGCGCGATCGCGGAGGACCATCCGCTGAGCGTCGGGGTGACCGGCACGATGGGCACAAGCGCCGCCGCGGCGGCGCTGGCCGAGGCGGACGTCGTGCTGCTGGCCGGGACCAAGGCCAGCGGCGGGGCCACCTACGGGTGGACGCTTCCGCAGGCCGGCCAGCAGGTGGTGCAGCTCGACATCGATCCGGCCGAGCTTGGCCGCGCGTTCGAGATCGCGGCGGCCATGCTCGGGGACGCGCGGGCGGGCCTGACGGCGCTGCTGGCCGAGCTCGGCACCGGCGCCCCGGCCGCCAGCGGGCCCGGGACCGGCCCGGCTGCCAGCGGGCCCGGGACCGGCCCGCCCGACGAGGCGGAGCCTGACCGCAGCCCCTGGCGGGCCAGGCTGGCCGCGCTGACGCAGCGATGGCGTGCCGTCCGGGACGCCGAGCGGGCCAGCGACGCCGTCCCGATCGCCCCGCAGCGGGTGCTGGCCGCGCTGGAGCAAGCGCTCGCGCCGGGTGACACCCTCATCTGCGACGCCAGCCTGGCCAGCGGCTGGGGCGGGGTGTACTTCGAGCAGCGGCAGCCGGGGCGCCAGGTGCTGTTCCCGCGGGGCCAGGCCGGGCTCGGCTACGCGCTGCCCGCCGCGATCGGCGCCGCCACGGCGACCGCCAGCGCCGCCGCCACGGGCCGGACCGTGGTGCTGACCGGTGACGGTGCCCTCGGCTACGCCGTCGGGGAACTGGCCACCGTCACCGAGCTTGGCCTCCCCATCACCGTCGTGGTCCTGAACAACCGCTCGCTTGGCTGGATCCGCTGGTACCGACGGATTACCTTCGGCCGCGGCTTCGCCGACGACGACTTCGCCGACGTGGCCTACGCCGATGTGGCCGGAGCGTTCGGCCTGCATGGCGTGCGAGTCACCGACCCGGCCGAGCTCAGTGCCGCGCTGGCCGCCGCCCTTCGCGCCGGACGTCCCTCGCTCGTCGACGTGGTCACCGAAGCGTGGCAGACCCCGATCGGCGCCCACAAAGACGCGGTCGCGCAGGGCGCCACCGCGGGATACGGAGGCTGAGAACATGCCGCGTCACCCTGATCGTCAGCTCGAGCGGCTGTCCCAGCCGGTGGCCGCGCGGCTGCTGGCCGCGAGCGGCACCGCGGTCCTCGCCGTCGGCAGCGTGGAGCAGCACGGGGGTCACCTGCCGCTTGGCACCGACGCGTTCGCCGCCCAGTCCATCGCCGAACGG
The DNA here is from genome assembly GCA_050013055.1 of Streptosporangiaceae bacterium. Classification (GTDB taxonomy): domain Bacteria; phylum Actinomycetota; class Actinomycetes; order Streptosporangiales; family Streptosporangiaceae; genus Palsa-504. The sequence goes on from JBEKGC010000055.1 coordinate 19,975, forward strand.
GTCGCGTTCCGGCTGGACACCGTGGTCGCGCCGGTCGGCCCGGTGGGCGTGGCGCCCTACCATCTGTCCTGGCCGGGGTCGCTGTCGCTGTCCCCGAGCACGCTGACGGCGATCCTGGTCGACGTGTGCGCGGCGCTGGCCCAGGCCGGAGTGTCCCGGCTCGTCGTGGTGAACTGGCATGAGGGGAACTCGCCGACGCTGCGGCTGGCCGCCGCCGAGGCGCAGCAGCGGTTCGGCCTGCGCATTCTCATCGCCGAGGCGCACGTCATCACCAACGGCCTGTATCCGGAGGAGATGGAGTTCACCCACGCCGGGTCGATGGAGACCGCGGCCGTGCTGGCCTACGAGCCGGGCCTGGTCCAGCTGGACCGCGCTATCCCCGCCAGCGACCTGGCCTCGGGTGAGACCGCTCACGAGCTGTTCCGGCAGCGCGACGTCTACCCGGTCCTGCAAGACTTCCATGACATCGCGCCGACCGGGTGGTACGGGCGGCCCGAGCGGGCCGAGCCAGGCCGGGCCGAGGAAATCGCCGAAGCGGTAGCCGACCACGTGGTCCGCCGGGTCACCGAGATCTGGGCGCAGCTCGCTGACCGCGACGGCCCTGACGCTGGCGACGGGCTGAGCGCGGCGTCCGGCGGCGGGCTGAGCGCGGGAGCGCGGCGATGACCGGCCCCCCCGTTCCGGCCGAGATGGACGCGGCCCTGCTGCGCGAGTTCGGCCAGCTCACCGTGCAGCGGGTACCGGTGCCGCAGCCTGGCCCAGGCGAGGTGCTGTGCCGGGTGCTGGCCTGCGGGATCTGCGGCACCGACCTGAAGATCGTGGCCGGCGACTACCGGGGCACCTGGCCGCCCGCGCTGCCCTTCATCATCGGGCACGAGTGGTCAGGCGAAGTCGCCGCGCTCGGCCCCGGCACCGAGCGCGGCGGGCTCGCGGTGGGCGACCGGGTGGTGGCCGAGAACCACACCGGCTGCGGTGCCTGCCCGATGTGCCGGGCCGGACGCTACAACCTGTGCGAGCGGGTCCGCGAACCCGGCTTCAAGCTCTACGGTCACACCGCGCCCGGAGCTCTGGCGGAGTACGCGGTCCGCCCGGCGGTCGCCCTGCACCCGGTGCCCCGGCAGGTCAGCGACGTGGCGGCCGCCCTGGTCAACCAGGGCGCCCTGACCGTGCACGCGGCGCGGCGGGCCCGGCTGGAACCGGGTTCGAGCGTGGCCGTGTTCGGCCCGGGCCTGCTCGGCCTGCTCATGCTCCAGGTGGCCAGGGCCGCCGGGGCCACCCAGGTCATCACCGTGGGCCGCGGCAAGCGACTGGTCACCGCGCGCGAGCTCGGCAGCACCGAGGTGGTGGACTACAGCGCCACCGATCCGGTCGCCGCGGTCCGCGCCGCGGCGGGCGGGCGCGGGGTCGATTACGTCTTCGACTGCTCGGG
>JBEKGC010000056.1:0-35338 GCA_050013055.1 Streptosporangiaceae bacterium
ACTGCGCGGAGATCACCTCGTAGCCCTCCGCCTGGAACGCGGGCATCACCTTGTTGAAGCACGAGCCATCGGCAAGAATCCCGTGGCAGAACACGAGGCTCGGCTTGGTTCCAGAAGACATAGTCCGTCTCCTACTCGTTTGGACTCGCGGCTACAGGCCGCCGAACACCACCATCGTCAGGGCGCGGATCACACAGCGGTATCGACATGGCAACTGCACTTCGGTGCGCACGCGGACTGCAGTCAACGGCACCGCAGCTGAGCCGCCCGGACGCCGGACGGTCCTGCTTGACCTGGCGAGGAGCGCAACGAACGGGTACGGAAGCCGAGTGTCGTATGGCTCGGTGACCTCCCGCCGGTTTCCGGCTCGCGTACTTCTCGCGGAGCTGCCGTCGGCGTCTGCACCGTCCAGGCGCTATGGCTATCGGATGCTGCGGAGGTGGCGCTTGACTGCCTCCAGCGAGGTCAGCGAAATGCAGTCACGCTGCTGATACCTGACCACCGCGGAAAAAGACAGCATGGATCTCAGGCGGCTACACGCGGCTCAGCCTGCGGCTGCCGGCGTTTACCGAAGGTATCCGACAGGAAATCCGGGGAGGGGCAAATGGTGTGGGACGAAGGAGCGGCCGGGCTTCGGGCCGCGATCGCCGGGATGCGCGGTGGGGGACGCTTGCCCGGCGACGAGCGGCAAGACGACGGAATGCACAGCCAGGGCGGGTGCTGATCCATGAAGATTGCGGGATCAGTCGCTCTGGTGACCGGCGCCAGTCGGGGGATCGGACTGGCGTTCGCCCGCGCCCTGCTGTACCGGGGTGCTGCCCGGATTTACGCGGGGGTTCGTCAGCCCGAGGAATTCGACGAACCGGGACTGGAGCCGCTGCTCCTGGACGTCACCAATCGCCAGCACATCGAGGCGGCCGCGGAGAAGGCATCCGACGCAAGCATCGTCATCAACAACGCCGGGCAAATCGTCGGCCCGCAGCTGCTGGAAGGCTCCCTAGACGGCGCGCGCAGGATGATGGAGGTCAACTATCTCGCCCCCTGGGCCCTATCGCGCGCGTTCGCGCTTGTCCTGGCCGCGAACGGCGGCGGTGTCCTCGTGAACATGCTGTCGGTGGCTTCATGGAAGGCGAGCGACGGGCTCCCGGGCTACGCGGCCTCTAAGGCGGCAGAATGGTCGCTGACCAACGCCTTGCGGATCGGCCTGCGCGAGCAGGGAACCATGGTCGTGGGCGTCTACGCGGGCTACGTGGACACCGATGCCACGAAAAAACTTGACGTCCCTAAAGTGAGCGCTGCGGAGGTCGCTGAGAAAACCATGGACGCGATCATTCGCAACGATCCCGAGGTGCTCGTCGACGAGGCAGCCCGGCGGGTCCGTTCACTGCTGTCCGGTCCTTTGGACTTCATGTATCCAACTGTGTGAGCAGGGGGACGCCGACGCCGGCCGGCACCATGGTGCCGGCCGGAGGCCCGGACCGTGGTGCCGACGGCCGGAACTGGATCGTGCTTCCCGGGTCCGGGTCGAGGGCCGTCGAGCGGGGTGGTCAGCCTTCGAGGCCGTTGAGAAGACGGTCGCGGAGACCGATAGCCGCGCTGTCCTACCGGGCCGTCAAAATCGCGCCCGCCGAGATCGGCGCGGGTAACAACCTGCCCCACCTCACGGTCGGGGCAGCCAAATTCGATGACCTGAAGACGATAGAGGCTGAGCCGTTCGACGCGTTCGACGTCTGCCCGCCGGGGTCGCCGTCTATCACCTGGGCAACAATGGCACCGCCCGGGAACTGCTCAAGGCGTGGCCGGTAACGAATACCTGAGCGGCATCCGAGCCCACTCAGGCCGCCGACCGGAAATGGTGCTGGCTCAAGTTCGCCCCGCCGACGGGCTACGGTAGCGCGGCGCGGACTTGCACCGGCCGACGCTAGGAGAGCTGTCGTGGCCCCCGGATCGGCCTCTGACGTACCTGCATGTACCTGGCCAGGCAGCCACCGCTGACGACCTGCATCGCAGCCGGCAGACGCAAGGCCCCTGTACGCTCGAGGTACATCGTTAAGGCCGAGATATCAGCGGTGGGACAGCTCGAACCAGGTCACCACACGACCGCCGCGCCGCCGCCACCCCCACCGCGCGGCCAGGCGATCGACGAGATGAAGCCCTCGGCCGTCTTCCGCTTCATCACCGGAAGGGCGCAGCTGTGGAACCCCTGGCCCTCTTAGGTTGGTGACTTCAACGCGGATGACGTCGCTCGCTGTCTTGACTGCAACCGTGACCGTCTCGCCGGGGGCGCCCGAGCCGCTGTGCCGGATGCTGTTGGCGAAAAGCTCGCTCACGAGCAGGGCGGCCACGTCCGCGCACGGGTGCCCTGGGCCGAGTACCCCGTCCACGAATTCCCTATTAAATAGCCGTGTTGCCGCAGGTGGCGGTGAGACGGGGGATGGCTATGTGGCGGGTGTTCTGGGTACCGCTGGACGTGGTGCGGGCGGGGGTTCGGCGGCGGGTCCTGGCAGGGTGGGAGGACCTGCCGGCACGAGAGGACCGGACTGGGATCAAGGCCGGGGATCCGATCTTCCTGTCGCCGGATTACCGGGTGGACCCTCTTCTGAGCCTGTATGTTCACTCTTCGGGGTTCCGTAGTTACACGTCGGAGACCCGGCGTAACTACGTGACGGACATCGCGCTGCTGCTGACGTTCCTGTGGGGCCGGGGCACGCCGTGGACGGACGCGGCAGAGCGCGACCTAGAGGACTACGAGCACTGGCGGCGGTTCGCGGCGGAGAACCCGGACCGGGTCGGGGGGTCGAAGTGGGACCGGGAGCTGGCGGCGTTCGCCGGCCTGTACCGGTGGGCGGCGAAGAACGGCTGCGTGGCGCGGAACCCGGTCGCGATGAGGCAGGTCCGCGGCCGGAACGGCGAGGTGGTGACGGCGCCTGCGGCCAGGGCGAAGGACGCCCGGCCGGGCAATGTGCACTGGCTGACGCCGCGGACGTGGCGGCGGTGGATCGACGTGGGGCTGCGCGGCCACGGCCGCGGCGGGGTGCCGGAGGCGGGGTGGGCGGGGCGGCTGGAGGACCGCAACGTCGCGTTCACCCGGCTGGTGCTCTCCTCGGGGCTGCGCCGGGCCGAGGGCGGGTCGCTGCTGACGTTCGAGGTGCCGGAGCTGCGGCTGGACGGGGGACGCTATTACCGGGGGAAGGTGGCGGCGGGGGTGACGCGCTCGAAGAAGGACCGCACGTTCTACGCCGCGGCGGACGCGGTGGGTGAGATCGAGGCCTACGCCGGGTCGTCGCGGGCGCACGCGGTGGCGCGGGCGCAGCGCAAGGGCCTTTACGAGCGGCTGCCGGGGGCGCGGGTGGTCACCGAGGTCACCCGCCGGGTGAAGCCCGTGGTGCGCTGGCGCGGCCTGGACGGGACGTCCGGCGAGACCCCGCTGGGCAAGCTGACGGTGCGGGAGCGGATGCTGCTGCTCACCGAGGGCACCACGGGGCTGGAGCCGCTGTGGCTGTGGCTGAACGAGCGGGGCATGCCGTTCGGGGTGCACTCGTGGGACGGCGTGTTCGCGGCGGCCAACAAGCGCTGCGAGCGGGTCCTGACCCCGCCGGGCAGGATCGGCCTGGACCCGCACCAGGTGCACGCCCCTTACGCGACCGTGCACTCGGCAAGGCACTCGTTCGCGCTCTACATGCTGGTCGTGCTCAACGTGCTGATGGACCATAGGTACGGGCTGTCGCAGGAGGAGCGCCGCGACTACCGCCTGCTCTACGGGGACCCGTGGTTCATGGTCCAGCAGTTGCTCGGCCACACCTCGCGGGACACGACCGTGGAGCGGTACCTCGCGCCCGTGGCTGACCTGAACCTGCGGTCGATGCTGGCCGGCGCAGCGGAGCCGGCCGCCGCCCCGATGCCCGAGCTGGACGCGGTCTTCGCCCGGGTGGCACGGGAGTCCGACGGCATCCAGGACCTCGGCGACCTCTGCCAGGGGCTGCCCGGCGGTGCCTGGTGACCGGGCGGGGGCGCCGGGCGGCGCTGCCGGGGGCCGGGCACGCCCGGCCCGAGGTCCTGGTCACCAGCGGGCACCGCGGGCTGGCCGTCCGCCACTGCAACCGTGCGGGCCGGGTCCGCGAGTACGACTTCACGGCCCTGCCGGTCGCTGGCCCGATGCAGGCCTCGCTGGCGGCCTTGTTCGCAGCCTGCTGCACGCCGGGCCGCTGGTCCACTCACGCTACGTCCACCGGCTGGTGGCTTGCCCTGCGGCAGTTCGCGGAGTTCCTGGCCAGCCGGCCGCGGCCGCCGCGCGACCTGGACGAGCTCACCCCTGAGCTGGTGCGGCAGTGGATGGACGGCATTCCGGCAGCCGGGGGCGTTGGCCGTGCCGCCCGGGCAAGGGTCTGCGGCCTGCTGCGGGAGGACGCCAGGCTGCAGGCGGGACCGGTGGCCGAGGAACTCGCCCGCCGCCGCAAGGTGCGCCGGGGCCAGGTCCAGTCCTACAGCGAGGCGGAGTTCGACCAGATCCAGACAGCCGCCCGGCGCCAGTTCCGGGCCGCCCTGCAGCGCATCGGCGACAACGCGCTCCACCTGCGGCAGTGGCGGGAGAACGCATTCGCCGAGGGCAGCAGGGACTGGGTGGTCGGCGAGGCGCTGGACATCCTGGCGCGCACCGGCGACCTGCCCAGGGACGCGGCCAGGAACGGGGAACTCAAGAGCAGGTACCGCAGCGCATTCGGCAGTGCGAAGGGAGCCGACACCTGGCAGCGGCTCTTCCTGACGCGAGACGAAGCGGCGGGGCTGGGAGTCCTGCTGGTGGCCGAGTTCGGCTGGAACCTGTCGGTAATCGGCGGCCTGGAAGTGCCCCGGGCGTCCCCGGACCAGGGCGCGGACGGGCACCCGGTCTACCGCATCCCGCTGGAGAAGCCCCGCCGCGGCCCCGGCCGCTACCACGAGACCCGCAACGTCGCCGACGACGGGGCCGGCTCACCAGGACGGCTGATCACGCAGGCCCTGCAGGCCACGCGGTTCGCCCGCGCCATCGTCGAGGAACTGGCCCCCGGCACCGGCCGCCTGGTCGTATGGCGGGCCAGCCCCAGCGGGACCTACCCGCGGAAGGACCTGGACCGCCGCCCCCCGGCCGGCCCGTTCCGCTTCGGCATCAGCACGGACGCCGCGAAGAAATGGGCAGCGGCCCGGGGACTGGCAGGCAGCCCGTTCCGGCGCGGGCGGCGCACGGTGATCGCGCTCGACCGGCGAGAGCCCGCCCAGCACTCGCAAGAGACCCACGACCGTCTCTACGTCCTGCCCGACCAGCGCGTCCAGGCCGAGGCCGCCGAGGTCATCGCGGCCGGCGCCGAGGACGCCGCCGACCGGTGCCGCAACACGGTCCTGGCCGCCCAGCTGCGGGACCAGCCAGTCCCGGGCGATACCGAGACCGCGACCGCGGACTGCTCCGCCTACCATGACAGCCCCTGGCCGTCGCCCGGCGGCGGCTGCGGAGCGTCGTTCCTGACCTGCCTGGCCTGCCCCAGCGCGCGGGTCCACCCCGGGCACCACCCCCGCCTCGCCTGCCTGCACGAGGCGCTGGCCAGCCTGCGGTCCGTCCTGCCGCCCGCCGCCTGGGCCGCGGACTGGCGCGACGCCCATGGCCGGCTGCACGACCTCCGCCAGCGCGTCGGCGAGGGACCATGGGCGCAGGCCCTGGCCCGGGTCACCGACGCCGACCGTGAGATCGTCAGCCACCTGCTCACCGGGAGCCTCGACACGTGACCGCCGCCCCCGACTTCGACCCCTACCTGCTCCCCCTGCCGGCGCCGGGCAGCCCGGTCGTCCTCCCGCACCTGGCGAAATCCCTGAACGCCCACCTCAACGGCCGCTACGCCGATCCCGCCTGGCCGCTCGCCCCGCTGACGGACAATCCCAGTGCCAGCAAGACGTGGGTCCGCTGGCAGCAGTGGCCCGCCGCGTTCAGGGACGAGATGCGGCTGGCGGCCTGGAACCTGATCAACGGCCAGCTCCGGCCCACGTTCCTGAGCGAGCACGGCCCCAGGATGCGCGGGCGCCTCAGCGCCCTCCAGGTCTACGGCACGCTGCACCAGTGGAAGCACCTCGCCCAGTGGCTCGCAGAACGCGGCATCACCAGCCTTGCCGGATGCGACGCCGCCGTCCTTCACGAGTACGGCCAGCGCGTCCGCGATCTCCGCCATAGCAGGTCACGCGCGCTGACGATCCTGGTATCGCTGACCCGGCTGTGGGCATTCGACCAGCTCAGCGCCCGCCCGAACGGGATCGGGCGGCCCCCGTGGGACGAACTGGGCGTCGATGACTACCTCCCCGCCGCGACGGGTACCGGCGGCGGGGAGAACGCGACCGAGCCCCTCGCGGAGCAGACCATGGGGCCGCTGCTCATCTGGGCGATGCGGCTGGTCGACGACCTGTCCGGCGACATCCTCGCCGCCTGGGCCGAACGGCAGCGCATCCTGGACACCGCCCGCGCAACCCCTTCCACGCCAGCCGGGCAGGCCGCGCTGGAAGCGTATCTCCGCCCCCTGATCGCCAGCCAGGCCCCCGTTCCCGCAACGGTCCCCAGCCGCGGGAAGACCTCCCTCGCCACCGCTTACATATGCGGCGCCACCGGCGCGTCACGCGGCCAGGCCGACCGGTTCAACGACCGGGAAAAGCTGACGGCCACGGCCGCGCAGCGCCCCGGGCCATGCCCGCTGGCCATCCCCGTGACCGGCCGGATCACCGGGAAGCCATGGCGGCCGTCGCTCGACTTCAACGAGGCCCCGGTCCTGATGCGGCACCTCGGCACGGCTGCCTTCATAATCTGCGCCTACCTGACCGGCATGCGGCCCGGGGAGATCCTCGGCCTGCGCACCGGATGCTGCCCCGACCCCGCACCCGGCCCCGGCGGGCACGCCGGACGGCACCTGATCTACAGCCGCGAGTTCAAGGCCGCCACCGACGAGGACGGCAACCACGAGTCCGGCGGCCTCGAGCGCGAGGTTCCCTGGGTCGCCATCACCCTGGTCGTCAACGCCATCCGCGTCCTGGAGCGCATGGTCCCCGACGGGCACCTGCTGTTCGACCACCACGCCCACGACCTGCACACCCGGCCCGGCACCGGCTCCCTGAAACCGTCCGTGCTCCGCCGCAGGATCGAGCGCTTCGCCGCCTGGGCGAACCAGGAGGCAGCCAGGCTCGGGCTAGCCGGCGAGGCCGTTCCCGCCGACCCGCACGGCAGCATCGGAACCAGCCGCTTCCGCCGCAGCCTGGCCTGGCACATCGCCCGGCGGCCGAACGGCCTGGTCGCCCTGGCCGTCCAGTACGGGCACATGCGGACCGCCTTCGACTGGGCAGCCGAGGGATACGCCTCCCGCAGCCGCGACGGCATCCACGACCTCATCGACCTGGAGACCGCCCGCGCGGTCGCCGACACCGTCGCCAGCCTGCACGACGACCTCGGAAACGGCGGCGGCATCTCCGGCCCCGCCGCCCGCCGCGCCATCAGGGCCGCCGCCACCGCGCCCCGCTTCGCCGGCACCCCCATCACCCTGGCCAGCGCCCGCAAGCTGCTGAAGAACGAGGACGCCATGATCTACGACAACCCGCACGCCCTCGTGCTCTGCCACTACAAGCGCGACAAGGCCCTCTGCCACCGCGACGGGATCAAGGACACCCCCACCCTCGACCACTGCGTCCCCGGCTGCGGCAACATCGCCCGCACCGACCAGCAGGCCGCCCAGCTCCGCGAACGCGCGCTCGCCCTGGAGACCCAGGCCGAGCACGTCCCCCAGCCCGTCGCCGACCGGCTGAGAGCCACCGCCGCCCGGCTCCGCGACCAGGCCGGCACGCACGACCGCACCCGCATCACCACCGGAAAGGACGCCGGATGACCCCCGGGCCCGGCGAGCGCGACCAGATCCGCGCCGCGATGGACCGCATCCTGGCAGGCACCCCCGAACAGTCCAGCGGCGCGCTCACCGTCGTCGCGCTCGCCGTCGAGGCCGGCGTCCCCCGCAACGCCCTCACCCAGCGCCACACCGATCTGAAGAACGAGTTCTACCAGCGCATCAAGGAACACGGCGCGGACAACGAGGACGAGACCCGGCTCCGCGCCACCATCGCCAAGCTCCGCCAGACGATCGCCAGCAGGAACAGGGAACTCGCCCAGCTCCGCGCCGATGTCCCTGCCCTTGTCCGCGTCGTCAGCCAGCTCACCCTGGAAAACCAGCAGCTCCGCGACGCCTGTGCCGGCGGCAGCGTCATCCCGTTCCCCGGCCGGGTGCCCGCCCGCCCCCGAGACTAGCCAGGAGGCCACGCCATGCAGGTGTCCCTGGACATGACCGACGCCATGGAACTCGAGCAGCTGCTGGGACTCCTCGCAGGCTGGATGAAGTCCGACCGCGACTACCTCGCCCCGTCCCTGGCCCGCTTCCTCGGCGTCGAGGCCGAGGGATGCGGCCCCGAGTCGCTGGCCGGCGACTTCAGCCGGTTCCGGTTCCTGCTGGGCGCCACCGACGGCGAGGGCGTCTTCACCCCCGATGAGCCATGAACCGGCAGCGGGAAGGCCAGCGCCCGGAGCCTCCTAATGCAAGGCTGCGGTTACCCTAAAGCGCCCCCGTCCGGTTTCCGGCGCCCCAGAAGAACGGGCCGGCCGTCGGCGTGACCGTGATGTCCCAGCCCAGCTCGCGAAGCCGCCTTTCCAGGTCCGCCGGCTCATGCGGGACCTTCACGATCCGGTAGGCCGCCCCGTCAGGAGTGCGCCGCTGGATGACTGAAGATGCCGGGCCCTCGATGAGCTCGTCCGGCGTGCGGTAACCGTCATCGGCGAAGAACACCCGCCCCCGCGGCGCGAGGGCCGAGGCTACGAGCTCCCAGAAGGACCCGAACCGCCCGGCCGGCACGTGCGACAGCCAGAACCCCATGAAGACGACGTCATAGCGGCGGTCAGGCTCCCAGGTGAACAGGTCGGCCTCGACGAATCTCACCGGGGCGCCGCCGGGGACGCGGCCCGCCGCGATCGCGAGCATCTCCGGGGACGCATCCACGGAGGTGACGTCGGCGGCGTGACGGAGCAACTGAGGCGTCCAGGTGCCAGGACCGCAGGCGAGCTCCAGGACGCTGCCCTCCGGCCGGAAAGCGTCGAGCGCCTCAGTCAGCTCGTCGCCGCCGGGAAGATCGAGGCCCTGGTCAAGGTAATCCGGGGCGAGAGAACTGTAGTAGGCACGCTGCTCGGCCAGGAGCTGGTCCTGAACTGATCCGGTGTTCATGACCTCACTATGGGACTGGCCCCAAGGGCAAGGTCAACCCTCAGAAAAACAATGGCTAGAACTTCAACACATCGACTTGACAGGGAACACGAACGCGCGGGCGACCCGCGCCCGCTCCGCCCGCCCCGCAAGCGTCACGGTCTCCCGGACCGCCCCAGTCATCAGCGCAACCGTCCTTCCCTGCCCGCACCGGCTCGGTGAAGTGTCCGGGCCGCCGGGCGGGCGCACACAGGGATGCACGCTCGACTCAGCGGCGCGCGTCAAGCCTGGACACGCCGCCAGCGCCGCCCGTCCGTGGCCGTTCGTGGAAACGCTGACGGTGCGCACCGACCGTCGCAACTACGCACACCGACCGTCGTAGCTGCCCAGACCGACCGTCGTAGCTGCCCAGACCGACCGGCCCAACCACGCGGACGGCCGTCCGCTATGCGTCCGTGGACACCGCAACATCACGGTCTACAGCGCGACAAGGTGACACATGCCGGCACAAAGCAGAAACGCCCCGCTAGCACGAGAATTCGCAGCTAGCGGGGCGTTTCCGCAGCGTGTGGCAGGTGTTGGGTTCGAACCAACGTAGGCTGAGCCGGCGGTTTTACAGACCGCTCGCCAAAACGCCCTGGCCTGCACCGCAGCCGATGCCCTGATTGGTTTCGGCACGTATTTGGCACGGAAGCCCTTGCTCAGGCTCGCGCGCCAGATCGCCGGGGCGCGCTCGCAGAATGCTTGCCAACTTGCGACCCCCAGCTCAGAAGGTCATTTCAGGTAGAGAGTCGGACTGCTGCTCCCCTCGTGAGGGTCGGTCCCCTAGCCGCCTGACTGTCTCACGATGACCATGGTTGGACCTCGCCGTCCTCGACCGGGCGACCGGTGCTTACGTAGGTGAGGCGGTGCTCAATGAGTGGGATAGCAGCAACCGCAGCTGGCTTCGTCGTGGAGGGCGTCCTGCGCGACGCATTGCGCGCGCCGGGCAAGCCACTCGGCGTGCGCGGCGGGGACGATGCGGTCAAGGCGGCCTTGCATGAGCAGCACGGGGCGCCGGTCTGGGCCGGGTCGAAACTCCCAGGTGGTGACGTAGGAGATGTCGTCGTCGACGAGACCGCCGGGGCCGTGGTCGGTGGCCGGGCCGACGACTTCGCCCAGCCAGCTCCAGGGGCCGGACAGCGCGGCCAGGTCTGCTGGGGTGAATTCGGGGTCGTATTCGGCGCCGGAGGTCTCGAAACGTTCCTTGGCCTCAAGGCCCTGCAGCGCCCGCGTCCAGGGAGGCGATGCCGGAGTCGTTTATGCCGCCGAACCAGTCGAGGTCAGGCACGCCATGGGGTGCGAGCCTGGATACGCTCACCGCGTCGTACGCGTGGAGCGTGTGGCCGTCTCCCAGGTCGAGATCGAATTCGGTGATCATGGGTGCGACATTATCCGGGCTCTGGCCCGACCGCCGACAGCAGTTCTGTGACAAGCTCAGGTGGCAGGCCGTGCGTCTGGTGAAGGTACCTGAGGTCGTCCTCGGTCAGCGGGCGGCCCGGGTTGAACTGGGCCAGGACCTTACGCCCGCGGGTGAGCAGCCCGGCAAACCGCTGCTCCTCGGCGCCGAGCACGTCGCTGACCGGCCCGCTTCCCGCGGCCTGCCCGAACTGCGCCAGGGTGTGTTCGAGCAGCCCGGCCGGCAGGTCGCCCAGCGTCCTGCTGCTGTCGCCGCGCCACAGCACGGTGAGGGCGCGCCGGAGCAGCCGCCGCAGCACGTAGCCCCGGCCGGCGTTGGACGGCCTGACGCCGTCGCCGATGATGACGATGCTGGCGCGCAGGTGGTCAGCGAGCAGGCGCAGCGACCGCTGATCCGGCTCCCACGCTGGCCCTGCACGACCATCAGCAGCCGTTCCAGGCCCATCCCGGTGTCCACGCTCGGCTGCGGTAGCGGTTCCAGGCTGCCATCGGGGTGCCGCCGGTAACGCATCGTCACGTGGTTCCACAGCTCCATCCAGCGCTCATCGGTGCCCGGCGTACCCTGCGGGGTTCCGTCACCGGTCCACGCGAAGATCTCCGAGTCGGGGCCGCACGGCCCGGTCGGGCCGTTGGACCACCAGTTGTCGCCGGTGGTCAGCTCGACCGGGATGCCGAGCTCGGTCCAGGTTTGCCGCGACTGGGTATCGGGACCTACCTGCTCGTCACCGCCGAACACGGTCGCGTGCAGACGGTCTTTGCCGATGCCCAGGGCGCCGGTCAGCAGCTGGTAACCCCAGCGCAGGCTCTGCTGGCCCTGGTAATCGCCCAGGGACCAGGAGCCGAGCATCTGGAACACGGTCAGATGACAGGTGTCGCCGACCTCGTCAAGATCGGTCGTGCGCAGACAGCGCTGCAGGCCGGCCAGCCGTCTGCCCTGCGGGTGGGGCACGCCTTCCAGGTACCTGGTCAGCGGGTGCATCCCCGCGGTGGTGAACAGCACCTGGTCGTCGTCGGGGGGCAACAGCGAGCTGCCCGGCAGGAGCTGATGGCCTCGGTCCCCGAAGAACTCGAGGAACGTACGGGTCGTCTCGGTCACGTTCATGGCGTGGGTCCTTTCTGGTCGCCGAGACCAGAAAGGGATCGCGCGCTTGGCCGTGATGGCAGATCCAGGTCACGCACCGGCGAACCATTTCCGGTCGCCAACGTGCTGGAGGTGAGGTCAGGCAGCGGCCACCGGCGAGCTGATAGCTCGCGCGGCCGCGCAGGTAAAGCTGACCTTCATGCCTCCACTCTAGCCGCGGCCGCGCTCGCAGGCCAGTGCTTATGTCCCAGGGTGGATTCGCCTTCGGCCCGTCAGGTCCGCCGGCGGCCGAGCCGCCAGCAGCAGAACCCGGCCAGGGCGAGCGCGAGGGCCAGGAAGATCCCGGTCTCGATCCACTGCAAGGGCCAGTAGCGGCTGGCAGGCTCGTAGCTGATGGCCTCCCGGAAGCCCTGGCTTTCCATGCACTGTCCCGGGTCGAGGGCCTTCAGGCCGGTTGACCCGGCACAGGCGGCGGGGAGCGTGCTGACGGGCTGCCCGGCCGGGCTGACGGCGTCGCTGGACAGGATCCAGGCGCCGGGCTGGCCGGGGACGACGGTCGCGGCCAGGTTGCCGAAGTCCAGATCCACAGACTCGATCGTGGCGACCGTGTGGTCGGGCGGGAGGAGGTGCGGGCGGACCCCTAGCGGCATGGCGAGCTGGGCGGCGACGAAGATGGCCAGGGTGACGGCCATGGCGGGCACGGTACGGCGGATGAGGGCGCCGGTTGCGGTTCCGAGGGTGAAGGCGAACGCCGCGTAGCCGAGCGGGGTGATGCCGTGGGTGGCGAAGATCACCGAACTGAACCGGCCCCCGCTGAACAGGGAGGTGCTGCCGCCGAGATCGATGGCCTGGCCGATGGGATCGGCCCACCAGGCATAGAGGAGACTGAGTGCCTCGGTGACGGCCATGGCGGCCAGGCCGGTCAGCGTGAGCTTGACCACGAGCCACCGGGTACGGGTGATGCTCTGGTTCCAGGCCAGGGTGAACGTCCGGGTCTCGAGCTCGCGGGCGATCAGCGGGGCACCCCAGAAGATGCCGGTGATCGCGGGCGCGAGGAGGATGAGCGCGATGCCGAGCAGGTACACGACCGGGTAGGTGCTGGTGGCCTGCAGCTGGCTGAGGAACGTGATGGCCGCGGTCTGGCAGCCGAAGCCGTGGCAACCGGTGATCGTGCTGGCGTACCGGCTGGCCAGGTGCGGTCCGGTGGCCGCCAGCAGGATCGCGAACGCGGCCAGGGCCGCGACCGCGGTGAGAGCCTGGACGCGGAACTGCCGCCAGGTCAGCCAGATCATTTCTGCACCTCCAGGTGGTGGCGGTCGCGGCGGCGGCGTCCGGCGGCCTGGCTCATGTAGGCCAGCACCAGGTCCTCCAGGGCGACCTCGGAGACCGTCCAGGCCGGGTCGAGCACCGGGCCGCTGGTGCGGACAAGCAGCGTGGTCTGCACGTCGGTGTGGCTGGCGGAGATGACCTCAAGCCCGTCCGGCAGCGTGGCCGGATCCCGGCGCGGGCCGGTGAGCAGGTGGTGGACGGCCAGCAGTTCCTCGACCGGCCCGGCGACGCGCACCCGCGAGGCGACGAGCACGATCAGGTAGTCGCAGACCCGTTCCAGGTCCGCGACCAGGTGCGAGGACAGCACCACGGACAGCTCCTGCTCGGCGACGGCCTCCATCAGGTCGGCCAGGAACTCCCGCCGGGCCAGCGGGTCCAGGCTGGCCACCGGCTCGTCCAGCACCAGCAGTTCCGGTCGTTTGGCGACCGCCAGGGTCAGCGCGAGCTGGGCCCGCTGCCCGCCGGACAAGGTGCCGGTCTTCTGACCGGGATCCAGCTCCAGCCGGCCGACCCGGTCGCGGGCCAGCCCCGCGTCCCAGCCCGGGTTGAGGTGGGCGCCGAGCTTCAGGTGATCGGCGACCGACAGCCGCTGGTAAACCGGCGCGTCCTGGGCGAGGAACCCGACCCGGGCCAGCTGCGCCGGGCCTGCCGCCGGCCTGCCGCCGAGCACCTCGATCGTGCCCGCATCCGGCGCGAGCAGGCCGGCCGCCAGGCTCAGCAGGGTGGTCTTCCCCGCGCCGTTGGGGCCGACCAATCCCACCACGTGCCCGGCGGGGACCGACAGCGTGCAGTCGGTCAGTGCCCACCGCCGCCGGTACCGCTTGCCCAGCCCGCCGGTTTCGATGACCGCGCTCACGCTATGTCCTCCTCGCTAGCGGACCGAAACGTGCTGGCGAACAGCGCCTCGATCGACTCATCGTCCAGTCCGGCCCGTCGTGCCCTGGCCAGCCAGCGCGCCAGGTCGCGGCGCAGCGGCCCGTGCGCGGCCAGCGACCCGCCGTCCAGCGTCCCGGTCACGAACGTGCCGATCCCCGGGCGGGCCGCCGCCAGTCCCTCGTACTCAAGCTCCCGGTAGGCCTTGAGCACCGTGTTCGGGTTGATCGCCAGCCCGGCCACCACGTCCTTGACCTTCGGCAGCTGGTCGCCCTCGCACAGCAGGCCCAGCCGCAGCGCGTGCCGCACCTGGTGGATCAGCTGCCGGTACGGCGCGACCCCGGACCGGGCGTCCAGGTGGAACTCGATCACCATGACCTCACTCTAACTAGGTACCTAGCACTATAGGCTTCTACCTAGCTGGCATGTCAAGAGAGACGGCCTGCCGCCGGACCGCGGCACGCCCTAGTCCGCTGCGCCATAGCGGCTGAGGATCTCGCGCGCGGTGGTCACGAGCATCGCCCGTAGCGTCGGTGGCGTCAGGATCTCCACCCGGTCTCCAAAGCCGGCCAGCCGGTACGCCGCGGCCGGCTCGTGCTCGAACGAGAGTGTCACCACCTGCCAGCCGTCCGCATCGGGCCGAAGCGCCGCCTCGAGCGCCGGCCTGACCCCCGAACCGAAGATCTCGGGAAAGACCGCGATCGCCTCGGGAGAAGCGCGGAGCGTGACGTGCAGCCGCGGCCGGCTGGCCGCGAACTCAGCCGACCACCGCGTCCAGAATCCGGCCAGGTCAAAGTCCTCAGGCCGCCGCCAGGGGACGGGCAGGACGTGAACACCCTCGATGCGCCCGGCGCGGAACACCCGGACCTCACCGGTCCCGGTCGCCGCTACCAGGTACCAGGTCCCCGCCTTGTTCACCAGCCCCAGCGGCCCGACCACCCGCGGCTCCCCGCGGCCGCCACCGGGCCGGTCGTACCTGAACTGCACCTGATGACCGAGCCGCAGGACCCGGGCCAGCTCCCGCAAGCAAGGGACCTCCTCCTGCCCCCCGAACCACCGCGGCATATCAAGGTGGACAAGTCCCCCGCTCACCTGCCGGTCACCACGGCTCCCGGTATCAGCCGTGTCGGCCAGCCCGGCCGTCACCCGGACCTGGCGGTGCGCCGCGGCTAGGGCCAGGTCCAGGTCAAGCTCACGGATGGCCTCAGGGACGCCCAGGATGAGCAGCGCCTCGGCTTCGTCGGGACGCAGCCCCCGCAGCGGGAACCGGTATCCCTCCATGAGCCGGCAGCCGCCGCCTGGCCCGGCTTCTGTGATCACCGGCACGCCCGCGGAGCCGAGGGCCTCCAGGTCGCGGTAGATCGTCCGGACCGACACGCCGAGCTCGGCGGCCAGTGCTCCAGCGGTCGAGCCGCCCCGGGCCTGCAGCAGCAGGACCAGGGACACCAGGCGATCGGCGCGCATGGGCCAAGACTAAGCAGGATTACTGACATCAGGTGTCAGCGATAGCCGCGTAACGTCCGCGAGATGATGACGTGGACTGATTTCGAACGGCAGCAGCCCGCCCTGGCGGAGGCTGGGCGCAGGCAGCTCTACCAGGTCGGCATCGGCCTGGCGTTCCTGGCCACCGTCCGGCCGGACGGCGCCCCCCGAGTGCACCCGGTCTGCCCGGTCATCAGCCCCGCTGGGCTGCACCTGATGATCATCCCGGGACCCAAGCGGGCCGACCTGCGCCGGGACGGCCGCTACGCGCTGCACAGCGAGACCTGCCCGCCGCCCCGGGCCGGCGATGGCTTTTCCATCGCCGGCCGGGCGGCGGAAGTGGCCGACCCTGGGGTCGGCCGGCTGGTCCGCGGGCAGGTGCTGGCCGAGCGCGGGGGCGCGGTGTGGCCCGGTTTCGACGAGGAGGTCGTCTTCGAGCTCGCCCTGGACCGGTGCCTGCTCATGCTGACCCAGGCGGAGGGCGCCTTCCCGGCCGGACCTACGATCTGGACCGCCGCAGGCAGGCAGGCCACGGCGGCCGGGGAACGCTCCGATATGGTTACCTGACGCATATCCCGGACCTGCGGGTCCCGGGTCCGCGGGAAGGAAAGGGTTAGCCACACGATGAGTCACGCCGCGGCGGATAGGTATGCCTGGATCGAGCCTGACGTCGAGGATCTCGGCGGAGGCGTGTACCGGATCCCGCTGCCGCTGCCGCTGGAGGGGCTGAAGGCGGTCAACGTCTACGCGATCGCCGATCCCGGCGGAGTCGACCTCATCGACGCCGGGATCGCGCTGGGCCCGGCCCGGGAACGGCTGACCGCGGGCCTGAGGCAGATCGGCTACGAGCTCGGCGACGTCCGCAACTTCTTCGTCACCCACATTCACATCGACCACTACTCCCTCGCGATCGAGCTGCGGCGCGCGTTCCACAGCGTCATCTCGCTCGGTGAGGACGAACGCGCGAACCTGATCGCCACCAGGGAACTGATGAACGGCCGCGGCAGCACCGAGAGGTTCTTCGGGTTCGACAGCCTGGCCAGGCTGGGCGCTTCTGAGCTGACCGCCGGCCTGGCCGCGGCGGACAGGCGCGCTCCGGCGGTGATCGAATGGGAAGACCCGGACCGCTGGGTGCCGGACGGGGCCGACCTGGACCTGCGGACGCGCACGCTGCGGGCGGTGCACACCCCGGGTCACACCCGCGGCCACCTCGTCTTCCACGACGCCGCGGCCCAGATCATGTTCGCCGGTGACCACGTGCTGCCGCAGATCACCCCGTCGATCGGCTTTGAGGCCGCGGGCAACCGGATGGCCCTGCGCGACTACCTCAGCTCGCTGGGCAAGACGCTCGCCTTGCCCGACGCCCGGCTGCTTCCGGCCCACGGCCCGGTCACCGTCAGCACCCACGCGCGGGTGAACGAGCTCCTCGCCCATCATGACCTCAGGCTGGCGGAAACCCTCAGTGCCGTGCAGGCTGGCCACGCCACCCCGTACGAGGCGGCGAAGGCGATCAGGTGGACGAGGCGGGAACGCGTGTTCAGTGAGCTTGACCTGTTCAGCCAGATCCTGGCGGTCAACGAGACCGCCGCGCACCTTGAGGTCCTCGCCGTCCGCGGTCAGCTCACCCGGGAGACCTCCGCCGAGGGCGCCGACGTTTACCAGGTAGCCGGGCCAGAAAGTTAACCCGGGGCCACGACGACGTCCTCGGTTATCACCCGCTGCGGGCCGGCGTAGACGTTCATCGTCGCACCGCGCAGGAAGCCGACCAGGGTCATGCCGCCTTCTTCGGCGAGGGAAGCGGCCAGCGAGGACGGCGCGGACACGGCCGCCAGGACCGGAATCCCGAGCATGAGCGACTTCTGCGCGAGTTCGAATGAGGCCCGCCCGCTGACCAGCAGGATATGGCCGGCCAGCGGGACCAGGCCGGACCGCAGCGCCCAGCCGGCCACCTTGTCGACCGCGTTGTGCCTGCCGACGTCCTCGCGCAGGACCAGCAGCGTGCCGTCGGAGCTGAACAGGCCGGCCGCGTGCAGGCCGCCGGTGCGGCTGAAGACCCGCTGCGCGTCCCTGAGCCGGTCGGGCAGGTCGGCCAGCACGGCGGGGGAGACACGTACCGGATCAGCCGCCACGTCAAAGGCGGACCGGACCCGGATCGCCGCGATGCTGTCCTTGCCGCACACCCCGCACGCGCTGGTGGTGAGGAAGTTCCTGGCTGCGGTCTTCGCCCTGAGCAGGGCACCGCTGTCGCCGACGGTCACCGCGGCCACGTTCTCGTCGCACATGCGGATCTCGTGCACGTCCTGGAGCCGCCTCAGCAGGCCCTCGGTGAACAAGAACCCGGCGGCCAGGTCGATGTCGTCCCCCGGGGTCCGCATCGTCACCGTCAGCGGCTCGCCGTTCACCCGGATCTCGAGCGGCTCCTCGACCGCCAGCAGATCGGCCCGGTGCTCCGGCACCCCCGATACACCGATCCGCAGCACCCGCCGCCTCGCCGTGGTTGCGCTCATACCTCGAAGGGTACGCGGGCCCGCGCCGGAGGCGGGCTGGGCCCGGACAGCCGAATGCCGGGCCCGGCGGGAGGTCGGGCCCGGCAGATGGGGTCGGGAGGCGAGCGGCGAGAACTAGACCGCGAAGTCGAGCAGCGGCTGCGCGCGGCTCGGGTGACGCAGCTTGGACAGCGACTGCTTCTCGAGTTGCCTGATCCGCTCGCGGGTCAGGCCGAGCGCGCGGCCGATCTCGTCCAGGGTGTGCGGGTTACCGTCGTAGAGCCCGAACCGCATGGCCATGATCGTCGCCTCGCGCGGCGTCAGCGCGTCCAGCGCCGAACGCAGCTGCTCCGCCATCAGCTGACGGTCGACAAGCTCCGAGGCCTCGGGCGCGTCGACGTCCTCGATCAGGTCGCCGATGCTCGTCTCGCCGTCCTCGCCGATGGTGGAGTCCAGGCTGATCGGCTGCCGGCTGGTGCGCAGCAGCTCCTCGATCTGGTCCGGGGTCCGGTCAAGTTCGACGGCGAGCTCCTCCGGCGTGGGCTCCCGGCCCAGCTTCTGGTGCATGTCGCGCTCGACCCGGCTCAGCTTGCTGAGCATCTCGAGCACGTGCACCGGCAGCCGGATGGTCCGGGCCGAGTCGGCGAAACCGCGCTGAATGGCCTGACGGATCCACCACATGGCGTAGGTGGAGAACTTGTAGCCCTTGGTGTAGTCGAACTTCTCGACCGCCCGGATCAGGCCCAGGTTCCCTTCCTGCACCACGTCGAGCAGGGACAGGCCCCGGTCGCTGTACTTCTTGGCCACCGACACGACCAGGCGCAGGTTGGCCTCGAGCATGTGCGACTTGGCGCGCCGTCCATCTTCGGCGACGAGCTCGAGCTCGTGGCGGTACGTCTCGTCCAGGCCGACAGTGCTTTCCAGACCCAGGGTCTCGAGCTTGTGCTCGGCGAACAGGCCGGCCTCGATCCGCTTGGCCAGGTCCACTTCCTGCTCGGCGGTCAGCAGGCTGGTCCGCCCGATGGACTTCAGGTAGGTGTGCACCGAGTCGCCCATGGCCGGGGTCTGGTCGTCCAGATCCACCTCGATGAGCCGGTCGGAGTCACCGAGCGCGGCGGCCTCGGCCTCGAGGTTCACCACGTCGGCGTCCGCCAGGTCGGCCTCGGCGGCCTCCGCCGCTGCGGCGGCCGTCTCCACCTTGCCCGCGTTCTTGGCGCCGCGGGTGGCGGCGGCCGTCGAGCGGGACGCACGGGCCTTCGGCGGCTTGGGCTCCTCGGCTAGCTCGTTGGCCAGCCGCACCCCTGCCTCGCTCAGCTCGCGCAGAATGGACCGTCCCTCGGCCGGGGTGAGACCTGCCTGGTCAAAGGCGGTCCTCAGCTCCGCTAGAGACAGGTGACCCTGGCTTCGCCCGCGCTGGATGAGGTCATCCACGCGGGTTGTGCTCGCCTCGTCGTCTGAGTCGATACGCTCAGCGGTTGACGTCGCCATGGCGATCCGCGGCATGAGACACCTCCCTCCTCCTAGTAACAACGCACGCAATGCAGACGTCGTTCATATGGGCTTCCACCAAGTACCCTCCGCCGCCCCGCGCATGCATCAGCGGGAGACATTGTCCGGGCACTATTAAGTAACGTTCTACGCCTCAGTTTGTTCCCGCCGTAGCAGCTCCAGCTTGAGCCGAGTGATGTCGTGCTTTCCGCTCGGGAGCATCGGAACGGCATCGACCATGACGACCCTGCTGGGAGCAGCGTAACGCGGCAGCCGCTCTCGCACATAGAGACGGAGCAATTCTAGCGGTGGCGGATCCGCCGGATCGGCCGGGGCCACCACCGCGACGACCCGCTCGCCCCATTCGGGGTCGGGCTGCCCGACGACCGCCACCTCCCTGACGCCCGGGCAGGTCTCCAGCGCCGCCGCGACCTCGCCGGGGATCACCTTGTGCCCGCCGGTGATGATCACGTCGTCGGCCCGGCCGCGCACGGTCAGCCGCCCGGAGGCGTCGAGCCGGCCCAGATCGCCCGTCAGGAACCAGCCGTCCGGAGCCGGCTCGCCGCGATAGCCGGAAAACAGCACGGGGCCGCCGATCCAGATACGGTCGCCGTCGGCGCAGCGCGGGTCAGTCTCGCTGCCGATGGCCACCTGGACGCCGTCCAGCGCCTGCCCGTCGTACACGCAGCCACCGCAGGTCTCGGTCATGCCGTAGGTGGTCACCACCGGGACGCCCGCGGCTCGCGCGTCAGCGAGCAGGCGCTGCGGCGCGGCGGCCCCGCCGAGCAGGACCGAGGAGAACCCGGCCAGCGGTGTCGGTCCCTGCCCGCCCGGCCCGGCCAGCAGCCGCTTCAGCTGGGTCGGCACCAGCGAGACGTGCTCGCAGCCGGAGGCGGCGATGGTCTCGGCGTCGGCGCGCTCGGCCAGCACCGGTTCCGTGCCGGCCGCCAGGGAGCGGACGAGCACGCCGATCCCGGCGATGTGCGTGGCCGGCAGGCAGCACAGCCACCGCTGGCCTGGCCGGGCGGCGAGCCTGGCCAGCGAGGCCCGCGCCGAGTGCAGCAGCGCGGCCGCGCTGAGCTGGACCCCCTTGGGGACGCCGGTGGAACCCGAGGTGCCGACGATGACCGCCGTACCTTCGGCGACCGGCACTTTGCGGCCCGAACGAGCCGTGCTGATACCGTCCGGATCCTCGATCGTGTCCGGGGCGAACGCGCTGATCAGCTCGGCCAGCCGGGCCTGCGGCAGCCGGGCGTCCAGCGGCAGGAGCGCGGGCCCGCTGCCGTCGAGCGCGGCGGCGAGCAGTTCGACCAGCCGGGGGCTGGTGCGCTCGACCAGGACCGCGTGCAAGGAGTGCCGTGTCACGATCGTTAAGGTTAGAGCCCCGAGACAAGGGAGGTCAGGAGTGGCCGGATGGCAGCGGTCCGCCCCCGCGTGTGATCATTCTCACCGCCGCAGCCGCCCCCAGCCCGCCGGCCCCTTGAGCCCAAGGAGGGTAACTATCCACAATGACGGTGGCGGCCGATGATCGGGGAGATGCGGGCGTTTGCTATTCCGATGCCGGTGAGGTTCCGGGGGATCACGGTGCGGGAGGGAGCGCTGATCCAGGGGCCCTGCGGGTGGGGGGAGTTCTCGCCGTTCGCCGAGTACGGGCCGAAGGAAAGCGCCCGGTGGCTGGCCAGCGCGATCGAATCGGCCACCCAGGGCTGGCCGCCTGCGGTCAGGGACCGGATCCCGGTGAACGTGACCGTCCCCGCGGTCGGGCCCGAGCAGGCGGCCAGGATCGTGGCCGGCTCGGGTTGCCGGACGGCCAAGGTGAAGGTGGCCGAAC
Source organism: Streptosporangiaceae bacterium (assembly GCA_050013055.1). GTDB lineage: Bacteria > Actinomycetota > Actinomycetes > Streptosporangiales > Streptosporangiaceae > Palsa-504. Next base: position 21,268 of record JBEKGC010000056.1, read on the forward strand.
GCGGTCAGTCCGAAGCCGACGATATCGAGCGGGTCGAGGCGGTCCGCGAGGCGCTCGGGCCAGACGGCAGGATCAGGGTCGACGCCAACGGCGGCTGGCAGGTGGATCAGGCCGCGCGCATGCTCAGGCAGCTGGCCAGGTTCGGGCTTGAATACGCCGAGCAACCCTGCGCCACGCTGGAGGAGCTCGCCCAGCTGCGCCGGGAAACCGACGTCCCGGTGGCCGCCGATGAATCCATCCGCCGGGCCGAGGACCCACTGCGGGTCCGGGCCGCGGGCGCGGCGGACATCGTCATGCTGAAGGTGCAGCCGCTCGGCGGGGTCCGCGCCGCCCTGCGGGTGGCGGAGGCCTGCGGGCTGCCCGTGGTGGTGTCGAGCGCGGTGGACACCTCGGTCGGGCTCGCCGCCGGGGTGGCACTGGCGGCCGCGCTGCCCGAGCTGCCGTACGCCTGCGGCCTGGGCACGATGTCACTGCTCGCCGGGGATGTCACCGCCGACCCGCTGGCGCCCGAGGCGGGCGAGCTGCCGGTCCGCCGCCCGGCCGTCGATCCGGCTCAGCTGGCCCGCTGGGAAACCGATCCGGGCCCGTGGCGGGACCGGGCGCGGGCGGCGGCCAGGTACCTGCCGGACAGCGGAGCGTATGACCAGTGAATCCGTCCACCGCGTTCGGGATCTCCTTCACCGACGAGCTGGTCAGGTGCGGGCTGCGCGAGGTGGTCCTGGCGCCCGGCTCACGCAGCACGCCGCTGGCCATGGCCTTCGCCGAGGCGCAGCGCCGCGGCCTGATCCGGCTGCACGTGCGGATCGATGAGCGGTCCGCGTCGTTCACCGCGCTCGGGCTGGCCAAGGCCAGCCGCCTGCCGGTCGCGGTGCTGTGCACCTCGGGCACGGCGGCGGCCAACTTCCACCCGGCGGTGATCGAGGCGGATGAGTCCGCCGTCCCGCTGCTCCTGCTCACCGCCGACCGGCCTGCCGAGATGAGAGGGACCGGCGCGAACCAGGTGATCGACCAGGTCAAGTTGTACGGCACGGCGGTGCGCTGGTTCTGCGAGAGCGGGGCACCGCAGGCGGGGCCACCGATGGCCGGGTACTGGCGCTCGCTGGCCTGCCAGGCCTGGGCGCACGCGTCCGGCCAGGCGGGCGGCCTGGCCGGGCCCGTCCACCTCAACCTGGCCTTCCGCGAGCCGCTCGTCCCGGGCGGGGCGGGGGAGCCGGACTGGCCGGAGCCCCTGGACGGGCGTCCGGACGGCAGGCCGTGGACGAGTTTCGCATCGGGTCACTCCCGGCGGGCCGAACTCGAGCTGCCCTGGACCGAACGCGGCGTGGTGGTCTGCGGAGACGGCGACTACGACGCCGCCGCGCTGGTCGAGCTGGCCGGGCGGGCCGGCTGGCCGGTGCTCGCGGAGCCGTCGTCCGGAGCCAGGCACGGGCCGAACGCGTTGTCCGCCTACCAGTACGTCCTGGGCACGCACGATTTCATGGCGGCGCACGCCCCTGACCTGATCGTGTCGGCGGGCCGGCCCGGCCTTTCCCGGCCGCAGTCCGCCCTGCTCGGCCCGGGGCAGGCCAGGCACGTGGTCATCGCGCAAGGCCCCGGCCGCTGGGCCGACCCGCAGCGGGCCGCGACCGACGTGGCGCCCGCGATCAGGCTGACCGCCGTGCCCGGGTCACCTGGGGCGCGAGATGACGGGGCCTGCGGCAGCTGGCTGGCGGACTGGCGACGGGCAGACGATGTGGCCAGGGACGCCGTCAACGCCATGCTCGACGACTCCGGCACCCTGACCGAACCCCGGCTGGCCCGGGATCTGGGCGCCCAGATCCCGGCAGGATCCCTGCTCTGGACCGGATCAAGCCTGCCCGTTCGGGATATTGACTGTCATCTCGTCCCGCGGGACGACTTGCGCATCCTGGCCAGCCGCGGGGCCAGCGGCATCGACGGCACCACGTCGGCGGCCATCGGGGCGGCGCTGGCCCGCGGCGGCCCGGCGTTCGCCCTGCTCGGCGACCTGACGTTGCTCCATGACGCGCCCGGCCTGGCGCTCGGGCCAGGCGAGCCGCGCCCGGACCTGTGCCTGGTCGTGGTCAACAACGACGGCGGGGGCATCTTCTCGACCCTGGAACAGGCCGCCTTCCCCGGCTCTTTCGAGCGGATCTTCGGCACCCCTCATGGCGCCGGGCTGCAGCACCTGGCGGAAGCCTTCGGCCTGCCCTATCAGCGTCTCGAACAACCCGCCGACCTGACCAAGGCGCTGCCGGGCACGGGGCTGAGGATGGTCGAGGCGCACACCGACCGGGCCGCGGGCGCGGCGCTGCGGGCCAGGCTGCGAGACGTAGCGGCGCGGGCCATCCTCGCCATCAGGTAAGACGCGGTTCCTGGCCTGGCCTGTCCGGTCCGATGCGGACCGGACATTACTGTCCGGTCAGCGGGGCATAATGGCAAATATCATGACGCTTACCCAGCTCAACGCGTTTGTCATGGTGGCCCGCCTCGGCTCGGTGACCGCCGCCGCCAACGCGCTTGGCGTCAGCGAGTCAGCCGTCTCCCAGGCGCTGTCCGCCCTGCGGCTGCACCTTGGCGATCAGCTGGTCACCCGCGGGCCGGCCGGCATGTCGCTGACCGCGGGCGGCTCCCGGCTGCTGGCCACCGCGTCCCAGATCGTCGTGCTCGGCGCCGAGGCGCACGCGGCGGTGCGGGCCGCGCAGGGAGCCCCCGAGCAGTTGCGCGTGGTGTCCACGTCCACGATCGCGGAGTTCGTGGTCAGCCCGCTGACGGAGGCCTTCAGCAAGCGTTTTCCCGGCACGGTCGAAGTCTCGGCCGGCGTCGCGGTGACCAAGGAAATGAGCGTCCTGGTCGCCAACCGGCTCGCGGACGTCGCGCTCGCGCCCGCCGTTCCCGACGACGCGACCCTCGCCCTGGCGACCGAGCCGATCTTCAAGTACCGGCTTGTCGTGGTGACGGCGGGCCGGCCCCGGCTGCGCGGTAACCCGCGCCAGTGGCTGTGGTTCGTCGATCCGTCGGGGACCGATCCCGGCAGCGAGACCGGGCAGATGCTGACCGGCCTGAGCATTCCCGAGGATCAGGTCCGGGTCTTCCCGAATCAGACCGCTGCCTGGGCGGCGGCGGCCGGCGGCACGGGCGTGGCGCCCGCGGTCGAGCACCTTGTCACCCAACAGCTGCGCCGCGGCGAGCTTTCCCGCGTAGACTTGCCCGGCTGCCGGATGGATGCGTGCTGGTACGCCACGCTGCTCGAACGGCAGCACCAGAGCATCGCGGCCAGTTCGTTCCGCCGTTATCTGGGCACGCCGGAGGCGATGCACCTGATGCGCTCCCCGGCTGGCGGGGTTCCGCCCTCGCGGTTCCGGCCGCCGGTTTACGTCACTATCTGGAGCTAATCCGGCGCAAAGTGATATAATGCCTGGTAGTTATGCCTTAAGTAAGCACTTATTCGTGTATTGCGGGTCGGCATGGGTCAGCGGATCATGTGACGGGTTAACAGGCGATGGCGCTTGTCCAGAGCAGGAGCATGCGGCATGCGGATTGAATCTGACGGGCACAGCCGCGGTAACCCGCGGCTCTACGAGCTGATCGAGAACGCTCCGAAGACCGGGAAGAGTCCGACCGTCTGGGCCTGGCCCGAGCTGATCGACTACCTCAAGGTCGCCGGGCAGCCGGTGGCCGGGCCGTGGCCGCCGCACCAGCAGCCGCGACCGGATCCCGAGGAAGACTCGCTCCCGGTGGCCGTGGCCGACCCCGGACACTAGGTTCTCCTCCGGTCAGGACCCTCCCCTTCCCAGACACCAGGAGGAACCTATGTATCCGTCGCGGTTCCGCTACGAGGCGCCGCGTTCGCTCGACGAAGCGATCGGCCTGCTGCACGACGGCGGGGACTACGCGAAGGTGCTGGCCGGCGGCCAGAGCCTGGTGCCGCTGATGAAGCTGCGTTTCGCGTCGCCTGAGCTCGTCGTGGACATCAACAACATCGGGGGCCTCGGCTACCACCGGACAGAAGCGGACGGCAGCGTGCGTATCGGCGCCCTGTGCCGGCACGCCGACCTGGCGCGGTCAGAGCTGCTGAAAACCACGCAGCCCACCATGGCCGCGGCGGCGCCGGTGATCGCCGATCCCATCGTCCGCAACCGGGGCACGCTCGTCGGCTCGCTGTGTCACGCCGACCCGCAAGGTGACTGGGCCTCGGTCGTGCTGGCCCTCGGCGGCTCGGTGGTGGCGCAAGGACCGCGCGGCCAGCGCACGATCCCGCTCGCCGATTTCGTCACCGGGCCGTTTCAGAACGTCCTGGACCCGGACGAGATCGCGGTCGAGGCCGTGATACCAGCGGCGCGGGGAGTCCGGGCCGGCGGCTACCTCAAGCTGGAACGCCGGGTCGGCGATTTCGCGACCGTCGGGGTCGCGGTGGCGGTGGAGACGACCGGCGACACCGTGACCCGGGCGGGTATCGCCCTGACCGGGGTCGGCGGCTCGACCATCGGCGCCACCGCGGCGGCTGACGCGCTGGTCGGGCGGCCGCTGACCCCGGACAGCATCGGGCAGGCCGCCGAACTCGCGGCTGAGGCATCGCGGCCAAGGACCGACCACAGGGGCAGCGCCGAGTACAAGCGGCACATGGTGCGGACCTTTGTGCTGCGCATCTTGAGCCGCCAGGAGGCGGCAGCGGAAAGGGCGGCCTGACATGACGCTTGTCTACGACGATCACGACGGCGAGGCCGCAGGTGCCGAGGTCCCGGTCCGCCGGATCAAGTTCACGGTCAACGGCGAGAAGAAGATCGCCGAGGTGGAGCCGCGGCTGCTGCTGGCCCACCTGATCCGCCGCGGGCTCGGCCTGACCGGCACGCACATGGGCTGCGACACCACGAGCTGCGGCGCCTGCACCGTCCTGGTCGACGGCCAGGCCGTGAAGTCCTGCACGATGCTGGCCGTGCAGGCCGACGGGCACGAGATCAGCACCGTCGAGGGCATGGCGACCGCCAGCGAGCTGCACCCGCTGCAGGAGGGCTTCAAGGAAGAGCACGGCTTGCAGTGCGGGTTCTGCACGCCGGGCATGATGATGGCGGCCAAGGCGCTGCTCGACGCCAACCCGGACCCGACCGAGGAAGAGGTGCGGTGGGCGCTGTCGGGCAATCTCTGCCGCTGCACCGGCTACCAGAACATCGTGAAATCGGTGTTGTGGGCGGCCGAGAAGCTTAGGTCTTAGGAGGGGCAGGACGTGTCGCAGGCACTGGACGAGATCAAGATCGGCGGCCTGGGCGCGAGCCGCAAGCGCGTCGAGGACAACCGCTTCATCCGCGGCAAGGGCAACTACACCGACGACATCACGCTGCCCGGCATGCTGCACCTGGAGATCCTGCGCAGCCCGCTGGCGCACGCGCGGATCAGGTCCATCGACACCAGCAAGGCCTGGGACATTCCCGGCGTGCACCTGGTCCTCACCGGCGAGATGATGGCGACGAGGAACCTGGCCTGGATGCCGACCCTGTCCTATGACACCCAGGCGGTGCTGGCCACCGACAAGGTGCGGTTCCAGGGCCAGGAAGTGGCCTGCGTCATCGCCGACGATCCCTACATCGCCAAGGATGCGTGCGAGGCCATCGTCGTCGACTACGAGCCGCTGCCCGTCATCGTCAACCCGGTCCAGGCGGTCGCCGACGGCGCGCCCGTCATCCGCGATGACAAGGAAGGTCAGCAGGGCAACGTCATCTACGACTGGGAAGTCGGCGACGCGGCCGGTACCGACCGGGCCTTCGCCCAGGCGGACGTGATCTCCAAGCTGAAGCTGCACTACCCGCGCTCGCACCCGTCGCCGATCGAGTGCTGCGGTTCGATCGCGGACTACAACCGGGCCACCTCCAAGCTCACCGTGTACATGACCACGCAGGCGCCGCACATCATCCGGGCCGCGGTCGCGCTGGTGGCCGAGATCCCTGAGCACATGATCCGGATCATCTCCCCGGACATCGGCGGCGGCTTTGGCAACAAGGTCCCCGTCTACCCGGGCTACGTCATGTCGATCCTGGCCTCGATCCTGCTCGAACGCCCGGTGAAGTGGATCGAGGACAAGACGGGCAACCTCATCTCCACCGGCTTCGCCAGGGACGTCTACCTGGACGGCGAGATGGCGCTGCGCCGCGACGGCAAGATCCTCGCCATCCGCATGCACACCGACGCCGACCACGGCGCGTTCTTCGCCGACGCCCAGCCGAGCAAGTTCAAGATCGGGCTGATGCACTCCGCGTTCGCCGCCTACGACATCCCGGTCGCGCATCTGACCGCGCGCGGCACCTACACCAACAAGGCGCCGGGCGGGGTGGCGTACCGGTGCTCGTTCCGGGTCACCGAGGCGATGTTCTTCCAGGAGAGGATGGTCCAGGCCGCGGCGGACGACCTCGGCATGGACCAGGCGGAGTTCCGGCGGATGAACTTCGTGCGGGACGACGACTTCCCGCACCGCACCCCGTTCGGCTTCCTGACCGACTCCGGGCAGTACGCCAAGTGCCTCGACATCGGGCTGGCGGCCGTCGGCTATGCCGATTTCCGGCAGCGGCAGGCCGAGGCCAGGGCCCGGGGCAAACTGCTCGGCCTGGGCATCTCCACGATGACCGAGCCGCTGGGCGCGGGCAACAGCCGCGAGTACGACATCCTCGGCATCAAGATGTTCGACTCCGCCGAGCTCAAGATCCACATGACCGGCAAGGCCATCGTCAGGACCGGCGCGCGCGGCCAGGGCCAGGGTCACGAGACGACCTGGGCCCAGATCGTGGCGCACGAGCTCGGCATCCCGGCTGATGACATCGTGGTGGAGGAAGGCGACACCGACACGGCGCCGTTCGGCATGGGCACCTACGCCTCCCGCAGCACGCCGGTGGCCGGCGCGGCGATCGCGATGGTGTCACGCAAGATCCGGGCCAAGGCCCGCAAGCTGGCCGCCCACCTGCTCGAGGTGTCGGAAGAAGACGTCGAGTGGGAGCTTGGCCGGTTCTACGTCCGCAGCGCCCCCGATCGCGGCGTCACCATCCAGGAATGCGCGATGGCCGCGTACAGCAACATGCCCGATGGCATGGAACCCGGCCTCGAGAACACGGCCTACTACGACCCGCCCAACCTCACCTGGCCGTTCGCCGTGTACATCGTCACCGTCGAGGTCGACCCGGGCACCGGTGTCTGGGACGTGCTCAACATGGTCGCGGTGGACGACTGCGGGGTCCGGATCAACCCGATGATCGTCGAGGGGCAGATCATGGGCGGGCTGACCGAGGCCTACGCGATGGCCAGCATGCAGTTCATCACCTTCGACGCCGACGGCAACTGCGTCGGCTCGAACTACATGGACTACCTGCTGCCCACCGCCTGGGAGACACCCGGCTTCGAGCTGCACAGCGAGGTCGTCACCCCGTGCCCGCACCACCCGATCGGCGCCAAGGGCATCGGCGAGTGCGCCGCGGTCGGCGGCCCGGCGGCCTTCGTCAACGCGGTGATCGACGCCCTGTCGGGCACCGGCGTCCGCAACATCGACATGCCGCTGCTACCGGACCGGGTCTGGGAGGCGATCACCTATCGCCGCGACGTCTCCGGCGCACCTCCGGTGAAGTCGGATGAGTGAGCAGCTGATGGAAGGCCTGGGTGTCCTGCAGGAGATGGGCGAGCTGACCCGCCGCGGGCAGCCGTTCGCGCTGGCGACGGTGGTCTGGCGTCAGGGCCCTTCGTCGAGCCAGTCGGGTTCGCGCGCGATCATCACCGCCGAGGGCGAGCTGCACGGCTGGATCGGCGGTGCCTGCGCCGAGCCGGTCGTGATCCGCGAGGCGCAGCGGGTCATGGCGGCGGGCACGGCCAAGCTGCTGCTGCTCGGCACCCCCGAGCAGTTCGGCGCGGCGGTCCCTGACGGCATGACCGTGGTCCCGATCTCCTGCCAGAGCGAAGGCGCGCTCGAGGTCTACATCGAGCCCGTGCTGCCGCCCCCGCACCTGGTGATCGTCGGCGCGTCCCCGATGACCCGCGCCCTGGCCAGCATGGCCGGGACCCTGGGCTGGCGGGCCGAAGTGCTCCGCGGTCACGATTTCGCGACCGGGCATGCGGACCAGCGCTCCATGGTCATCGTGGCGACTCAAGGCCACGATGACGAGGCGGTCATGGAGCGAGCGGTCGCCGCCGGGCCCGCCTACCTCGGCCTGGTCGGGTCGCGGCGGCGGGGGGCCGCGGTGCTCGGCTACCTCACCGACCGGGGGGTGTCCCAAGAGCAGATCGACCGGGTGAAGGTGCCGGCCGGCCTGGACCTGGGCAGCACGACCCATCAGGAGATCGCGGTGGCCATCCTCGCCGAGCTGGTCCAGCTGCGCGCCGCCGGCGCGCTGGCCGGACCCGGCATCGCCGTCGCGGAGCAGGCCGGGGCGGAGGGAATCCCGCGCGCTTCGCGGCCGGCTGAGGCGACTGACCCGGTATGCGGGATGACGGTAGCCGTCGCGGACGGCCGCCCGGTGAGCTACCACGGCGCGGACTATTACTTCTGCTGCGCCGGCTGCCGCCGGACGTTCGAGAAGGACCCCGGTGCCTACGTGAAGGAAGAGACCCGATGCTGATCAAGAATGAGTTCGAGGTCGCTGAGCCGGTCGAGAAGGTCTGGCAGTTCTTCGAGAACATCCCCCAGGTGGCCACGTGCCTGCCCGGCGCGGCGCTGACCGAGGATCTCGGTAACGAAAAGTACCAGGGCACGGTCGCGATCCGGATGGGCCCGGTCCGGATGCGGTTCGCCGGCACGGCGGATATCACCGAACGCGACGAGGCCGCCAAGCGCGTGGTGGTGCACGCGGCCGGCGCCGACGAGAAGGGGCGCGGTCAGGCCGCCATGGTCGTGACGGCGACGCTGACCCGCGCGGGCCGCGGCACCAAGGTCGCCGTGGCCCAGGACCTGCAGCTGTCGGGCGCCGCGGCGCAGTACGGCCGCGGCATGATCTCCGACGTCTCGTCGGTGCTCATGCGGGACTTCGCCACGAACATGCAGGACCGGATCCAGCGCATCGAGCGCGGCGAGTCGGTCGAGCAGCTCGCGGCCGCCAGCGCCTCGCCCGCCCGGGGCATCACCTTGGGCCTGCGGGCCGCGGTGATGGCGCTGAGCCGGGTCTTCCGCCGCTTCTTCCTTCCCTACCAGCCCGCGAGCTGAGGAGAAACAGTCATGGTCCTGTGGTGGATCGGAAATGCCATCCTGCTGTTGGTGGTCCTGCCGGTCGTGATCTTCCTGCTGAACCGGGTGCTCGCCGCGGTGGAACGGATCCGCGGCGCGGCCGACGACGTCCTGGCGGGCGGGGTGGCCCTGATCGGCGAGCTCAACGGCGTGCCGGAGGCGCTGGCCGTCACCGACACCACGATCAGGGACGTCTCGGTCGGCGCGGTCAGGTACGCGGGCTCCGTCGCGAAGCTGCTCGGCTAGAACATTTCTCGGACAGAATTTTTCGGAGAGAGAGGAGATCGGTCATGCCGGCAGCCGCCTGGGCGACCGTCATCATCGCCGCGCTGATCATCGCGGTGACCGCGGTGGGCCTGCTGAGGGTCATCTTCCACCTGCGGGCCGTGCGCAAGACACTGGTCGCCACCACCGGGGGAGTGCAGGCCGTCGCTCAGCTGACCAGCACCGTCCCCGCCAGGCTGACCTCGGTAAACGCGAACCTGAAGCCGGTCCGCGACTTCTGCGAAACGGTCTGACCCGAAGGAGCCGTGAGATGGAATCGCATGTCCTGGCCGCTGGGACGTCGACCACCGGATGGGTGGTGGGCTACACGATCGGCATCGTGATCGTCGTGGTGGTGGTGGCCCTCGTGGTGCCGATCCTGCTGCTCGCCCGCTCGATCGGCCACGAGGCGCCGAAGATCAACGACGCACTGACCGACGCGGTCGAGAACACCGCGCCGCTGGCCGCGCTGCGCACCACCATCGAGCACGCCACGATCATCATCGGCGGCCTGCAGCGCGGCCGGGCCAGGCTAGGAGGATAGCGATGCACACGCTGGCCATGTCATCGACCGAGCACAACCTGTGGACGATCGCGAACATTCTCGGCCTGGTCGTGGTGGTCGCCGTCGCCGCCCTGCTCAGCCTGCTCATCTACCTGGTGAAGGTCATTGACCGCCGGGTCGTCACGGTCAGGGACACGCTCAAGGCGGCCGCCGCGAATACCTCGGACACCGTGCTGATCCCGCAGGTGGCCACCGGTGTCGAAGCGGTCCTCGCGGAGGGCCTTCAGCACCACCTGTTCCTCGGCCGGGTGCTCGGAAAGGTGAAATCCTGATGACGGGACTGGTCGTTTTTACGGTCATCGATGTCGTCCTGCTGATCGCGGGACTGGCGTTCTACCTGTTCTGGGTGGGCAGCTTGCTGACCCGGATCGCCGGGAACCTGGAGGAGTGCGCGGAGACCGTCAGGACCATCGTGGGTCACGCCGAGCTCATCGGGCCCGGGGTCGGCCACATCAACGAGACCGGCGGGGTGGTCGCCGGCGCGCTGCCGCTGCTGTACGACATGGCCGAGGGCATCGTGACCGGCGTGACCCCCCGGCCCGAGCAGCCCGCGGTGCCTGAGCCGGCCCGCCCGGCCTCGGGGACACGCCGCTCGCGCCTGCTCGACGCGGTCGGCTTCCGGTCAGAGTCCTGACGGCAGGGGGTCCTGAGCTAGCCCGGCGGAGCATCAGGACCCTTCGGGTCCTGGGCCAGGCCGGGGGAGACGGACGTGGAACTGCCGATCCACGCGTCCTTCCAGGCCTGGTCGTACTGCTGGTCGTTGCAGCGCGGCCGGTAGATCGCGGTGAGTTCCCTGACGATCTGCTCCCGGTGGCCCTGAGCGCCGCCGGGGATCTCGTAGCTGCAGATGTAGACCTTGTACTTGGATCCGGCGCGCTTGATCCAGCAGTGCGCTCGGGGGTGCTGGAAGGGGAACCGCTCGGTCCTCAGGTCGGCGGAGTGGTCCACGTAGATGACGGCATACCGGTCCGGCTTGGTGTCCGGGTCGGGCTTGTACGCGATCACGTACACCGCCGCCGTGGCCGGCGGCGGGGTCCAGCCGGCCAGCAGGCGAGGCCCCTCGAACGGGTAGCCAGCCAGCGATCCGAGCCGGATCATCCTCGCTGATCGCTTCGGTCCGCACCACCGGGGCGGCCGGAAGACCCGCCCTGGCCGCGGCCCGGGCGAACTCCCGCGACGCCTTGGCGATCGCCTCTTCGCGGCTGTCAGCCTCCACGATCAGCTGGGCGCCGTACCGGTTCGAGCCGATCCCGGTGGCGATGCCGCCGGCCACGGCCACGGCATCGGCCAGTTCGACGACCTGCTCGCGGGACATCACCTGGTCGCCCTCGGCCTGCACCCCCACACTCCACCTCACCGGCACTCTCCCGTCAGTTCAGCCCTGGCAGCAGGGCAGCGAGTTTCTCCAGGCTATTCAGATCATGTCCGGACAGCAGCAGGTCGATGTGCGGGGCGGCGACCATCATGCCGAGCGTGCTCGGCCGGAAATTCCGGTCGTCGCCCTTGTGCGGGTTCAGCCAGACCAGCCGGTGGCTCAGCAAGGACAGCCGCTCCATCGCCGCGGCCAGGACGTCCGGGTCTCCCCGCTCAAGTCCGTCGGAACAGATGACGACCACGCCGCCGCGGCACAGGCCGCGCCGGGCCCAGCCGCGAACGAACGCGTTCAGGCAGTCGCCGATCCTGGTGCCGCCGTCCCAGTCGAAGGCGGCCCGCGCGGCCCGCTCGAGTGCCTCATCCGGGCGGCGGCATTCCATCGCCCCGGTCACCCGGGTCAGCCGGGTGCCGAAGCAGAAGACCTCGACTCGTCCGCCTGACCGTTTGGCCGAGTGCGCGAACTGCAGCAGGCTGCGGGAGTAATCGGCCATGGAGCCTGATATGTCGAGAATGAGGATCAGCGGCCGCAGCCGGACCTTGCGCCGCCGCCAGTACAGCCGGGCCGGCTCGCCGTGCGTGCGCATCGATTCCCTGACCGTCCGGCGCGGATCCGGACGGGATCCGGTCCGCGCCGGGGCGCTGCGCCTGGTCCGGCGGCGCGGCGGGGTCAGCCTGATCCTGGTCATGATCCGGCGCAGGGCCGCGAGTTCTTCCGGCGTGCAGGCCGCGAACGACTTGTGCTTCAGCGCGTCGACGTCGGAGGCCATCCAGCCCAGCACGGCTTCGTCTTCGTGCTCATCGGTGCCCGGCTCGGTGGCGGGAAGGGCCAGCGCGCCCTGCGCCTGCGCCGACGCCCGCAGCATGAGGGTGAGCATGTCCTGGGCCGGCTCCTGGGCCGCCAGGAAGAAACGGCGGAACACCTGGTCGTAGGCGGCGATGTCGTCGTGCCGGTTGACCAGCGTGGTCCGCCCCGCCCAGTACAGGTCGACCAGGTCGGCCGGATCAAGCCGGCCCAGCGCGGAGCAGTACACCAGCACGTCCCCGGAACCGACCGCGAGCCCGGCCGCGCGCAGTTCGCCGGCGAAGTTCGCCAGCAGGCTGACGAACGGTGCGCCGTCCGGGTCAGGCACTCCGGGCACCGGAGGTGATCTCCTGCAGGTTGTCCCGGACGACGTCGAGATCGTCCCGGTCCTTGACCACGGCGCCGAGCGTGTCCTGCGCACTGCGGGGGTCCAGGTCCGTCTCGCCGAGGAAATCCAGGGTGCGGGCCCAGTCGATGGTCTCGGCTACTCCTGGCGGCTTGGCCAGATCCAGCTCGCGGAGCCGCTGGACGGCGCTGACCACCTTGCGGGCCAGCGTCGCCGAGATGCCCGGCTCCTTGATCAGCACGATCTCGACCTCGCGCTCGGCGGCCGGGTAGCCGATCCAGTGGTACAGGCAGCGTCGCTTCAGCGCGTCGTGCAGTTCCCTGGTCCGGTTGGAGGTGAGCACCACGAGCGGCGGCCGCTCCGCCTTGACGGTACCGATCTCGGGGATGCTGATCTGGAAGTCGGAGAGGATCTCCAGCAGGAAGGCCTCGAACTCGTCGTCGGCCCGGTCGATCTCATCGATGAGCAGGACGGCCTGGTCACCGGCCCGGACCGCCTCAAGCAGCGGCCGCTCCAGCAGGAACGCGGGCCCGAACAGCTTGTCGACCGCTTCGGATCCGTCCGGTCCGGCCAGCTGGTGCTCGGACAGCGCCCGGATGTGCAGCATCTGACGGGCGTAATCCCATTCATACAGGGCCTGGTTGGTGTCGATGCCCTCGTAACACTGCAGCCGGATCAGCCGCCGGCCAAAAACCGAGGCCATGACCTTGGCGACCTCGGTCTTGCCCACCCCGACCTCACCTTCGAGCAAGATGGGCCGGTTCAGCGACAGCGCGACGAACAGCGCCGTGGCCAGCCCGCGGTCAGCCAGGTACCCGCCCTGCCGCAAGACCTCGGTCAGCTCGCCGACGGTCTCCGGGGACTTCATGGTCAGGTGCTCCTCGCCGCCGGGATCGCGGCATCGCGGGTCAGTTAACGGACCTCGGCCGGCGGCATGACCAGGTCCCGCACGCTACCCGCGGCCGGGTTCAGCTTGCCCTCGCGGGCCAGCTGGGTTCGCCAGGCGAGCCTCAGGTCGCCGTCGGTTTCCTCGGCCAGGCCGTCGAAGCCCACGTCAGTCATCCGCTTGCAGGACTTGGTGGTGCCGCAGGCCTCCTCGACGTCCTCGGCGGTCTGCCCCTGGGCGCTCCACACACCGCGGAGCACGTCAAGGGCATCGTCGGCGTTGCCGCTCATCTGGCTTCGTCTCCCCTCGCCAGGCACGCTTACCTGAACTTGAGACTATGCCTTCCCCGGCGAAGCGGGCGAACGCGAATTAAGGCTTCTCTTATCTGAGGCAAACGCCCATCCAGGGGCGCGGTGCAGACGGGACCCTTGTTGAGCTGGGTGCTGCGAGCAGATGCCGTCGTCGGCGCGGGGTTGGTTAAGACGGATCCGCTGGACCAGATCCGGCCGCTGCCCCCCGCCCCCGCCCCGTGCTATCTCACCGGTCCGCGCCGTCCCACCGGCAACGATCATTCGATCGCCAGTACGACGATGATAAGTATTCGGTGGATGATTCGGCCCTCGTGGCGATTTTGGTACCCTATCGGG
>JBEKGC010000057.1:0-54647 GCA_050013055.1 Streptosporangiaceae bacterium
CCGCCTACACCGCGATGCTGACCGACTTCGTCACGGTGGCGAACCTGCTCCAGCCCGGCGCCGACTACGGCACCACCCCGCAGGACTACGTCGCCTGGTACCAGGCCCTGCACGCCTCGAACGTCACCGTCTACTAAACCCCACCGCAAACGACGCCCGCGGCGCGCGATCCAGATCGCGCGCCGCGGGCGTTCTAATTATTGAGCGCTCAGCCGCCGACTCTGGTGCCGCAGCCCGCGCAGAAGTGAGCGCCAGTGGGCAGTTCGGTGCCGCACTCGGTGCAGTGCGCGACCACGGGTGCCAGCGGCTGGCCGCAGCCCATGCAGAACCGCGCTCCCGCCGGGTTCGCCGCCTGGCACGACGCGCACACCGGTCCCGCCAAGGTGGTCGGCGTCGGAGCTTGCGGAACCTGAGGCGGCGGAGCCTGAGGTGGTGGCGGAGCCTGGGGGGGCGGAGCAGCCTGGGGCGGTTGCCCGTAAGGGGCCTGCTGCGGCTGCTGGCCGTAAGGCACCCCCTGCTGGGCCGCGGCCTGCTGAGCGGCCTGCTGCTGGGCGAGCTGGTTGGCCTGCTGCATGCCCAGGCCGCTGGCCATCCCGAAGCCGGCCCCGAGGAACGCGCCGTCGACTCCGGAGCCGCCCTGGGCCATGCCCTGGCCCGCGCCGAGGGCCATCTCGCCCTGGGCGTAGTTCTGGAAGCCGCCGGCCAGCTGGGAGTAACTCGTGTCCTTGGCCAGCTGCTTGAGCTGCTTCTCGTCCTCGGGGGAGAGGTTGACGTCGAAGTTGCCCATCCGGGTCAGCTGGACGCCGTAGGCGGCAAGCTGGCCGTTGGCCGCCTCGATGGTGGCCTGCTCGATCTCGGCCGAGTACGCCATCAGGCCCAGGATGGGCCAGCCGTTGCGCAGGATCTGCGTGGTGACGTGCGTCCGCAGCACCTTGAGCAGCTGGTCCGCGACCCAGCCGGTGATCCGGTCGTTGTCGGTGACGTCGACCGTCGAGGTCAGGTTGGTCACCAGCCGCACCGGATCGGCCACGTGCATGGCGTAGTCGCCGAACACGCGCAGCGTGACGACCAGGCCGGTCCGCGGGTCCTGCACGTCGTCCACCCGGCCGCCGAACTTGAAGCCGGTGAACTCCCGGGTGCCGACGAAGTACAGCTCCGCCCGGTAGGCGTTCCCGCCGCTGACAGCGTCGATGATCGCGCCGAGCCCAGGCAGCTCGTTGGCGTCGATCTGGTGCCGGCCTGGGCCCAGGGTCTGCACGACCTGGCCCGTGTTGACGAACATCGCCATCTCGTCCGCGTTGACGATCGCACGCGTATAGCGACGGATAGTGATGTCCGGCCATTTGAAGACGATCTGACCTTTGCGGTCATCAGGTACGGCGATGAACTCCCGCCCGAGCAGTGCCATGACAGCACCATACCGGGTCCGGAGTTTGAGACAGAAGGCGTTGTCAAAGGTACTTTGCTGCTATCTTCCGAGCGTGGAAATGATCCAGTGCAAGTGGTGCCACGCCCAGAACCAGCCAGGCACCACTAGTTGCCAGATGTGCGGCGCTCCGCTCGACGAGCGGGACAAGGTCAGCGACTCCGGCTGGCGCGAGGCCCCCCGGCTGCGCGACATGGTGGAGTTCCAGTTCTCCGGCAGCACCTGCCAGGTGGAGGGCGAGCTCGTCCCGGTGGCGGAGATCTCCCTGCACCCGCGGGACGGTGTCTACTTCGAGCACCACGTGCTGCTGTGGAAGGACGAGTCGGTCCCGCTGTCGTCGCTGAACACCGGCGGCGGGATGAAGCGCACGATCGGCGGCATGCCGCACATCGTGACGGTGGCGAACGGCCCGGGCCGCATCGCGTTCTCCCGGGACGCGCCGGGTGAGCTCGTCGTGTTGCCGCTGCACCCCGGCATGGAGCTCGACGTCCGCGAGCACGCCTTCCTGGTGGCCTCGCACAGCGTCCAGTACTCCTTCGTCCGGATCAAGGGCCTGGTCAACCTGCTGCACGGCGGCAGCGGCATGTACATGGACCGGTTCGTCACGGCCGGCGCGCCCGGCATGCTGCTGCTGCACGGCAACGGCAACGTGCTCGAGCGGACCTTGCAGCCGAACGAGAAGATCCTGGTCGAGCCGGGCGGGTTCTTGTACAAGGATTCCTCGGTGCAGATGCAGGCCGCGCAGATGCCGCTGAAGACCGGCATGATGCGGCACGGCATGTACCTCGCGGAGATGACCGGCCCCGGCCGGGTCGGCATCCAGTCGATGTACGTCCACCACCACGCCGAGTGAACCCCCTCAAGAGGCCGGGATGAATACGTACATTTGCCGGTACTGCCGGCAGCCGAGTGACCCGAACGCTCCTACCTGCCCGCTGTGCGGGGCGCCGGTCGACATCAGGTCCTCGGTCAGCGACTCCGGGTGGGTCGAGCAGCCGGCCATCAAGGACATGGCGCGGCTGCAGTTCGGCCAGTCCCACGTGCAGATCGCGGGCACCACCGTCCCGGTGGCCGAGTTCAACCTCGCGCCGAACGACTGGGTCTACTTCTCCCACCACGTGCTGCTGTGGACCGAGCCGCAGACCCGGCTGATCAACATGCCGATGCGCGGCGCCTGGAACCGCCAGATGGCGGGCATGCCGCTGATCATGGTCGAGGGCCGCGGCCCCGGGCACCTCGCGCTGTCCGACAACCACGCCGGCGAGGTGGTGGCGCTGCCGATGCAGCGCGGCCAGCAGATCTGGGTCCGCGAGCACCGGTTCCTCACCGCCACCGGCAACATCAAGTACGACTGGTATCCCTCTGATGTCTGGTACGAGACCGGGCAGGACAGCAACGACCGGGAGATTCACTACCCGATGGGCCAGTTCGGCGACGTCTTCGGCGCGCACGAGGCCCCGGGACTGCTGCTCCTGCACGCGCCGGGCAACGTGTTCATCCGCGACCTGCAGCCCGGCCAGACCCTGCTGATCCAGCCGAGCGCCCTGCTGTACCGGGACGTGTCGGTCCGGATGGCCCTGCACCTGGAGTACCCGCGGAACATGGGCTTCGCCTTCTGGCACAACCGGTGGAGCTACCGCAGCATCTGGGTCAGGCTGTTCGGGCCCGGCCGGGTCGCGGTGCAGTCGGTGTACACCCCGCCCGAGGACACCGAGATCATCGTCAACCACTCCTACGCGACCACGCACCACTGGTGACTAGCTAAGGGCTCAGTGTCTATCTAAGGGCTGAGTGAGGCGCGGGCGTTCAGCTCGGCGACGTCCTGCAACGTCGTCGCGCGGTAGGCGGTGTCGAAGGCCGTCAGCTCGGCCGGGCTGAGCACGTCCTCGATGCGGTCGAACCCCTCGGGCGCCCGCACGCTGACCCGGTGCAGCATCCGGTCGGCGGGCATGTCGCGGCAGGCGAGCACGATCGCGTTCACCGTCTCCCGCCGCGCCATCTCGTACGCGGCCAGGCCGTCCGCCGGGGTGGCCGCGCGGGCCAGGGAATAGGCGAGCACCCGGGCGTCGATGATGGCCTGCGACCCGCCGTTTGCCCCGATCGGGTACATCGGGTGGGCCGCGTCGCCGAGCAGCGTGACCCGGCCGTGCCCCCACGGGACTCCCTGGCCCCAGAACGGCAGCGGGTCACGGTCCACCATCGGGTATTCCAGGATCTGCGGTGTGCCCGCGATCAGGGCGGGCACGTCCAGCCAGCCGAACTTCCAGTCCGCGAACCAGGGCAGCACGTCGCTCGCCTGGCCCCGCCGGCTCCAGTCCGCCCGGTCCGCCGCGGCCGCCCAGTCCGGCCGCCTGACTTCGGCCACCCAGTTGACCAGCGCCCGGCCCTGCTCCTCGGCCCGGCGCGAGACCGGGTAGGCGACGAACTTCAGGTTCGCGTTGGCGCCCGCGACGGCCACCGTCCGGCCGGACAGGAAGGGGTCGCCCTCCTTCAGCCCGCGCCACATCATGATGCCGCCCCAGCGCGGCGGCGGCTCGTCCGGATGCAGCTGGGCGCGGACGCCCGAGTATAGCCCGTCCGCGCCCACCAGCACGTCGGCCCGCAGGGCCGAGACGGTGCCGGAAACGCGATCGCGCATCCGCACCTCGACGTCGAAGGGCGAATCGGCGAACGAGACGAACGAGGTGCCGACCCGCACGGCCCCGATCCCCAGCCTGTCCCGCACCGCGGCGAGCAGCATCATCTGCAGCTCGCCCCGGTGAATGGAGTATTGCGGCCAGTGGTAGCCCAGCTGCTGGCCGCTGGCGAACCCCCAGATCCGGTGGCCGTGCCGGTCAAAGTGCACCCACTCCGCGGTGGGGATGCCGGTCGCGGCGAGCTCGTCACCGAGGCCGAGCTCGGTCAGTTCGCGCACCGCGTGCGGCAGCAGGTTGATGCCCACGCCGAGCGGCCGCAGCGAGGGCGCCGAGTCGATCACCAGCGCGTCCATCCCGGCGGCGTGCAACGAGAGCGCCGTGGTGAGCCCGCCGATACCTGCTCCGGCGACGATCGCGCGCATCCGTCCACTCCTCCCGGGAGAAGCCTGCCCAAGAACCATAGACCGCCCGCGCCACGGGGGGGAATCCCCGCTGTATCTTTACACCATGGTATAAATTTGGTGTAAGATTTTGATATGGCGTTGAACATCAAGAACGACGAAGTTGAACGGCTCGCCGCCGAAGTGGCGCACATGACCGGCGAGTCCAAGACGGAGGCCATCCGCCGTGCGCTCGCCGAGCGACGTCAGCGTTTGGCCTACCGGATCAGTCCCGGCGACCGGGAATCCCACGCGCTACGGTTCCTTGAGCGTGAGATCTGGCCCCGGATACCGGAAGACCAGCTCGGCCGCCGGCTCAGCAGGAGCGAAGAGGACGAGATCCTCGGCTACGGCCCGGAGGGGATGTGATCGTCGACAGCTCTGCGCTGGTCGCCGTGACCTTCGCCGAACCCGGGCACTCCGAACTCATCACCAAGCTGGCCGCTGCGACCTCGGCGGGAATCGGCGCCCCTACCCTCGCCGAGACCGGACTGGTGCTCGCGTCCAGGCTTGGCCGGGACTCGCGTGATCTTGTCATCCGCCTGCTCGACGAGTTCAGCATCGAAGAGATTCCGTTCGGTGACCGGCACTGGCGGGAGGCCGTCGACGCCTATCTGCGGTTCGGTAAGGGGCGGCACAAGGCCCGGCTGAACTTCGGCGACTGCTTGACCTACGCGGTCGCCCGGCTGGCCAACGAACCCCTGCTTTGTATTGGCGACGATTTCCCGGAGACCGACCTCGAACTGGCGTAAATGACCGTTGATGGCACTGGTACATGCTGGCGGAACGCTGAGACACGCCTACGGGAACGCCTATGATCAGTCAGGCCCGGGACCGAGCACAAGCTTCGCCACGCTGATACAGCGATCACTACGAGCGGAAGGCAATGGCCATGGCTCTGACGGCACGGGAGCGGGTCGCCAGGCTGCTGGACGACGACGACACGCCTGGCGCGTTCAGCACGCGGTTCACCATGGAGCCGGACGCGGTAGCCCTAGCGGTCGAGGGGGCCGGGCCAGTGAGCCTGCCGGTGTCGGGGCCAGCGGCCAAGAAGCTCATCAAGGCGGCCCGGCCCGCGAAATTCGGGCTGGGCGAGCAGACGCTGACCGACCTTTCCGTGCGCGACACCTGGGAGATCAGCCCGGAGCAGCTCAGGCTGACCGGGCTGGACTGGGACGCCATCTTCACCGAGGTTCGCGACGGGCTCGGCCTGCCGCGGCTGGCCGAGCTGCGCGCTGAGCCCCACTCGATGCTGGTGTACGGAAAGGGCCAGTTCTTCCTGCCGCATCAGGACTCGGAGAAGCGCGACTCGATGATCAGCACGCTGGTCATGTCACTGCCGTCGGCGCACCGGGGCGGCGAGCTCGTCATCGAGCACAACGGCCGCGAAGCGGCCTACCAGGCATCTGCGAGCGAGATGACGTTCATCGCGTTCTACACCGACTGCAGGCACCAGGTCCTGCCGGTCAAATCCGGGTACCGAGTCACGATCACCTTCGACATCATGCTGGACGCCGCCGCGCCGGACGAGCCGGAGCCGGAGCCGGCCGCCGAGCTGGCGCGGTACCTCACCGAGCACTTCACCACCCGTCCCGTCCAGCGGTACAGCCGATACGAGAAGGAACCGCCGAACCGGCTCGTCTACCTCCTGGACCATCAGTACACCGAGCACGGCGCGAGCTGGAGCCGACTCAAAGGCGCCGACGCCGAACGAGGCGCGAGGCTGCGGGCCGCAGCGGAGCAGGCTGGCTGCGAGGCCGCGCTCGCTCTCACCGAGATCAAGCAGACCTGGGAGGGCCGCCGCTGCGAGTACCTGATCGACTCCGAGGTCACCCTTGGCTGGCTGAGCGGCCCGTCCGGCGACGACGGCCAGGCGATCTCGCTCTACGTTCCTGACGAGCAGATATGCGCGACCACCCCGACGATGAAGCTGCGCCCCTATGAGCGCGAGTACACCGGCTACATGGGCAACTACGGCGACACCACCGACCGCTGGTACCGTCGTGCCGCCGTCGTGATCTGGCCCCGTGACCGGGCGTTCGCCGCGCGGGCCGAGGCTTCGCTGAGCTGGGCGTTGAAGGAGCTGCGCAGGATGCTCGCCGCCGGGCATATAGCGGAGGCCCGGGAAGCCGCGGAATCGGTCGCGCCGTTCTGGAAGGCGATCGATCCGGCCGCGCTCGGTACGGCGCTGCACGTCGCCGCGGATCTCCGCGCCGACGGCACCGCGGCCATGCTGCTACGGCCTGCCAAAGTGGAGTGGCTCGGGCCGGAGCATGCGAACGGTCTCGCGGCGCTGTCCGCCGGGTACGGAGAGCAGTGGCTGACCACGCTCGCTGGCGGTTGGTTCACCGCAGGAACCCCGTGGGCGTACACCCCGGGAGCGGACCGGGGCAGCTGGGTCGCGGCGCTGCCCGGGCTCTGCCATGCGCTGCGGGAGGTCCGGGACGGGGACATCGCGGCGCGGGTCCTGCTTGCCGCGTCGTGGCGCTGGTTTGACACCGGCCTTGAGAGCTCGCTGTCCTGGCCGGCACCTGACGCGCGGCGCAAGCGCCTGGAACAGCTGGGCGGCCCGCTCGCCGGACTCCTGCGGGGCGCCGGTGAGGAACTCCTGACGGCCATTACCGGGTCGCTCGCCGCTCGTCCGAATGACGTTGTTCCCTGCTTCATCGCGGCACTGCGCGAGGCGGGCGCTGATGCCGGCGGGCTCGCTGCGGACTGCGCCCGTCGGCTGTCGGAGATCGCCTCGCACCCGCGGCGGGACGCCGGTGACTGGTCGGTCCCGTGGCCAGGCGGCTGCACCTGCGACGTGTGCGGCACCCTGCGTGACTTCCTCGCCGATCGCGAACGCCAGGTCTTCGAGTGGCCGCTCGCCGAGGCTGGCCGCAAGCACGCGCACGCGCGGATCGACCGTGCCGAGCTGCCGGTCCGGCAAGAGACCTGGCGCTACGGCAGGCCGTACACGCTGGTGCTCACCAAGACCGAGGAGCTGTTCAGGCGCGAGGATGCCGAGCGCGAGCATGCGCTGGCCGACCTGGCGTGGCTGCGGAGCCGGTTCAGCGTTGCATAGGGCGGGTCCGGGCGGCAGGCGCGGAACGACGCGCCCGTTCAGGGTAACGTCAGTCATATGGCGTTGCCGCAAGACTCCGACTGGTCATGGCTCCGCGCCGCCATCGAGGCGCCGGACGTGACCATGGAAGTTTACGAGGCGATCCCGGAGGAACTGGCTCGCAGGATCGAGGTAGCCGACGAGATGATCGTCCTGTGCGAGTCACCGACCGACAGGCATCAGGCGGTCCAGCATGCCATGCTCAACGCGCTGAGTGACGCTGCGCGCAAGCATGATCAGCGGAAGGGCACCTGCCACCGCGTCCGGGCTGATATCGATGTCTTGCTCACGGAGGTACCGTTCCATTTCCGGCGCCCGGACCTTGCCATGTTCCGGTGCCTCGATGATGACCGCAGGAGCCGCTGGCGGGGCAAGCCTATCGCGGCGGACGTGCTGATCGTTGTCGAGATCCCGTCCCCGCATTCGGTTTCTGATGATCAGCTCGTCAAGCGGGTGCGCTACGCGCGGGCCGGGATTGAGCATTACTGGATCGTCCGGATGGCCCAGAATGACGGTCCGGCCGTGTCTGTCGAGCGGCTCAGGCTGACCTCGGACGGCACATACGCGACTGAACAGGTCACCTTCCGGAAGAAGGACCTCCTAGCGATCGACACGATCGACCCTGTCGAGGTCACAATTTCGTGGGACCAGCTCGATGAGTGGCTTTAGCAGGGTTTAGCCCCGCACTACCACTGGCCGCGACAGGAAGGCGGCCGGCAGTCGCATGTGCGCGTGGCCTGGACGCTGGCCCGCACATGCTGCGTAACCGGGGGGAAACCCCACCCTCAAGACGGGTGCTGGCCGCGTTTCCGGCCGGTGGCGTGATCCGTAGCGTGAACACCACGTACGCCACACCTACCGGAGGGTTCCCCATGATCGAGGCACGCGGCCTGGTCAAGCGCTACGGTTCCACCACCGCCGTGGACGACCTCAGTTTTGACGTCCGCCCCGGCACGGTGACCGGCTTCCTCGGCCCGAACGGAGCAGGCAAGTCCACCACGATGCGCATGATCCTCGGCCTGGACCGGCCCGACGCCGGCACGGCCACGATCAACGGTCAGCGCTACCGCGACCTGCGCTGGCCGCTGCGCGAGGTCGGCGCGCTGCTCGAGGCCAAGGCCTTTCACCCCGGCCGGACCGCCCGGGCTCACCTGGCCGCGCTGGCGGCCAGCAATGACATCCCGCGCTGGCGGGTCGATGAGGTGCTCGCGATGACCGGCATGGAGAAGGCGGCAGGCCGGCGGGCGGGAAAGTTCTCCCTGGGCATGTCCCAGCGGCTCGGCATCGCCGCCGCGCTGCTCGGTGACCCGGCCGTGCTGCTGCTCGACGAGCCGGTCAACGGCCTGGACCCCGAGGGCATCCGCTGGATCCGCAACCTGCTGAAGAACCTGGCCGCCCGCGGCCGCACCGTGCTGATCTCCAGCCACCTGATCAGCGAGATCGCGCAGACCGCCGACCAGCTCATCGTGATCGGGCAGGGCCGGCTGCTGGCCCAGACCACGGTGGCCGAGCTGTCCTCCCGCGGTTCCCTGGAAGAGGCGTTCTTCGCCCTCACCGAGGGCAGCACCGACTACCCGTCCCTGCGGAGCGTGTCATGACCACCGCCACGATCAGCCGCCCGGCCCAGGCCGAAGGGCACTACGGCCTGCGTTCCGCCGCCCGGATGGAATGGCTCAAGCTGCGCAGCGTCCGCTCCACCGCCTGGGTCATGCTCGTCTTCGCGGCCGGCCTGATCGGCCTGGCCGTGCTGGTCATGGCGCACCAGCACTGGGCCGCGATGTCCGCGGCGGACCGGGCCAGCTTCGATCCCGCCAATCAGGGCTTCACCGGGCTGACCATCGGGCAGCTGGCGTTTGGCGTGCTCGGCGTGCTCATGATCACCAGCGAGTTCTCCTCCGGCCTGATCCGCGCCACGCTCGCCGCGGTGCCCCGTGCTCGGCGCGGTCGTTCTGCTGGTGGGGGAGATCATGGCCTTCGCCGCGTTCGCCGTCGGCGAGGCCGTGCTGAAATCCCCGGCTCCGCACGCGACGCTCGGCCAGCCGGGCGTGCTGCGCGCGGTGCTGATGGCCGGGGCCTACCCGGGCCTGATCGCGCTGATCGGCCTCGGCCTCGGCGCCGTCATCCGGCACACCGCAGGCGCGATCTGCGCCGTGGTCGGGATCTTGTTCGTGCTCCCGCTCATCTTGCTGCCGCTTGGCACGTCGGTGCAGAACTCGGTCGGCCCGTTCCTGCCCATGCTGATCGCGTCGAACTCGATCACCGCGGTCAAGGCACAGTCCCACACCCTGTCACCGGGCCTGGGGTTCGCCATGCTGTGCCTGTACGCCGTGGCCGCCCTCGCCGCCGGCGGTTTGGCCCTGGCCCGCCGGGACGCCTGAGCCCGATCAGCGAGGACAATAAGACCCATGGAGGAGGCGTTCCAGCGGATAGCGGAGACCGTCCTGCGCGCCCCGGCCAGCCGCCGGAACTACCACGAGCTGCTGTACTGCGGTCTTGGTGGCCTGGCCGGGCTGGCCGGGTTCGCGGTCACGGTCGTGCTGCTGCTGGCCGGCCTGACGATCTCCGCCTCGGTCATCGGCACCGTCGTCGGCCTGGTCATCATCACCATGGCGCTGCGGCTCTCCCGCCGGCTCGGCTCGCTGCACCGCCGCCTGCTCCGCCGGTTCCTCGGCCACCAGATCGAGGCCCCGCCCCGGTTCCTGCCAGGCACCGGCATCCTCAACCGCGTCGACCGGCGGCTGCGGGACCGGGCGGCCTGGCGGGTGGTCTGGTACAGCCTGATCAAGCTGCCGGTGGCGGCCGTGCAGCTCTACGCGGTCACGCTCACCGCCTTCGGCCTGGTCAACATGGCCTATCCGGCGATCTGGCTGCTGTTCCACCACCAGTCGGGCGGTCAGGATCCGCTGGACGCGGTGCTACCGGTGCCGTTCGGCGGAAATTTCCAGATCGACAGCTGGCCGGGCACCTTCCCGGCCGCCATCGCCGGCCTGGTCTGCGTGGTGGCCGCGGCGTGGCTGGCACGCGGGATCAACGCGGGCGACCTCCGGCTGGTCCGCAGCCTGGTCGGGCCGAGCAGCATGGCCGAGCGGGTCAGCGAGCTCGAGCGGACCCGGGCGCTGGCGGTGGACGACTCCGCCGCGGCGCTGCGGCGGGTCGAGCGGGACCTGCACGACGGGGCGCAGATGCGGCTGGCCGCGCTGGCCATGAACCTCGGCATGGCCCGCGAGAAGCTGGGCGACGACGACCCGCGAGATGAGACCGCCACGGTCAGGGAGCTGCTCGACGCCGCACACCGCAACGCGGTGGACGCGCTCGCCGACCTGCGCGACCTGGCCCGCGGGATCCACCCGCCCGTGCTCGACAACGGCCTGGCCAGCGCGCTGGCCACGCTCGCCACCAGCAGCGCGATTCCCGCCACGGTCAGCGCCGACATCGGCACCAGGCCGGCCCCCGCCATCGAGACGATCGCCTACTTCTGCGCCGCCGAGCTGATCGCGAACGCCACCAAGCACAGCTACGCCAATCACATCAACATCAAAATTTACACCGAACGGACCGGCGTGCTTCACCTCGAGATCTCCGACGACGGTGTCGGGGGAGCCGAACAGGGCCGGGGCAGCGGCCTGTCCGGCCTGGCGCAGCGGGTGTCGACGGTGGACGGGCGCATCGACGTCTCCAGCCCGCCGGGCGGCCCGACCATGGTGACCGTCGAACTGCCGTTGCGAGCTTAAGGGGACTGTGATGCGGGTGGTGATCGCCGAGGACGCCGCGCTGCTGCGGGAAGGGCTGACCCGGCTGCTCGAAGACCGCGGGCATACGATCTGCGCGGCGGTGGCCGACGGCGGCGGGCTGCTGGCCGCGGTGGCCGAGCACCGGCCGGACGTCGCGGTGGTGGATATCCGGATGCCGCCGACGCACACCGACGAGGGGCTGCGCGCCGCGCTGGCCCTGCGGCAGTCCTTTCCCGGCACCGGCGTGCTCATGTTCTCCCAGTACATCGAAACCTCCTACAGCGCGCAGCTGCTCGAAGGCGGCGCGGCCGGGATCGGCTACCTGCTCAAGGACCGGGTCGCCAACGTGGCCGAGTTCGCCGCGGCGCTTGAGCGAGTGGCCGAAGGGGGAACCGCGCTCGACCCCGAGGTGGTCAGCCAGCTGTTCCGGGCCAGCAGGCAGCGCGGCGGCCTGACCACGCTGACCCCGCGGGAACGCCAGGTGCTCGCGCTGATGGCCGAGGGCCGCTCGAACGCCGGGATCGCCGCCGAGCTCGTGGTCTCGGGCGGTGCGGTGGAAAAGCACGTGGCCAGCATCTTCGCCAAGCTGGGCCTGCCGCCGGGGGAGAGCGACAACCGCCGCGTGCTCGCCGTCCTCCGCTACCTCCGCGGCCAACCCCAGCGCCAGGAGGGGTGAGCCTGACGTTTCATCAAGCAGCGTTGGCCCGATTACCCGGCGCGGTGGGAGATAGCGCCCCGGCGACGGCTGCCCGGTCCCGTGAACCCCACCCGCCCCATCCTGCACGCCCGTGCTGCCCGGCTGCCGCCCGCGAACCACCACGATGGTCCATCGTTGTTGTCCCAGCAACACCTATGGTCCATCGTTGTGGTCAGGATCGCTTACCACGGCACTAGCTGTCGAGGCCCAGGGTGAAGGTGGGCTTCGGCGAGGTCTGGGGCAGGCGGTGCTCGGCGGCGAGCCGCCGGATGGCGGTTCCGGTGGCGAGGAACTCGGTCGCGTGCTCGCCCCAGACATGGTTGTTGACCTCGACGCTCACCCCGACGATGCCCGAGGACTTGGCCTGCGTGGCCTCCGCCTGCATCCTGGACAGAGCCAGCTCGCGGGCCTCGTAGATGCCCTGGGTGAAGATCACCATCTCCTGGTTCTGGCCAGCCTGGCGCAGTGACTGCATCGCCGACTGATGGGCGATGTGATAGACGCAAACTCCCAGCACGAACGCCACAGGCACCGCGCCGGCCGCCAGCAGCCGGAAGAAGTCCTGAGCGGACAGATCCGAGGTGAACGCCCGGCCGTCCGGGGTCCGGTGGGCGCCTTCCGTGCCCTGGCCGGTGCGGCCGAGCGCGCGCACCGCTGTCCCGGTGGCGATGAACTCCAGGACGCCCTGGCCCCACACGTAACTCTGCATGCGCAGCTGAACGCCGACGATGCCGTCCGCGCCGAGCTGGTCCGCCTCGGCCTGCATCCTGGTCATGGCCAGTTCCCTGGCGTTGTACATCGCCTGGGTCAGGACCTGCAGTTCCTGGTTCTGCGACCATCGTCCGACCTGCAGGCCGATGTGATAGATGGATGATCCGACCACGAAGCCCAGCGGCTCGAACCCGGCCTCGCCGAGCAGCACGTACTCCGAGACCGACAAGTCGGAGGTGAAAACGCCCGCCGGGGCGGCGCCCGCGGTCTGGGCCAGCCTGCCCGCCGCGGCCTGCGGCTCCCAGCTGGCTGAATCGCCGGCTTGCTTTCCGCCGAAAAGTGGCATGTGACTCTCCTTCGGCCGGCCCGCGGCACATCCGCGGTGGCCTGCGCAGCCTATCCCCGCAGGCCTGCGGCGTCGGACATGGTCAGCTGTGCGCGAGCACCGGGTGCGGGACGTAGGGCTCCTCGAGCCGGCGGACTTCCTCATCGCTTGGTGAGAGCCGGCAGGCGGCCAGCGCATCGGTGATGTGGCCGGGCCTGGTCGCGCCGACGATGGGCGCGGTCACGCCCGGACGGCTCAGCAGCCAGGCCAGGGCCAGCTGGGCCGACGGGACGTCCCGTTCGGCGGCCACCTCGGCCAGCCGGTCGGCCACGTCGAAGTCGGCGGCGGTGCTGTACCGCTGATCCGAGAGCGGGTCATCGCCTGCCCGGGCGGTGCGGCGCTCGCCCTGCCTGCTCCGGTTGCCGGCCAGCAGGCCGCGGGCCAGCGGGCTGTACGGCAGCACGGCCACCCCCTGGTCGGCACAAAGCGGCATCATCTCCCGCTCCTCCTCGCGGTACAGCAGGTTGTAGTGGTTCTGCATCGAGGTGAACATGGTCCAGCCGTGGCGTTCGGCCACCTGCTGGGCCTTGGCGAACTGCCAGGCGTACATGCTGCTCGCGCCGAGGTAGCGGGCCTTGCCCGCCTGAACCACCTGGTGCAGCGCCGCCATCGTTTCCTCGATCGGCGTTTCGTAATCCCACCGGTGGATCTGGTAGAGGTCGACGTAGTCTGTGCCCAGCCGGCGCAGCGAGGCGTCGATCGCCGACAGCACGTGCTTGCGGGACAAGCCCCGGTCGTTCGTTCCCTGGCCCATCGGGAAGTAGACCTTAGTGGCCAGCACGTAATCGTCCCGGCGGGCGAAGAGCCGGCTGAGCAGCCGGCCGGTGATTTCCTCGCTGACGCCGTCCGAATACGTGTCGGCCGTGTCGAAGAAGGTGACGCCGCCCTCGACGGCCGCCCTCACGATCGGCTCAGCGGCGGTCTCGTCGAGATGCCAGGCCCGTTCGGCCTGGCTGCCGTAGCTCATCATGCCCAGGCAGATCCTGGAAACCTTCAGCCCAGCCGAGCCCAGCCTGATGTAGTCCACGTCCGTTTCCTCTCGCTAATCCGTCCATTTGCGGACGAGCATCACTTCGGTATCACCGGGCCAGTCCCAGAAAACGCCTTCGGGAGATCGTTCCCTCAGCAGCTCTCGAACCTCGCCGGCGAATTCTTCGACACGGTCGCCGAACAGGTGCGGCGCGGCATAAGACATGGAGAAGTAACCGGACACGACGCTATCGATATCCCGCACGAGGTCGGGGATGCCGGGGGCGAAGATCACCCGTGGCGCGCCGAACCGGGTGCTGGCCAGGGCGTCCTGAAGGCTGAGGGCCTGAACCGGCGCGGTGCTCTGGCCCGCCCGCCTCGCCGGTCCGAGATACTTCCGCACCAGCTCCTCGATCTCATTGTGCGGAATCCGCGGCGGCCCGGGGCCCGGCGGGACGGGCCGCCCCTCGGCCTGATGCCCCGCAAGGACCAGGGCGCCGCCCGGCTCCACCATGTCGTAGACCGCCTCGGCCACCGGAACCTCATCGGTCCAGTAGAACGACTGGCCAAACGTGACGAGCCGGTACGGCCCGGGCGCCACCGCGGGAAGCTCCTCGGCCCGGCCCTGGATCCAGGTAATGTTCGCGATGCCGCGCTCCTGGGCGGCCCGGCGCCCTTCGGCGATCATCGCCGGATCGGGGTCAAGGCCGACGGCGCCCTCAAACAGGTGGGCCAGTCGTACGGTGAGGATCCCGGGACCGCACCCGACGTCCAGGAGCCTTCCGCTGCGATCCAGGCCGAGTTTGGTCGCGAGCAGAGCCTCGAGCTGGGGTGAGTACGGGGGCCTACCGCACCGGTAGTGGACAGCCGCGCCGTCATAGGACGAAGGGTCGTACCGCACCGCAGAACATTACCTCGCACCGCCGAGGCGAGCGCGGGCAGCGACACCGAGGACGACCAAAAACCATGGACGACCAAAAACCATGGAGGCCCAGAAGGCGTGATCCCCTATCCTCTGGGGGATGGCGCGTGATGAACATGGAGTAACCCCGCAGAGCGAGGACTTCTCCGCCTGGTACAACGAGGTCGTCTTCAAGAGCGAGCTGGTCGACCGGGGCCCGGTCCGGGGCACGATGGTGATCCGCCCCTACGGATACCGGATCTGGGAGCTGTTGCAGGCCGACATCGACCGGCGCATCAAGGAGACCGGTCACGTCAACGCCTATTTCCCGCTGCTGATCCCGGCGAGCTACCTGCAGCGCGAGGCCGAGCACGTCGAGGGTTTCGCGCCGGAGCTTGCGGTCGTCACCCAGGCCGGCGGCAAGGAGCTCGAGGAGCCGCTGGTCATCCGGCCGACCTCGGAGACGATCGTCGGCGAGATGATGGCCAAGTGGATCAGCTCGTACCGGGATCTGCCGATGCTGCTCAACCAGTGGGCGAACGTGGTCCGCTGGGAGATGCGGCCGCGGATGTTCCTGCGCACCACCGAGTTCCTGTGGCAGGAGGGTCACACCGCGCACGCCGGCGAGGCGGACGCCATGCGGGAGACCCTGCTCGCGCTTGACCTCTACGAGCAGGTGTCCAGGGACGTGGCCGCCATGCCGGTGATCGCGGGGGAGAAGACGGCAGGCGAGCGGTTCCCCGGGGCCAGGCGAACCTACACGGTCGAGGCGATGATGCGCGACGGGCGAGCGCTGCAGTCCGGCACGTCGCACTACATGGGCACCAACTTCGCCAGGGCCTTCAACATCGCCTACGCCGCGGAGAGCGGCGAGCTGGAGCTGTGCCACACCTCGTCGTGGGGCATGAGCGCCCGCATGATCGGCGGGGTGATCATGACCCACGGCGACGACAAGGGTCTCATCCTGCCGCCGCGGCTCGCCCCCTACCAGGTGGTGATCGTCCCGATCGGCCGGGGCCAGCAGGCCGGCCAGGTGCTGCCACCCGCCCGGGAGCTGGCCGCCCGGCTGCAGGCGGCCGGCATCCGCGCGCACGTGGACGACCGGCCGCAGTTCTCCCCGGGATTCAAGTTCAACGACTGGGAGATGCGCGGCGTCCCGGTCCGGCTTGAGCTCGGGCCGCGGGACCTGGCGGCGGGCACGACGCTGATGGCCACCCGGCTGGGCCGCGAGAAGACGCAGATCCCGCTGGAGGGCGCCCCGGCCCGGCTCAGCTCCGAGCTGGCCGCCTTCCAGGATCTGCTGCTGCGGCGGGCGACCGAGTTCCGCGACGAGCGGACCGTCACGGCGGACAGCTGGGACGAGCTCGTGGCGGCGGTCGCGACCGGCTGGGCCCGGGTCTACCACTGTGGCCGGCCCGCGTGCGAGGACGACATCAAGGCGGCCACGTCCGCCACGCCGCGCGTCATCCCGGCCGACGGCGAGCCTGAGCAGGGCGCCTGCACCCGCTGCGGTCAGCCGTCCGCCTACGGCAAGCGCGTCATATTCGGCCGCGCCTACTAACGCGTGTCCCGGCGCCGCGGCCTAGCCCGGCGGGGCGATGAGGCGCGCGGTGATCGCCGGGGCCGCCTCGCGCAGCCACGCCTCGGCGCGCGGCAGCTCGTCCTTAGCGCCGTCCTCCCATAGCTTGCGGAACACCGGGTCGAGCTCGGCCGAGACACGGGAATCCTCGTGATAGCGGCGGGCCACGTCGATGGCCAACGGCGCAAAGCCCGCGCGCTGCCGCGCCGTCATGCCGTAGGCGTCCGCGAACACCGCGACCCGGTGCGGGATGTCAAGGTCTGCGAACGCGGGCGCCCGGTCCCGCGGATCGCGCAGCGGTGCCCAGTACCACACCGCGTTCACGATGTCGTAGAGCCGGGTGGTCGGCTTGGCCAGGTCGAAGTCGATCAGCGCGACGGGACGCCCGCCGCGGAAGACCACGTTGCCCGGGTAGTAGTCGCGGTGGCTGACCAGCTCGGTCGGATCGGTGGCCGGGCGGCCCGTGCTGGCCGGCGTCCCGCCCCACACCGCGCCGGGCGGCGGCACCCAGCCGGCCGACGCCTCGTGCAGCGCGCGGATCAGCTGGGCCAGGGCGACGAGCACGTCGTCGCCCGCCGCCTCCGGCGGCAGCGGGTTGCGCGGCACGTCACCGGGAACGAACGACAGCACCTCGCGCCCCTGCTCGTCGACGCCGAGCGGAAGCGGCGCGCCGGTGAACCCGGCGTCGCGCAGGTGGGCCAGGTATGCCTGCACGGTCAGGCTGAACGGCCGCAGCGGCCGCCGCACCGTGTCCCCGATCCGCACGATCCCCTGGGTGACGCCATCCCCGGTCAGCAGCTCGCCTTCGCTCACACCGCAGCAGCCTAGCCTCGCCCGGCCGGCCGGCGTACGGCTGCTCTTTAAGCTGGCCTCATGGAAACGGCAGGGACGCGATCCTGGCGGATCAGCGAAGACCGGTGGCCCGAGGCGCTGGACGTGGCGCTGTGGTTCCGTGCGGCGGAACGGATCGACGTTCCAGCGGGCGGCGTGGTCCCGGGGCCGGCCGAGATCGATCCGCTGCCGGACCGGAGCGCGGCTCCCGCCGACATGAGCGAGCTCGCCGCGGGATGGCTTGCGTGGTGGCAGGCGCTGGCCGGCCAGCTGCCGCTGCAGGAGCCCCTCGACCCCTCCCGGCTGCCATCAGAGCTGGCGTTCACCGGACCGCCTGACTTCACCGGGCTGGCGGGCTGGCCCGTCCTGCGGCGGGTCGCCGCGGCCCGGTGGCACGAGGCCACCCAGTGGCACAGCCAGCGGAGAAGAGCCGGCCTGGCGGCAGGGCCTGCGGGCGACCTGCGGATCGTTCATGCCGTGCACGACCTGGAAAGGGAACTGCGCCGCCCGGTTAAGCCGTTCGTGCTTGGCTTCGTGGTCCTGCCGGTCCGCGACGACCGGATCCGCCCGCTCCGGCCGGGCCGGTACCTCATCCCTGAGAGGCTGCGCGCCGGGCCGCGCTGGCCCGCGCCGGGCCGCGCTGGCCACAGCTGCTCCGTGAGCTTCTGCTCCCGCTGGCCTGACGCCCCGCCCGGGGCGGGTGATATTCAGGTGAACAGAAATTGACGCGCGGATGACGATCGCCTGACCGTTCTGTCCCGGGCCTCGACAGCAAGATCGCTGGTAGAGACGCTATTGCCGTGGGAAATACCGCGATCCTCGTCCTTGTCGTCATAACGGCTCTGGCCTTTGACTTCACCAACGGCTTCCATGACACCGGCAATGCGATGGCCACCTCGATCGCGACCGGGGCACTGCCGCCGCGCGTCGCCGTCGCCTTGTCGGGCCTGCTCAACCTCGTCGGGGCATTCCTGTCGCTGGCCGTCGCCGCCACGATCGCCAGCGGCCTGGTCAACACCAAGCTGGTGACGCTGACCGTGGTCGCGGCCGGCCTGGCCGGCGGGATCATCTGGAACCTGGTCACCTGGCTGTTCGGCATCCCGTCGAGCTCGTCGCACGCGCTCATCGGCGGCGTGATCGGCTCGACGATCGCCGCCGCGGGCGGCCACGCGATCAAGTGGCACGGCCTGACCTCCAAGGTGGTCATCCCGGCGGTCCTGTCGCCGGTCATCGCCGCCCTCGTCGCGGCGATCGGCACCTGGCTGCTTTACCGGATCAGCCGGAACCTGACGGACGGGGGCCGCAAGCACGGCTTCCGGATCGGGCAGATCGGGTCGGCGTGCATGGTGTCCCTGGCGCACGGCACGAACGACGCGCAGAAGACGATGGGGGTCATCACGCTGGCCCTGATCGCGAACAAGACGCTGCACTCCGGCGCGAACGCGCCGTTCTGGGTCATCCTGACCTGCGCGCTGGCCATCAGCATCGGCACCTACCTGGGCGGCTGGCGGGTGATCCGCACCCTGGGCAAGGGGCTGGTGGAGATCGAGTCACCGCAGGGCATGGCGGCCGAGTCGGCGTCGGCCGCGGTCATCCTGCTGTCAAGCAGCTTCGGCTACTCGCTGTCCACCACGCACGTCGCCACCGGGTCGATCATCGGCACCGGGCTCGGCAAGAAGGGCGCCGAGGTCCGCTGGAACGTGGCCGGCCGGATGGCCACCGCCTGGGTCTTCACCCTGCCCTCGGCCGCGCTCGTCGGGGCCGGCGCCTACGCCCTCGCGCACGCCATCGGCGGCAGCGCCGGGGTCATCGTCGACATGATCATCCTGGCCGCGATCGCCGGGGTGATCTACTGGCGGTCCCGCGCCAGCAAGGTCGACTCCAGCAACGTCAATGACGAGTGGACCGGATCAGCCGTGCCGGAACCCGAACCCGCAGCCGCGGCCTGAGCGACAGGAAGCACACCATGTCCTGGATCAACCTGACCGCCATCTGGAAGATCGTCGTGTTCGGCCTGATCGCGGGCGCAGGGCTTCCCGCCCTCTTCGCGGTCGGCCTGTACTCCCTGTCGAGGGGCCCGAAGACCCGGACCGCGGGCCCTGACTCCGATGTCGTCATCGGTGGCGACGTCGCGGGTATGATCATCGCCGCGCTCTGTTTCCTGATCGTGCTGGCCGCCATCGGCTGGGGGATCTACGAGGTCTACCAGATCGGTCACCCCGCCCCGGCTAAATAGTCACCGCCCCAAACCGAGAGGCTTGAGAACATGGCGCTGCCACCCATCCTGAGCTCGATCATTGGCTGGCTGCGGGCCGGCTACCCCGAGGGCGTGCCCGACGTCGACTACATCCCGCTGTTCGCCCTGCTGGGCAGCCAGCTGACCGACACCGAGGTCAACGCGATCGCGGACGAGCTGGCGAACGAGAGCGACCCGGAATCGGCCGAGTCGATCCGGCATGCCATCAAGACCGTGACCAGCCAGCATCCGAACGACTCCGACGTGGCCCGGGTCCGGGCCCGGCTGGCGGCGGGCGGCTGGCCGCTCGCCAAGCCCGGTACCTAATCGCGGCGCGGGATGGTGCGACGACGGTCGGCTTGAGTGCGATCGAGGACATCACGAGCACGGCGCCCGGCCTGATCGGCAAGGCGACGGTGGCTTTCGAGTGATGGTGCGTGACACGAAGGACCGCCGGGGTCTCGTCTTGCGGTGAAGGCGGACGTTCCGTGGCGCCTGAACGCTAGGCGGGGTTAGGCTGTTTACTTGCTCGGCTTCGATCGCTCACTCGAATCATGTAAATAGTTCCCGGAGGGGGAATGCCGCCTAAGAAAGAAAAATCAAGAGGTGAATGGCGTACCTCCTGGGGTACGTTTCTTGGCGGCCTAGGCGCAGTGCTCGCAGTTGTTGTCACTGTGGTCTTGGCGATTGTCCACCAGTCGTCAGGACCAGCGCAGCCAACCCCCACCCCTACAGCGAACGCCGCGTCCAAGGAACCGACATTAAGTCCAAGTAATTCATCCCCACATGGCTCGCCGACGCCCTCTACGGCAGGTACTGGGGTGCCTTCTGCTGCACCTGCCGGAACGCTGCTGACAAATTTTACTGTCACATTGAATAGCGGATGCGGGATTTCGCTAGTTCATATCACTGAGACCCCTGTACAAAATTGCGGATACAATCCCACCAGTGGTTATCCTCCCCAGGACGGCGGCGTTGTTTTCTCGGCAGACTCGTCGGGCTCTTATCTGATAACTGATGGCTCCGACACTTTGATCGCAAGCCTTGATCTTTTCTCGTCTACGCCGCTCCCGCCATCCTACGCTAACTGCCTGGATCCGGCTGCTGGCTTCAATCGCCAGGCTGTCGTCGCCGCTCAAGATACTTTCTGCGTATCGACTGCACAGACAATCACAGCTATCACCGTACAGGAAGAAAACTCCATTGCCGTCGGTGGTACTCCTTTTGTTGTGCTGGAAATAGAGACGTGGAAATATCTCCGGCCTTGACGGGATCCTAGGAAAGGGCAGTCGATGGACCCTGGAGCTCGGCGGCCTGGTTCGGGCCCGTGCGGTGGGAGGCGACGCGGTGCCCGGGGTGGGGTGGGCGGGCCGCCAGTGGAGTTTGCTGATTCCATAGGTAACGCGCCCCTCCATCGCCGGGCGCGACCCTTCGCTGCTGGGTAATCGGGGCGAACGCGCATGGATGGATCACTAGTACTCGTCGTGGCGGCTCCACCATGGCCCGCTCTCGCTGCGGCCTAGCGGCGCGCGGTCGAGCCATGGGTACATGCCCCAGATGGCGTCCACCCCGCGCTCGTACGTCGAGTAGGTGTGGTAGACGACCCCGTCCTCGAGCGCGAACGCGCTCATGCCGGGCCCCTCTCGCCGGTACCCCTCCCAGTCCGTTCCGCTGCGCGAGGCCCAGTCGTCGTACCAGGACGTGTCCTGCCCGGCCGGAGGCCGCATGTCGCTCGTCCGGTAGTTATAGTCGACGGCTCCCGACTCCCACTCCTGCTTGGTGTGCGCCACCCCGTAGTCGTAGTTGAAGTCGCTGCCGAACGACGACGCCCAGGGGAAGCTCCAGCCCATCCGCTGCTTGTACGCCTGCAGCTTCTCCAGCGGAGCCCGCGACACCGCGCAGAGCGTGACGCCGTGATGGGCCAGGTGAACGACGGAGCCGTTGAAGCCGTCCGCGATCGCCGAGCAGCTCGGGCATCCGGCCGAGTAGTCCGGGCCGAACATGAAGTGATAGATGAGAAGCTGCGAACGTCCGGCGAACAGGTCGGCCAGGGACGCGGTGCCCTCGTCGGTGCCGAAGCGGTACTCCTGGCCGACCCGGACCCAGGGCAGCTCCTGCCGCTGCCGCGCCAGCTCATCGCCGCGGCGCGACAGCGCCTTCTCGGCCTCGAGCAGTTCCAGCCGGGCCGCCAGCCACTCTTCTCTCGTTCCGGTCTTGTGAGCAGTCATCGTGATCTCCTTACATCATCGGTGGGATAAGTCCGGGAACCGCCGAGGGCGCGACGATGATCAGGACTCCGAGCCCGAGGATCGCCAGCGCCAGCGGCACGTCGAGGGCGGCTCGGGCGGGCAGCAGCTTCTGCGCCAGGACGAGCACGGTGATCAGGCCCATCCAGGTCAGGCTCATGACGCCAAGCACCACCAGCATCAGCATCAGCCCGATGCTCGAGCCGACGCAGCAGAGCCCGAACCCGAATCCACCGTCACGGCTCTCCCGGCAGCGCCGGCGAAAGTACCGCTTGGCCGGGGTGAGCTCGTAGCCGCCGGCCACGATCACCGCCAGGCCGGCGGCGAGCGAGGAGTGCGGCCGGTACAGCGCGTAGACGGCGACTCCCACCAGTGCCCAGACGGCAAGGTAGGACACGACGAACAGCGGCACGACCCGGGCCCGGCCGCCGGCCCGAGCGTGCCTGACGACGGCCGGAACCGCGCCCGGCAGCATCATCGCCGCCATCATCGACACCCACACGCCGACAAAGAACGCGAAAGAACCGAGCCGGGTCGCCACGCCCATGTTCATCCCGTTCATCTGCCAGACCGCGACCACCCAGGCCGCGGCGGCGAGCCCGAGCGTCACCGCCAGCGCGGCCACCGCGGCGGAGCGATCGCGTGTTACTCGCAGAACCTCCATCGTCTTTACCTCATTTCAATCCGTCGGGTCTGTTCCGCGCGAGGCCCTGGCCGCGGCCTCCGGGGCGTCAAGCGTACGCTGCAGCCGGGTCAGCTTGCTGTCCCAGTCCCTGGCCAGCGCCGCGAGGTAGGACTGGGCCATCGCCATCGGCGCCGCGTTGACGCGGTAGCGGATCCGGCGGCGCTCGCCCGGCTCGGCGAGCACAAGGCCGGCCGCGGCGAGCAGCTCGAGGTGCTTGGCGATCGCCTGCCGCGAGATCGGCAGCAGGCCGGCCAGGTCGGTCGCCGTCATCGGGCCGCGGGCCGCCAGGGTGCTGAGGATGCCGCGCCGGGTGGGCTCGGCGAGCGCGGCGAAGACCGCCGCCGCGATGGCCTCCGGGTCAGGCCGCGGCATCGAGGTAGTCGGCGAGCTCCGCCAGCTCCTTGCGCCAGCCCGCGACGTTGCCGTCGTAGGCCGTGTCGAGCAGCTCGTCGGGCACCTGAGCGAATCCGGATTCCACCACGGTCAGCCGGGTCCCGCCGCCGTTTGGCGCGAGGGTGAACTCGACGTAGGTGCGGCGCGGATCGGTGGCGGGCAGCCCCTGGATGCCCCAGGTCCAGGCGAACCTGGACGGCGGCTCCACCACGACGATCGTCAGCGTCACCTTGCCACCCCCGTCATCCCACTCGACATACGCCGTGCCGCCGGGACGCAAGTCGACGGTGGCGCGATCGCCGAACCAGCTGCCCAGCCCTTCGGCGCTGGTCAGCGCCTCCCACACCCGCTCAGGCGGCTGGCCGAGATTGACCGTGCGCTCAATACGATCCGGGATGGGCACCAGGGCACCTCCATGTATAGCAACCATTTGATTGCGGTAAAGCTATCGCAATCCTCCGGTTGCGTCAACTGTTTCCGGGTGTCCTGGCCGGGTTTGCGTGGATCCGGGCCTGGCGGTGGATCGGGTGCACCCCCTGTGCCCTATGCCGGTTGTGAACCCCGGCCCGCGCGACGGCTAACGGTCGAAGCGACGGTCACGCCCGGAGGGCCCGAAACGCCGCACCCCAGCCGCCGTCCCCGCCAACCCCAACCGCTCCCCGCACCCGGAACCCACCCGTCACAAACTCTCGAAAAAAGACGTGGAATATTTGGCTTACCTGGAGAGTTTGGTACCCTATGGTTGCCCGAATCCTCCGTGAAAGCCCGATCTTCCACGCGAACCGGACGGCCCGGCCCGCCTAACGCCCGGCCGGGCCAGGCACGGGATGCACCTCGCATCACCACCCCCAGCAGCCACCACCCAGCAGCACCGCCCCACCGCCCCACCGGCCCGACGGGTGCTGTCTCGTCACGAGGCTAAACTGCAGCAGCATCAGCCCGTAATTTCCGGCGCTTCAGTGTCGATCCGACGCTCCCCGTTCGTGGAGAGGGTGAGTGGCGGGCAGGCCGCCGATACTGAAAGGGGCACGGCAATGGGAACCATCAGGGTGCACGAG
Source organism: Streptosporangiaceae bacterium (assembly GCA_050013055.1). Taxonomy (GTDB): domain Bacteria; phylum Actinomycetota; class Actinomycetes; order Streptosporangiales; family Streptosporangiaceae; genus Palsa-504. The sequence goes on from JBEKGC010000057.1 coordinate 24,031, forward strand.
TTCATCAGCCTCGATGGCGTGATCGACGCTCCCACCTGGACCTTCGACTACGGCTTCGATCCCGCTATGGGGCCGGACATCGGCAATCTCATGTCTGGCTGCGAAGCCATCCTGCTGGGACGCAACACCTACGAGATGTTCGAGCCGGCCTGGTCGGCCCGGACGGCTGCGGAGGACCCCGGTGCTCCGTTTATGAATGATTCCACCAAGTATGTCGTCTCTTCCACCCTGGAAGCAGGAACCTGGCAGCACTCCGAGATCCTCGGCCGTTATAGTGCCGACGGTATCCGCCGGGTCAAAGGCGAGGTCGATGGCGGCATCTACGTGAGCGGCAGCGGGACGCTGGTGCGGTCCCTGATCGCTGACGGCCTGGTCGACGAGCTGCATCTGTTCGTCTACCCCCTCACCCGAGGTGGCGGACCTCGCCTCTTCCCCGACGACCCGCCGACGAAATGGTCACTGGCTCGGAGCGCGACGTACGACAACGGGGTGCTTTACCTTGTCTACGCGGCCGCTTCTTAACACCCGGCGGCGAGCCTTAGGCGCGGGCGAGCAGGTGCTTCCACTCGGCGATGGCGTCGCCGGCCCAGGCGGCGTGCCGGCGGGCGAACAGGCTGGCGGCCGCGGTGCCGCTCCACGGCGTCGGCAGGAACGGCGCGGGCAGGCCGGGATCGATCCACGGGAACCGGCGCCAGGCGTGCACCAGGTCGATGACCCGCACGATCGGGTCGGGGGCGTCGGGTCCGTCCGCGGCGCCGAACGTCAGGAGGAACTCGTCGTAGCCGCGGGCCAGCTCGCCCAGGTCCCAGGCCTGGCTGACCATCGCGGTCAGCGGGCCGCCGCCCTGGTACTCGGCCGCGAACAGGTAGCCGTCGGGCAACCCGGCCTGGGTCAGGATCTGGAGCACCTCGGCGCCCCTGTCGCTGCGCGGGCTCAGCCAGACTCCCGGTATGACCTGGCCGAACCCGGCCCAGCGCAGCCGGGTCCTGATGATGTGCCTGGCCGGCCTGTCCGTCTCCGGTGCGCGCGCGATCACCACGGTCCAGCGGCCATCCCAGTCCTGCGCGACGGCGGTGAAGCCGAAGATCCGCTCGGTGCCGTCCCGGAGCAGCTGCTCGGCGGCCGGCGTGAGCCGCCAGAGCGTGCGCCGCCCGACCCGCTCGGAGCTGAGCCAGTGGCCGGCGGCGGTGCGCATCAGGGCCTGCCTGGCGGTCTTCTCCTCCACCCCCAGCCGGCCGAACACGTCGATGAAGGCCGAGGTCCAGGCCTGGCCGCCGGTCGGAAGCACCAGCTCGCCCAGGACCGTGAACAGCACGCTGCGCGTGCTGTCGGTGCCCGCGGCATGCCGTCGCAGCATGGCCGGCCCTGGCTCGGTCTGCGTCATCGTTCCCTCTCCGTGTAGAGTATGGAAGGCGGCCTGAGGTCCACCGGGAGGAAGCTGCCATGACGGAAGAACGGGTCGAATTCCAGGTCAGCCCGGACCGCTACCGGCACTGGCGGCTGTCCTGCGACGGCCAGGTGGCGACCCTGGTCATGGACGTGGACGAGCGGGGCGGCCTGGTGCCGGGGTATGAGCTGAAGCTGAACTCCTACGACCTCGGCGTGGACATCGAGCTGTACGACGCCACCCAGCGGCTGCGCTTCGAGCATCCCGAGGTGCGGACGGTCGTGATCACCAGCGGCAAGCCGAAGATCTTCTGCGCGGGCGCGAACATCCGGATGCTGGCCGCCTCGGCGCACGGCTGGAAGGTGAACTTCTGCAAGTTCACCAACGAGACAAGGAACGGCATCGAGGACGCCACCGCGAACTCGGGTCAGACCTATCTGGCCGCGGTGAACGGCACCGCCTCGGGCGGCGGGTATGAGCTGGCGCTGGCCTGCGAGCACATCATGCTGGTCGATGACAGGTCCTCGGCGGTCTCGCTGCCCGAGCTGCCGCTGCTCGGCGTGCTGCCTGGGACCGGCGGGCTGACCCGGGTGGTGGACAAACGGCACGTGCGGCGCGACCTGGCCGACTACTTCTCCACCCGGCCCGAGGGCATCGGCGGCAAGAAGGCCGTTCAGTGGCGCCTGGTGGACGAGGCCGTGCCCCGGCCCCGGTGGGACGAGACCGTGGCCGAACGCGCCGCCGAGCTGGCCGGCCGCTCCGGCCGCCCGCGAGACGCGGCAGGCGTCGCCCTCACCCCGCTGGCCAAGACCCGCGAGGACGACGCCGTCACCTACGAGCACGTGTCCGCCCGGTTCGACCGCGACACGGGCAGCGTCGCCATCATCGTGCGGGGACCGGCGGCTGACCCGCCGGCCGACCTGGCCGAGGCGGCCCGCCAGGGGGCCGCGTTCTGGCCGCTTGCGGTCACCCGCGAGCTCGATGACCTGATCCTGGACCTGCGCACCAACGAGCCCGAGCTCGGCACCTGGGTGTTCCGCACCGAAGGCGACCCGGCCCTGGTGCTGGCGTACGACGACCTGCTGCTAGCCAACGCCCCGGACTGGTTCGCCCGCGAGGTGCTGCACTACCTCAAGCGCACGCTGCGGCGGCTGGACGTGACCAGCCGCAGCCTGCTCGCGGTGATCGAGCCGGGCAGCTGTTTCGCCGGCTCGCTGCTCGAGCTGGCCCTGGCCGCGGACCGGTCGTTCCAGCTGGCCGGGGTGTTCCAGGACACGGACCCCGAGGCGGAGCCCGCGGCGGTGACCCTCGGGGACATCAACTTCGGCCCGCTGACGATGAGCAACGGGCTGACCCGCCTGCAGACCCGCTTCTGGGGCGACGACGCCAGCGCCGAGGCCGTCGGCAAGCGCCGCGGCGCCGCGCTGGAAGCCGAGGACGCCGCCGACCTTGGCCTGATCACCTTCGCGCCGGACGACATCGACTGGGACGAGGAGATCCGGATCGCGATCGAGGAACGCGCCAGCTTCAGCCCCGACGCGCTGACCGGCCTGGAGGCCAACTACCGGTTCGCCGGGCCCGAGACCATGGAAACGAAGATCTTCGGCCGCCTGTCTGCCTGGCAGAACTGGATATTCAACCGGCCCAGCGCCTCGGGCCCTGACGGCGCGCTGCGCCGTTTCGGCACCGGCCAGCGGGCCGTCTTCGACCGGAAGCGAGTCTGAGCATGACCACCGCCGCGGATTACACCGAGAAGATCCCGAACAACGTCAGCCTGCACGAGGACCGGCGGCTGCAGCGCGCCCTGGAGTCCTGGCAGCCGAACTTCCTCACCTGGTGGCAGACGATGGGCCCGACGCTGCCGACCAAGGACGTGTACCTGCGCACGGCGGTGAACGTGGGCCGCGAGGGGTGGGCGCAGTTCGGGCACGTGCCGATGCCCGAGTACCGCTGGGGCATCTTCCTGGCCGAACGCGACCCGGGCCGCACGGTCGGGTTCGGTGAGCACAAGGGCGAACCGGTCTGGGACCAGGTGCCGGGGGAGTACCGGTCCGAGCTGCAGCGGCTGATCGTGATCCAGGGCGACACCGAGCCGGCCTCGGTGGAGCAGCAGCGCAACCTGGGCGCCACCGCGCCGAGCCTGTACGACCTGCGCAACCTGTTTCAGGTGAACGTCGAGGAGGGGCGGCACCTGTGGGCGATGGTCTACCTGCTGCACGCCTACTTCGGCCGGGAAGGCCGCGAGGAGGCCGAGGAGTTGCTGCGCCGCAACTCGGGCAGCGAGGAGTCGCCCCGCATCCTGGGCGCGTTCAACGAGGAAACCCCGGACTGGCTCTCGTTCTACATGTTCACCTACTTCACCGACCGGGACGGCAAGTACCAGCTCGGCACGCTGAAGGAGTCGGCGTTCGACCCGCTGTCGCGCACCTGCGAGTTCATGCTCAAGGAAGAGGCGCACCACATGATGGTGGGCACGACCGGCATCGACCGCGTCGTGCAGCGCACCGTCGAGGTGATGCGCGCCCACGACACCGACGACGTGGCCGGGCTTGGCGCGATCCCGCTGCCGGTGATCCAGAAGTACCTGAACTTCCACTATTCGGTCTCCCTGGACCTGTTCGGCGGCGAGACCTCGACGAACGTGGCGAACTACTACACCGCCGGGCTCAAGGGCCGCTGGCTGGAGGACCGGCGCCGGGACGACCACCAGCTCACCAGCGACGCGATCATGGTGGACTCGCTGTCCGAGCAGGGCGAGATCGGCCTGACCGAGGTCATGGCGCTGACCGGGCTGAACACCGACCTGCGCCGCGAGTACATCTCCGACTGCCAGGGCGGCGTCAAGCGGTGGAACAAGATCCTGGACGAGGCGGGCGTGAAGCAGCGGCTGAAGCTGCCGCACATCGCCTTCAACCGCAAGGTCGGCGCGTTCGCCGGGATCGAGGCCTCACCGGATGGCGAGCCGCTGTCCGCACCGGACTGGCAGCGCCGCAGCCGCGACTGGCTGCCGACCGATGTCGACAAGACATATGTGCGGTCCTTGATGCAGCCGGTCCACGAACGAGGCAAGATCGCGGCATGGATCGCTCCGCCGCGCAACGGCATCAACGGCCAGCCGTTCGACTACGACTACGTTCACCTGACCTGAGCCAGGGCGCCCCGTGACCTTCAACGTCAGCGAGTACCTGCTCGACCGGCACGTCCGCGCGGGCCGCGGGCACCGGATCGCGCTGGCCACCGTGGCGGGTGAGGTGAGCTACGCCGAGCTGACCGAGCGGGTGGGCCGGGCCGCGGCGGGACTGCGCGGCCTGGGCCTGCAGCCAGAACAGCGCGTGGTCATGGTCATGGCGGACTCACCGGAGTTCGTCGTCACCTACCTCGCGGCCATGCGGATCGGCGCCATACCGGTTCCCGTCTCGACCATGCTGCGCCCCGACGGCATCGCGGAGATCCTCATCGACTCCCGGGCCCGGGTCGTGGCCCTGAGCGGGGTGTACCGCGACGCCGTCGCCAGCGCGCTCGCCGACCCGGGCGTCACCGAGGTGACGGCGGTGGTGACCGACGACACCGGGCCGGCCGGGCCGGTGGGCGGCCGGCCGGCCACCGGGCTCAGCCACCTGAACCAGGACGCACCGGACGGGATCTACCCGACGACCGCGGATTCCCCGGCGTTCTGGCTGTACACCTCCGGCACCACCGGCACGCCCAAGGGCGCGATGCACAGGCACGGGTCGGTCCAGGTCGTCTGCGAGACCTACGGTACCCAGGTGCTCGGCATCACGCCCGAGGACCGGTGCCTGTCCGCGGCCAAGGCCTTCTTCGCCTACGGTCTGGGCAACTCGGTGCTGTTCCCGCTCGCGGCCGGCGCGACGGCGGTCCTCGAGCCCGCCCCGGCGCGACCGGACCTGATGGCCGAACGGGCCAGGGCCCTGGCCGCTACGCTGTTCTTCGCCGGCCCGACGTTCTTCTCGAACATGCTGCGGGCCGGCCTGCCGCCGGACGCGCTCGCCGGGGTCCGGCTGGCCGCCTCGGCCGGCGAATCCCTGCCCGCCGCCCTGTACCAGCGGTGGACCTCGCACTTCGGGGTGGACATCCTGGACGGCATCGGCATGACCGAGATGCTGCACATCTTCCTGTCGAACCGGCCGGGCCGGGTCAGGCCGGGAACGACCGGCGTGGCCGTGCCCGGCTACGAGCTGCGCGTGCTCGGCGAGGACGGCCAGCAGGTCCCGCCGGGCACGCCTGGCACCTTGTTCGTGCGAGGCGCGTCGGCCGCGACCGGCTACTGGTCGCGGTACGAGGCCTCACGTCAGGTGTTCCAGGGGGAGTGGCTGCGCACCGGTGACACTTACGTGGTGGACGCGGACGGCTACTACGCCTGCCTGGGGCGCACCGGCGACATGCTCAAGGCCAGCGGAATCTGGGTCTCGCCCGGCGAGGTGGAAGCCCGCCTGCTCGCGCACGCCGACGTGGCCCAGGCCATCGTGGTGGCCGCGAACGACACGGACGGCCTGGAGAAGCCCGTCGCCTTCGTCCAGCTCCATCCCGGCGCCCCGGCCGATGAGCAGGCCCTGATCGCGTTCTGCAAACTCGGCCTGCCCTCCTTCAAGCGGCCGCGCCGGGTCGTGTTCGTGACCGATTACCCGGCCACCGCGACCGGCAAGATCCGCCGCGTCGAGCTGCGCGCCCAGGCCACCGTGATCCTGCAGTCCGCCCATGTCTGACGAGCTCCGTTCCGCGCCGATCGCGGTCATCGGCGCGGGCACCATGGGGGCCGGCATCGCGCAGGTCGCCGCGGTGGCCGGGCACCCGGTGATCCTCTACGACGCCGCACCTGGCGCGGCCGGCCGGGCGGCCGTCGCCGTCCGCGAACGGATCGCCGGGCTGGTCGCCAAGGGCCGCCTGGCCCAGGCCCCGCTGCGGCTGGACGTGGCCGGCCAGCTCGATGACCTGGCCCCGGCGGCCTGCGTGATCGAGGCCGTGGTGGAGGACCTGGCCGTCAAGCAGGCCCTGTTCGCCGCGCTGGAGAAGATCGTGACCCCCGGCTGCGTGCTGGCCACCAACACCTCGTCGCTGTCGCCGACCGCGATCGCCGCCGGGCTCGGCCACCCCGGACGGCTGGTGGGGATGCATTTCTTCAACCCGGCGCCGGTGATGCGGCTGGTCGAGGTGGTCAGCGGCCTGGCCACCCGGCCCGAGGTCGCCGCGGCCGTCACCGACCTGGCCCGCGGCTGGGGCAAGCAGGTCGTCCAGGCCGCCGCGACACCTGGTTTCATCGTGAACCGCGTCGCCCGGCCCTACTACGGTGAGGCGCTGCGGCTGGCCGAGGAGCAGGCCGCGACGCCGGCCACCATCGACGCGGTGCTGACCCAGGCGGGCGGGTTCAAGATGGGACCGTTCGCGCTCATGGACCTGGTCGGGCAGGACGTGAACGAGGCCGTGACGCGGTCGGTCTGGACGGCCTTCGGCTACGATCCCCGGTTCGCTCCCTCGCTGCGGCAGCGCGCCCTGGTCGAGGCCGGCTGGCTTGGCCGCAAATCCGGCCGCGGCTGGTACCGCTACGGCGGCGACGTGCCCCCGCCCGCCCCGGACGCCGCCCCCGGACGCCCGGCGCCGGCCGAGGTCATCGAGCACGGCACGGCACCGCTGCGCACCTTGCTCCGCCGTTCCGCCGCGCAGCTCCGCGCGGGCGGCCAGGACAGCGGCGTCATCGAGCTGCCGAGCGGTGCACGGCTGGTGCAGTGCGACGGCAGGCCCGCGACCGCGCTGGCCGCCGCCTGGGATGTGCCCGTGGTGGTGGTCGACCGCGTCCTTGACCAGGCCACCGCGACCGGCCTCGCGGTGGCGGCCAGCGACGGCTGCCCGGCCGCGGCGGTGGACGAGGCGGTCGGCCTGCTGCAGGCGGCCGGGCTGGCCGTCTACCTCATCGACGACGTCCCTGGCCTGGTCCTGACCCGCACCGTGGCCATGCTGGTCAACGGGGCGGCCGACGCCTGGCATAAGGGAGTGGCCAGCGCCGCCGACATCGACACCGCGATGCGGCTCGGCACCAACTACCCGCTCGGGCCGCTGGCCTGGGGGCAGAGCTGGGGGCCGGCCACGATCCTGGCCATCCTCGACGCGCTGCACGCCTGGTACGGCGAGGACCGTTACCGCCCCTGCGCCCAGTTGCGCCGTGTCGTGGCCGGCCGGGGATCGCTGGGATGACCCGGGAAGGACAGGTCGTGACGCTGACGTGGACCAAGGAGAACTCGCCGCGCTGGGATGAGGATAAGCAGCGGACGTTCGGCCCGGCCGAGCTGGCGGCCACGGCCCTGGCCGCCCCCGCGCCCGGAGCGCCGGTCCCGAACGAATGGTGGCGGGTGACGGACGGAGACGGACTCGCCGGATACGGCTGGCTCGACTCCGAATGGGGCGACGCGCGGATCACCTTCGTGGTGGCGCCGGGCCAGCGCGGCCGGGGGGTCGGCGACTTCATCCTGGACCACCTCGAAGACGAGGCGGCCGCGCGCGGCCTGAACTACATCTACAACGTCGTCCCCGGCACCCATCCGGACGGCGCGTGGATCAGGAACTGGCTGTCCACCCACGGTTTCCACGAGGCGTCCCGCGGTCTGCTGCGCCGCCAGGTATCGGCCGCGAAGCCCGCTGACCGCAAATCTTAACCAGAACTGAACTTCTTCCCACGCTGGTCCTTAGTAAGTCCTCGGGCATGATTCATATCAGAGTTCCTTGTTTCTAGCGCGGTCAGCACCCTGCGGCGACCGCGCGGGTGACATGAGAGGGTCCGCGTTGGTGAGGCCACCCTGCAGCCTCATAGACGCGGACCCTAAGTATGTCCGGCGCGATCGGCCGGGGGGCGCAGGCCGTCGAGTGCGGCCTGGAGGATCGGTTCGAGGTAGCGCGTCTCGCCGTGAATCGTGGCGATGGCGATGACCATGTCGAGGATCTGCTCGAGGGTGAGGTCGTCGCGGATCTCGTGAGCGCGCTGCGCGGCGGCCAGGAGCGGCCGGCCGGCCGCGATCACCCGGGCGCGGTTGCCCTCGAAGAGGGGGTCGCTGCGGTCGGTGTGCTTGAGCAACTCGGCGGCGATGTGGCGCTTGCCGGTGGCAAAGGCGAAGAACCGGTGCAGCCAGGCCTCCAGGACCGCTCCGGGCGTCTGGCCCATCGCCGAACGCGGAACGGGCGGCCGCGAGGATCTTGTCGCGGTTGCGCTCGGCGTCGGTGCGCCTGGTGGGTGCCGGGAACTGGTCCGGGGGCATGCGAGCCTCCAAGTGGACAGGCTATCCGCTAGTCGCTATGGTGAAGTGGACAGGCTATCCGATTCTAGCCTGATCTGGATCTCTCTGCCGCGGCTGCCTCGCGGCGACTCAAGGAGCTCTTCATGGACTACCGGCCGTTGGGACGCACCGGCGTCTCGGTCAGCCAGCTGTGCCTCGGCGCGATGATGTTCGGCGCGTTCGGCAACCCCGATCACGGCGACGTGATCAAGATCATCCACCGCGCCCTGGACGCCGGGATCAACTTCATCGACACCGCCGATGGCTACTCCGGCGGCGAGTCAGAGGAGATCCTGGGCCAGGCACTGGCCGGCGGACGGCGCGAGAAGGTGGTGCTCGCGGTCAAGTTCGGCCCTCCGTTCGACGATGATCCCAACCACCGCGGAGCGTCGCGGCGGTGGATCACCGAAGGGGTCGAGGGCGCGCTGCGCCGGCTCCAGACCGACTGGATCGACCTGTACCAGGTCGGCGTGCCCGACCCGCACACCGATATCGACGAGACCCTCGGCGCCCTGTCTGACCTGGTGCGGGCCGGCAAGATCCGGTCCTTCGGCGCGTCCAAGGTGCCCGCCTCGCAGATCGTCGAGGCGCAGTGGGTCGCCGAGCGCCGTGGCCACGGACGGTTTCGCACCGAACAGCCCCCCTACTCCCTGCTCACCCGGGCGATCGAATATGACCTGCTGCCGACCTGCCAGCGCCACGGGATGGGCGTCATGGCCTACAGCCCGCTGGCCGGCGGCTGGCTGTCGGGCAAATACCGCAAGGGCCAGGAGGTGAGCGGGCCGGGCTCCGCCGCGCGGTCGCGGCGCCTGCCCGCGCGCTATGACGCGCGCGACCCGTCGAACGCCGCGAAGCTCGACGCCGCCGACGCGCTCGGCGCGCTGGCCGCCGACGCCGGGCTGACCCTGATCCAGCTGGCGATCGCGTTCGTCATCCGCCACCCCGCGGTCACCTCCGCGATCATCGGCCCGCGCACCATGGAGCACCTGGACGGCTACCTCGCCGCCGACGGCATCACCGGGGCCACGATCAACGTCGCCGACAATATGTGGGAATTCGGCACGACGGCGCTGGACGCCGCCTCCCGCCGCCGGTAGGGCGACCTCCCTGCCTTCACCGGCGTGGCGTTCCCTGAAAGTGCCCGGGATCGCTGATAGTATCGAACAAAGAATTTAAAGATTATTTAGGCCTAACGATCCGTGGTGCTTGCCCGGGTACGGACCCTCCGGTGACTCCGCTCCCGAAGGATCCGGTACCGGTGACTGCGGCGGCCCCCCGCAGGCCGCCCCGGATCGGGACGACCGGGACGGCCTGGAACTGGCCATCATCGGCAAAACCATGTTTGTTCTACTGCACTCTCACTCGTACCCTGACCTGCGGTTACTCTCTCTGATCTCGAAGCCGCAGGACCCCCGACTGCTGGCGGGGCAGGGTCGGGGCCGCGAGACGGCCGCAGGGCTAAGGTGGAGCGCGGGGAGTAACGGGAGCGGGCGGCGCTGGGGTCATGCCCGGCGGCTACGCCAGAACGGAGACTGATGAACGCGAATGACTGGACTGCGGTCGGCTCCATAGGAACCGCGGCCGCAGCGCTGATTGCTGTCGTATCCATCCTCGTTCCATTGTTTGTTTCGCGACGGCAGCAAGCTCTTGAGCAGGCGGCCCGGTTGCGAGACGCAATCGCGGCCTTCGCGGCGTCCGCTGGCGACTCGATCGACATGCTCCTCAGCGGATCGACTCTCATCGGCGCGTCCGATGCGATCGCTGACTATATCAAGGAACAACTGCCTAACCCGGCCGACGTGGAGGATGTCTGGCGTTTCCTCGACGATTCTGGAAACGTACTTCGCGCTGTGGTTATTGGCTTGGCAAAAAATCCGACCAATACCGGCACTCTGGATCGTCAGGCAATGCAGACCACGGCGCGGGAACTGGTGGGCGGGCTCGACCTACTGCCAAGCGCTGGGCGCATCGTCCTCGCCATCGAGGGAGATTCAGACTGGAACCTCTTTGTGAATCTTCTATCAGAGGAGCTTCTCGGGCTATTTAGAGAACAGGATAATTCCGCCTCCCTCGATGAATTGCTATGGAATATATCGACTCACTTGCAGGGCAACTCAAGTCTCTACTTCGCTGCCCGATACGAACGCGCCTTGCGCGAGCTGAAATCTCTTATTAGGGCGGCGGCCGCAATGCTGAACCGGCTCGACGCAAAGCAGCTAATACATGCTGCCCGACTGACGGTGACGGAAGACTCCGATACGCGCACTGGTGACGTAATTGCAAGAATCGAACTTCTTGGACAGGCCCGCCTGTTCGGGCCTGCCGACGTCGAGATACTCATTGAAATGATGGCGGGAATCGCGCCGCAACTCGCGAAAGAAGGCGCACTCGACCGCGCCGCTCAACTGAAGTCCGGCACCACTGGGTAACGTCCTTGGGCGGGAGCGCGGAACCGCTAGCGGTCGAGTTGGGCTATGAGTATTATGGTCATCGTTTGCCGTTGTGTAGTTAGACCATCACTTTAAGTGGCATCGTCAAGCCTCTCTGCCTATCACAAGCAGTGGCCCTTGCTCCGCACGCAGGGTCCATTCCGTGGCCTGGCGCGTCTGTTTCCTCGATCACTCAGCCTATCGACATGGGGCCATTCGAGGATGCCTCTCCGTGCCGGGTGCTCTTCGCCCGCTTGCACGGGATTTTCGGCGGCACGACCGGGTCGGGTAAGAGCGGCGGGCTGAATGTGCTGATGGGTAATCTGGTGGCCTGCCGCGATGTGGTGATCTGGGCTATCGACCTGATGAATATGCCGAGCTAGCCGACGAAGCGCTGGATGCGATGAGCGATACCGATTCCATTGCGCGGCTGGGCCGCGCGGTGGCGGTTACCTGATCGCGGCTACCCAGCGGCCGACGCAAAAGGCAATGGGGCAGGGCGCGGGAATGCTGCGGTCGGGATGGGATGCACATAATCTCAACGCTTCCGGTAAGTTCCTGCTCTCTGCTCCCGGCCATGACCAGCCAAAGCGGGCACGCTTATCTCCTCACCGACGAAGTCGTGGCGGATACTGCCGCGCATTATGCCGGGAACCGGCCGAAGCTGGACGGGAATCCCGCCGTGCGATCGACTCCGCACGCTGGACTCGCGCCCGATCGCAGGACAGCGCGCCTCCCCCGGACAATCCGCAGGCACCCGGGGACGCAAGATCCTGCACAGCCACGGGCCGCCCCACCCGCCCGGGTGATCACGCAGGTACGGCCGTTCGGCCGTAAATGGTTACCAGCCATCCGAGCGGACTAGCCCGACGTCACCGCGCGTTCGCGTTATTGACAAAGAAGATCAGTTTTATAGACAATACGCTGAACACGTATCTTTCCCGCGACCGGAGGTCAGGGTGTCGCTTGCGCCGCATCCTCTGGACAACCCCGTCCGCTCTTCGCTGGCCGGGCCGCATGCACGCTTGGCGGAGCGGCGCGGGAACGTGGCGCGGTATCCGGCTGACGTCTCGCCGTTTCTCGCCCTGCCCGACCAGCCGGGTACCGCTGACTGGGCCGACGTGGCCGCGCTGGCTGGCCCGGGAGCGATCGTAGCGCTGGCCGGCGTGCGGGCATCACCGCCGGATGGCTGGGAGGCGACGCTGATCGGCGAGGGCGTCCAGCTTGTCGACCACCAGGTCGAGGCCGCGGCCGACGGCGAGGCGGTGCGGCTGGGACCGGGGGACGTGCCCGAGATGCTGGAGCTAGCCGCGCGGACCAAGCCCGGGCCGTTCCTGCCGCGGACCATGGAACTCGGCTGCTATCTAGGCATCCGGCGTAACGGCGCGCTGGTGGCGATGGCGGGGGAGCGGCTGCATCCGCCCGGCTGGACCGAAATCAGCGCGGTATGCACGGACGAGGCGTGGCGCGGCCACGGGTTCGCCTCCCGCCTGGTGCGCGCCCTGGTGGCGAGCATCCGGGCCCGCGGTGAGACGGCGTTCCTGCACGCCCTGGCGGACAACACCACGGCGATCGGGCTCTATGAGCTGCTGGGGTTCCGGCTGCGTCGCCACACGGTATTCTCCGCCGCGCGCGTGCCCGTGGACCAGCCGCACCCCTCAGTCGAATGAAGGCTTGCGGTCCCGGCTTCGCTTGAGCTCGAAGAAACCGTCAGCCTCGGCCACCAGGACCAGGCCGTCCCACAGCCGCCCGGCGGCCTCGCCGCGGGGCGCAGGTGTGATGACAGGGCCGAAAAGTGCCTGGCCGCGGATGCGGATGACCGGGGTGCCCACGTCCAGGCCGACGTCATCGAACGCCTCGTGGTGAGAGCTCTTGACCAGCTCGTCATAGTCCGTACTCCCGGCCGCGCTGGCCAGGGAGGCGGGCAATCCCGTTTCCGCCAGGGCCTCGGGGATCACCTCAGGGTCCTCCCGGCGCCCCTGGACGTGCAGCCGGGTGCCGATGGCGGTATAGAGCGGGCCAAGGACGCCGGGGCCGCTGTGCTGGGCGGCCGCGGCGCAGACCCGTATCGGTCCCCAGGCCCGGCCCATCCGTTCCAGGTACTCCTCGGTCAGCCCTTTGCCCTCGTGCTGGACCAGGTTCAGGTAGGCCAGCGACATGATCCGCCAGTCAACCCGTACCGGCCTGACCTTCTCCACCTCCAGCATCCAGCGGGAAGTGATCCAGGCCCAAGGACACAGCGGGTCGAACCAGAACGGCACGTCTTCCTGCGACTGCGACTGCGACTGCGACTGTCCTGTCACGTCCACGGGAACGACACCCCTCTATTCGGTATTCTTGTATTGCCGATTTCGTTAATAGATTTACTAGACTTTACAGCAGCTTTTCTCCGGCGCGGGGATCTCGCCGGGGAAGAGCGCTTCCCAGTACCCGGCCATGCCGGGGTGCGGCCTGGGCGAGGACCCCGGCCGTGGCCAGGCCGGTGACTCCGGGAAAGCGCTTGATCAGCCGGGTCAGGCCGAGTAGCGCTGATGGGCGCAAATGAGGGCCCAGGCTGGTGGTCGCTAATCCAGGCGCCTTATGGCGGCCTCGCGCCATGGCTCCACGTGCGCATGCTCGGCAATGGCGAGCGCGTGCTTGTAGTGGGCTTGCGCGCCGGGGATGCCGAGGTAGCGGGCGAGGTCGCCGAGGATATGGGCCACGGGCCAGAGGGTAATCAACATCGTGTCGGCTCCGGCGGGCCTGGCGGCGAAGGGCAGCAGCGCCCGGTAGGCGGATTCGGCGGGCTCGCGGTCGTCGAGAGCGATGGTGAGCAGGCCGCGGATGCCGGTCAGGAACAGCCAGCGGCGGTCCCGGCGAATTGGGCGGAGGGGGGTGGCCACCGCCCGCGCGTCGGCGGCGCGGCCGGCGGCGGTGAGCCCGAGCGCGTACAGCTCGGGGAACAGGGCAGGCATGCGCGGGTCACCGTCCAGCACGCTTGTGATCTCCGCCATCCGGTCCTGCATGATCAGCAGGGATGACCGGCCCAGGATCGCCAGCCCGGCCCCGTGCTGCCCGAGCCTGCCCAGCTGCGCGGCCGCCTGCTGGTAGAGCTGTACGGCGGCTGAGTCGCCGTCCAGAGCTGCCCGCGTCGCGCGGTAGATGCTCACCACGGCGGCGACCGTCGGGAGATCATAGCGGTCGGCGATGCGCGCGGCCTGGCCGGCGTGCTTGTCCGCCGCAACGAAGTCGGCGCTGCCGCTGCTGGCCGCCATGAGCATCATGTGGGCGAGCGCCTCGGCGGTCACCGGCTTGCCGGGCAGCGCGAGCAGTTCGGCGCCGATACGCAGCCGCTCATCCAGCCCGTCGTGCCAGAAGCTCAAGCTCTGAACCCAGCGGCCGCCGAGGGCCATGGTTAGCAGGAAGGGGTCGCCGAGGCGCCGGGCCATCTCCACGGCCTGGGCGGAGGCATGGTAACCGCGCTCGGAGCCGCCATCTGCGAGTTCGAAGGCCAGCGTGGTGAGCAGGCGGCAGCGCAGCGGCTGGTCGCCGGGCGGCAGCTGGGCCAGCGTCTGCTCGACCGTGCCTACCAGCCCATCGTCGGTTTCGCCGTATTCGCGGAAGAACCAGGCCCTGGGCACGTCGAACGCGGTGATGACCCGGGCAAGCAGGACCGGGTCGTTAAGCGGCAGCGCCGCGCGGACGGCATCCTGCCGCCAGGAGCGGGCGCGAGGCAGCTGCCCGGCCTGGGCGAGCGCGCCGACCAGGCCGAGCACAAGCTCCAGCCGGTCCCGGGCTGGGGTGTCACCGACCAGGTCGAGGCAGGCGATGGCCTGCTCCCAAAGCCGGGCGGCCTCGTGGTAGACGAAGCGGTGCTCGGCCTGGCCGGCGGCCAGGCGGCAGTACCGGGCCGCTCTGATCGGGTCGGTGCCCGCCTTGGCGAAATGGTGGGCCAGGGCCGCCACCTGGCCGGGGCTGTGACGCTCGATCGCCTCTGCGGCCCTGGCGTGCAGCCGGGAGCGGCGCAGCCGGGACAGTCCGTCGTAGAGGGTGTCCTGGACCAGGGCGTGGGCAAACCGGATCCGGCCTGGTCCTGGCTCGGTCACCAGCCCGGTGAGCAGCCCGGCCTCGATCGCGTCCAGCAGCACGTCCTCCTCGACCTCGGCCACGGCGGCGAGCACGTCGACATCGGTCTCGGTGCCGAGGACCGAGGCTTGCCGCAGGATGGTCTGGGCGGTAGCCGGGAGCCTGGCGATCCGGCGCTGCAGGACCTCCCGGAC
Organism: Streptosporangiaceae bacterium; assembly: GCA_050013055.1. Classification (GTDB taxonomy): domain Bacteria; phylum Actinomycetota; class Actinomycetes; order Streptosporangiales; family Streptosporangiaceae; genus Palsa-504. The sequence continues at coordinate 39,386 of JBEKGC010000057.1, forward strand.
TCCGGCGGCTACCACGGTGGTGGCCGCCAGCGCGCCTTCGGAGTCGAGCAGCCGGGCGGTTTCCCGGATGAAGAACGGGTTGCCGCCGGTGCGCTCGGCTATGGCCCGCGCGGTCTGCTCGTCGACGGGGCGGGTGCAGGTCGCCTGGATCAGCTCCGCCGCCGCGGTCGCGTCCAGGCCGCGCAGCGTGACCCGGGATGGCTCGCGGGCGGCCAGCGCCGCCAGGCAGCCGGCCAGTTGCTCGCTTGCCTCGGCGGGCCGGTAGGTCGCCAGCATGAGAATTCTACCCGCGGCCGGGTCGGCGGTGACGTCGGCGAGGATGGCCAGCGTCTCGCCGTCGGCCCGGTGCAGGTCGTCGAGCATCACCAGCAGCGGCGCGGTGCGGCTGACCTCCTCCAGGTAGCCGGCAACTGCGCGGTGCAGCCGGAACCGCGCGGCGGCTGCGTCGCCGTCCTGCTGCGGGGTGTCGGTCAGCAGCGCGGCCAGCGGCTCCGGCTCGGCCGGCGCAGCGGTAGAGGCCAGCTGCCGGAGGGCCTGGGCCCAGGCCCAGCCCGCCGGGGCGCCCTCATGCTCGGGGCATCGTCCAGCGGTCACCGCCCAGCCTTCGGCCGCCAGGCGCTGGCTGACCCGGTCGGCCAGCGCGGTCTTGCCGGCCCCGGGATCCCCGGTCACCAGCACGACCCGCAGCCGGCCCGCAGCTACATCTGCCGCCGCATCCAGGGCCTGGGCCAGCTCGGCGTCCCTGCCGACAAACGGCGCCGCAGTGGACGGCGTCCGATCGCCGCCCGCTTGCGCAGGGACGGCCACCGCACGCGCCCGCTGCGGGCTGGGCGCCGGGGCGGACAGGTGCGCGGCCTGGGCGAGAATGCCGTCTTCCAGCTCACGCAGCGCCGGTCCGGGGTCGACGCCGAGTTCTTCGGCCAGCCGGGCGCGGGCCCGGCGCAGCGAGGCGAGGGCGTCGCCTTGCCGCCCGGACTGGTACAGCGCCAGTGCAAGCAGCCGCCATGCCTCTTCCCGCAGCGGGTGCTCGGCGGTCAGCTGGTCCAGGTCCGCGACCATCTGCGCCGCACGGCCTAGCCGCAGCGCCGCGGCCGCGCGCATCTCGATGGCCGTCAGGCGCAGTTCGTCCAGCCGGGCTGCCTCGAGATCTGCCCATGGCAGGCCACCGAACTCCTGGAAGGCCGGACCGCGCCAGGACGCCAGCGCCGGCGAAAGCAGCGAGTGCACGGCCGCGGGATCGTCCAGCCCAGCGGCCTGGTGCACCTCGTTTTCAAAGGACCAGGAATCGACCATGTCATGGCCGAGCCGCAGCGCGTAGCCCGGCGGGGAGGCGGCCAGGACGCCCGCGCGGTCCCAGGCCGCACGGCCCGGCTCAAGCGCACGGCGCAGGTGAGAAACATACGACTGCACCGACGCGAGCGCTCTGGGCGGCGCCTCATCGGCATACAAATCCTCGATCAGCCGGTCGGCGGAGACGACCTGGCCGTGTCCGGCGATCAGCCGGGCCAGCACGCACCGCTGCCTTGGCCCGCCGACGCCGGCAGGAACGCCGTCGACGGTCACCTCCAGCGGCCCGAGCACCCTGACCCTGATCACTTGAACCTCGCTGGCAGAGGGGATTGCCTTCGGCGTCGTAGTGCTCGCCATTCTGCCGCAAGTTCGCGGCAAGTCTGCCGCCAGTTCCCCGGCCCAGGCTTGGGATGTGACAAGCACACGGTCATTCCCGCTCCGGGTGAAAACCGCGGCGGAGCCTGAGCCGGACCTCACTTCGATGGTGGTGATCCACCGGGCGATGCGCCAGGACCTGCGGCGGCTCGCCGCCCGCCTGGGCGAGATCGCCGGGCGCGGCGCACCGCCCCCGCAGGCGCGCGCCATCGGCCGCTACACCGCGGCGCTGCTCGCCGAGATCCGCGCCCACCACGCGAACGAGGACGAGATTCTGTGGCCGGTGATCGCCGCCACCGCCGGGCAGGCCATTGACCTGGCCCCGCTGACCGATGACCACCTGGCGATCGAGGCCGCGGCCGGCCGGGCCCGCCAGGCCCTGGCTTCCTTCCGCGCAGCACCGGGCATGCTCGGTGAGCTGCACGCATCGGTCAGCGAACTGCGCGACATGGTTGATGAGCACATTGCCGACGAAGAAGAGCAGATCCTCCCGGCCATGCGGCGCTACCTCCCAGCCGAGGCCTACCGGTGGTGTGAGAAGCAGATCCAGCGGAAAGCCTCGCTCCCCGGCCTCCGGTTCACCACACCGTGGCTGGCGCGGTACGCCCAGCCCGACGAGCTGAGCCGGCTTCTGGCCACCGGCGGCCGGCGGGTGCGTATCCTGCTGGCCGCCGCCCGCCCCGGATACATCCGGCTGGAACGCCAGGCATTCGGCGCCCGCCCGGCCGCCCATGAGACCCGCCCGATCACACATTCCGATCACCCGATCTCGTCGGATCGAACCCCCCGCCTGCGTCTCTGGAAAGAGGAAATAAGATGATCAAGTCCTACCCGGATGCCGCGCAGCGGCCCGTTACCTTGCGGCCAGCCCCCCCGGCCATCATCGAGCTGGCTGGGGTAGAGAAGATCTACCACAGTGCGGGGGGCAGGAGAGGTAGGCGGGGCGTCGGGTCCCCCGCGCTGAGCGGCGTGGACCTGGCCATCGCCGCGGGCGAGATGGTGGCGATCACCGGCCCGTCGGGCAGCGGCAAGACCACCATCATCAACCTCATCGCCGGCATCGACCGGCCCACCGCCGGCACGGTCACGGTCAACGGCAGCCGCCTCGATCAGATGACCGAGGATCAGCTCGCGGCCTGGCGCGGCCGCACCATCGGCCTCGTCTTCCAGTTCTTCCAGCTGATGCCCACACTTACCGCCATGGAGAACGCGACGCTCCCGCTGGACCTAGCCCGGCTCGGCCCGCCGCGCGAGCGGAAGGTCAGGGCGGGCCGGCACCTCGCCACGGTCGGGCTCGGCGATCACGGCGACCGGCTGCCGCTGGAGTTGTCCGGCGGGGAGCAGCAGCGCGTCGCGATCGCCAGGGCGATGGCTTGCGATCCGCCGGTCCTGCTCGGCGACGAGCCCACCGGCAACCTCGACACCGCCATGGCCAGGGACATGTTCGAACTCCTCAGGGGCCTGAACGGAAACGGGACCACGGTGGTGTACGTCACCCACGACCAGGCTCTCGCCGAGAAGGCATCCCGGATCGTGTCCGTTCGCGACGGCCTGATAGTCGACGACACGAGACGGCGGCCATGAACACGCTGAACCGCAAGGCCGTGGGTGATCTGACCCGGCACCGCGCGCGCTCGCTGCTGACCGTCTTCACGCTGTGCGTCGCCATCGCGAGCCTTGGCTTTCTGGCCGTGCCGAGCCTGCTGAACGCGGCCATGAACCGTCAGATCGCCGAGAGCCACCTCTACGACGTCGGAATATCCACCAGCGACCTTGACCTGACTCCCGCACAGCTCGGCGCGCTCGGCCACCTGCCGGGCGTCGCCGCGGTCAGCCCGGCCGTGGGCTTCACCACCACCGTGGCCTTGGCCAGCGGTGCCCAAAACGTCGAACTCGCCGGCACCGACCTAGCATCTGCCCCGGTGAACACCGTCACGGTGTTCACCGGCCGGCTGCCGGGGCCGGGCGAGGTCCTGGCTGACGCAGGCAACGCCCGGGCCACCGGCTTCGCTGTCGCCAATGGCGGCACGATCGACGTGCGGGCCGCCAGCGGCGGGTTCGTACGGCTGCGGGTCAGCGGTACGGGCCTGAACCTAGACGCGACCCCTGGCGCGAACGGCTCAAGCACGCCGGTCTTCTACGCCCCGACGGCCACGGTGCAGGCGCTGCGCGGTGTCCGCGGTTACAACTACCTGGGGTTCCGGCTCAGCGACGACAGCACGGCCGCGCAGTCCCGGGTGATCACCGAGGTACGCGGCTACCTGACCGCGCAGACCGGATCGGACCCGGTCACAGCACTGCCTGCCGTCCGTGCCCCCGGGCAGTGGCCAGGGCAGTCGGGGTTCAACCACATCCTGGCGCTGCTGTACATCATCACGATCCTCGCGTTCGTCTCGGCCCTGTTCCTCATCGCCACCACGATGAACACCCTCATCGCCGAGCAGGCCCACGAGATCGCCATCCTCAAAACGCTAGGCGGACGACGACGGCAGATCGGCGGCAGCCTCCTGCGCACGGCGGCGATGCTCGGCGCGGCCGGCGCGGTCATCGGCGCCGTCCTCGGCGTCGCCATCGCCTACCTACTGGCGCAGTACTTCGCCGAGAAACTCGTCGACGTGTCCTTCGGTTTCGGGATCGCCATCGGAGTCGTCGTGGCCAGCCTCCTGCTCGGCCCGGTGCTCGCCGTCGCCGCCTCGCTCCCCGCCCTCCGGCGTGCGCTGCGCAGGCCCGTGGCCGAGACCCTCGCCGACAAGGGCACCAGCGGATACGGCTCGGGCCAGCTCGACCGCCTGGTCGCGCGCAGCGGCATGCTCTCCGGGACCAAGATTCCTGGCAGCGCGCGGATGGGAGTCCGCAACGTCCTGCGGCAAAAGCGCCGCAGCATAGCCGCGATCGCCCAGGTCGCGGTGGCAGCCGGGCTCGCGATCACTTTCCTCGCTCTCGGCCAGTCGGTAACCGCCGTCATCAGCCAGACCGTCGGCCTGCTCCACTTCAGCTTCAGCGCGGGGATGGCAGGGACTACCGACACGCGGCCGTTCGGCAGCCAGGCGCTCACCGTCGCCGCCTCGACGCCAGGTGTCACGGGCGCCGAGCCGGTCGAGACTAGCTCGGTGCAGTACGACGGGCAGACCTACGTGGCGTGGGGCCTGGGTACGCATCCGCTCTACGCTTACCGGCTGAGTGCGGGCCACTGGTTCACCAGCGCGGATACCGTCGCGGACACCCGCACGGCCATCCCGCCGGTGGTGCTCGGCCCCGCCGTAGCACGCGTCACCGGCGCCAGGGTCGGGCAGGTCCTCACCCTCACGATGGCCGCGGGGCCCACCAGGGCCCGCGTCATCGGGATCGACACCGGCCAGCTCAATGCAGGCGACACCGTCTACTTCCCGCTACCCGTGCTGGAACGCCTCGACGGCGGGCCCGGCACTGCAGACTCGATCTGGCTTTCCACCGCCAGTTCCAGCCACGCCGTCGTGGACCGGGCGACTGCCGCGGCGGCCGCGCGGCTGGCCGCCGCCGGATACCCGGTCAGCACGCAGGAGCTCTATGTGACCGAAGCGCAGATCACCGCGGCCGACACCTCGATCCTCACGATCGTCGAGATCCTGGGCCTCCTGGTGGTCGCCATCACCTTGATGGGCCTGGTCAGCGCCCTCAGCATGGGCGTCATCGAACGGACCCGTGAGGTCGGTATCCTGCGCTGCGTGGGTGCCCGCGGGCGCCAGATCCGCCGGATCTTCAGCTGGGAGGCGGTGGCCCTGGCCGTCGTCGGCTGGGTGTTGGGCGTGCTGCTCGGCTGGCTGATGTACCAGGGGCTGCTGGCGCTCCTGCTCCGTAATGTCGACATCAGCTTGCCGCAGGAGTTCCCGCCGGTGATCCCGCTGACCACGCTCGCCGGCGTCCTGGTGCTCACGCTCGTGGTCATCCGCGGGCCGCTGCGCCGCGCCACCCGGATCCAGCCCGGCACGGCCCTGCGGTACCAGTGATGTACTTCCTGATCAGGTGGCTCATCAGGAAGCTGAGCGCCCGAACCACGCTCGGCACGCTCCTGGCACCGACGTCGGGCTGCTGCGCGGCTTCGAGGCACTGCGCGCACACGTCCGGCGATAAATGTGACCAACATCATATTCTATTAAACCGATCGATTTAGTAAACTTATAGAATGAGGCGATTCCAGCCGTTCGTAGCCCGCCGCTACGTGGACTTCAAGCGAGTATCCAGCGCGGTTTGTTCCTGAGGCTCGGCACCCGCAAGCTCACGCCGCACTTCGGGTCACCGGCGCGGCCCGGCACTCAAGCCGGGCCCCGAAACCGTGACCGCGGTACGTGCGGCGGCAAACTCAGGGATCGGATTCATGACCAAACATCTTCGAGCGCGTCCTGCTGCCTGGCGTCCGGCCTCTGCGGGCGGATGAGCGGCCAGGAAGCGGCGGTCACGCCGCACGGAACCCGCGAAGGCATCAGCGTGCTGGCCGAGAACGTGGTGCGCCGGTTCGGCGACCGGGTCGTTCTCGACCACCTGTGGCTGGAGATGGCGGCATCGGAGTTCGTGGTCCTGCTCGGCCCGTCAGGCTGCGGTAAGACCACCTTGCTGCGCCTGCTCGGCGGCTTCGACCAGCCGGATGCCGGTACGGTGTCCGTGCCGCGAGCGCGGGCGATCGTCTTGCAGGGGGCTCGCCTGCTGCCGTGGCAGCGGGTATGGCAGAACGTGACGATCGGGCTATACGGCCATGGCGCGAAGCCGACCGCGCTTTCCGTGCTGGCGGAGGTCGGGCTGAGCGAACGGGCCGGCGCGTGGCCCAAGACACTGTCCAGCGGCGAGGCGCAGCGCGTCGTGCTGGCCCGTGCTCTCGTGTCCGACCCGGCGCTCGTCCTGCTGGACGAACCGTTCGCCGCGCTCGACACCACCACCAGGCGGCGGATGCACGACCTTGTCCGCGCCCTGCGCCACCGGCACACCGCCGCGATGCTGCTGGTCACGCACGATGTCGACGAGGCTATCGCGCTGGCCGACCGGATCCTGGTCATGCACGACGGCCGGATCGGCAGCGAGCACCGGGTGGACCTCAGCCGCCAGGACCGGTCCCGTGGTCTGGCCCGCGAGGAGTTGCGCGCGAACCTTCTCGTCGAGATCGGCTGACAGCCCCTCGTCGACGGGCTGTCAGGGGGGACCGGGGGCCAGCCGGGTCATTTACAGGCCGTCCAGCAGGCCGCGCAGCGCCTGGGTGTAGACGCCGAGTGCCTTCCGGCCCTGGCTGGTCAGGGCCACCGTGGTTTTCTGTGCGGACCCGTTCCTTGTCTTCTCGCTACTGAGGTAGCCGGCTTCTTCGAGCTTGCGCAGCTGGATGATCAGGTTGCCCGGGGTGAGCCCGAGCATGTCCTGCAGGCGGGTGAAGGACAGCGTGTCGCCGTCGTGCAGCGCCGCCAGCGTCGCGACGATCTTCAGCCGGGTGGGCACGTGGATCAGCGGGTCGAGCTCCTCGGTGGTCATGACCGGACCACGCTGCGACGCTGCCACCAGACGATCACGGCGGCGCTGCCGAGGAGCGTGGCGCACAGGCCCACGCCGGTGACCGCCCACGCCCCGGCCGGTCCCGCGAACGCGCCGACGGTGCCGACGACGGCGACCGCGAGCCCGGTGCCGCAGGCACGCCAGTCAGCCCGCGCCGCCATGATGCCCGCCCAGGCCAGGCCAGAGAGGATCAGCGGCACCGTGACCGGGTACCAACCGTAGACGATCGCGTCGCTCGCCCCGGCGGCAATGAGCACCCCCATGACCGCGAACACGCCGACCCATATCGCCGCCAGGACGGCAATCTCAGCCCGGCGCAGCCGGGATCTCCCGACCACCCCGGCGGTCGCGCGCCTGGCCACCGTGACTGTCGCGACCAGGTTGAGGATCCCGAAGGTAATCACGAAGGGGGTGACCGCGGCGGTCGGGTACCGGTAGGGGTGCTGGCCGCGTACGTTGAGCCAGACCGCGCCGAAGGCGGCCAAAACCAGGACCCCCCTGATCACCAGGAGCCACGGCTGGGCCGGTTCGAGGCGGCGCCGCGTCTGCTGAGTGGTCTGGTCCAGCAGGGCAGCGGCCTGCCGGGCGTCGAAGGTGCTGCCGCCGGCGGTACTTGTGGTGTCGGGTGCGGGTTTCACGGTTCCTCCCTCGATTAACTCTATGCCATAAAGTAGAGCCTGCTTTATGGCATAGAGTCAAGGGCTTTACCCCAGAACTTTATGGCGTAAAGTCCAGCCGCGCTCCGGGGGGTCCTGCGCGCTACGCTGACGCTGCCGGCCGGGAGTTCACATATACTATTAAAGCGATCGGATTTAACGAGTTAAGGAGGAGCCCTGCCATGCCCGGAGCCGAAGGGCTCGACCGTGCGGCGGACTGGCCTGCCAGGGCCGCGGCGGTGGCCGCATGAAGTTCGTTGCCGCCACCCGGATCACGCACCTGCCGGACCCGATCACCGGCACGGTCATGTCGACCACCGACCGGCTGCGGGACGTCATAGACAGCGCTGTTCGGGCCGAGGAACTCGGCTTTGACGGTTTCGGCGTGGAAGAGCGGCATGGCCGGCCGTTCATCTCCTCCTCCCCGCCGGTCGTGCTGAGCCACATCGCGGCCCGGACGTCGGCGATCCGGCTGTTCACCGCCCTTACCGCGGTCAGCCTGCGGGACCCGGTCCGGGTCTACGAGGACTACGCCACGCTGGATCACCTGTCCGGCGGCAGGCTTGAGCTGATCATCGGCGAAGGCAGCGGCACGGCGCCGGCCAAGCTGTCCCGCGTGACGGCCGAGGACCAGGGGGAGCGCGACCGGGAGGGCTGCGAGCTCTTCCGCCGGCTCTGGCACGGGGACGCGCAGACCTGGCCGCGCCCGCTGCAGCAGCCGCCCCGGATCTGGCACGGCAGCGCGACGAGCGCCGACTCGGCGGACCGGGCGGCGCGCTGGGGCGACCCGCTGTTCTCGGCCAACGTCACAACTCCGGTCGAGACGTGCGCGGAGCTGGTCCGCTACTACCGCGAACGGTGGGAGTTCTACCGCCGTGACCCGGGCGCCCTCCTGATCGGGGCGGGGACCGCCGGATACTACAGCGCGCCGACGTCACAGCAGGCGATCCAGACGTACCGGCCGATCTACAATGCGCGCCAGGTCCGGCTCAGGGGACTGGGCCTGAAGCCGGCCTTCTGCTCGATCGAGGACGCGATCGAGCGGGGCTCGATCCTGGTCGGCAGCCCGCAGCAGATCATCGACCAGGTGCGCCGGGGCCACGAACGGCTCGGCCACGAGGTGCTGCACCTGCACGCGGACGCCGGCGGGCTGACCGAGGCTCAGCACCGCAGGAGCCAAGAGCTCTTCTTCGGCAAGATCGCACCTGTGCTGCGGCGGGAAATTCCGAGCCGGCCGTTCCCCCAGGCCCCGGCCCCGCTCTCGCCCGTCCTGGCTCCGCTAGTCGCGGTTTGACGGGTGGAGGGCAGGCGGGGCGTGCCATCAGCCCGGGTCGCTACCACCGGCTGACGGTCAGGCGTGAGAACCCTGAGGTCGCGTCGATGTCGAACCGGGACGCGGCGCCGGCCCAGCCGGGCGGGGTCAGCACCGTACCGCCCGCCACACCGGTCAGGTCCTGGTCATCGACCGACACGTAGGACGCGCCGCCGCCCACCGTCACCCGGGCCGGCACGCCGCCGGGCAAACCGAGCTTGAACTGGGTGACCCCGCCCGCGAGCAGGAAGGGCAGCGTCCCGGCGGGCCTGGGCAAGGTGATCTGCAGGATGTCCGTGCCCGCCGTCACGGCAATCCCGCCGACCTGGCCACCGCGCAGGTCGGCCCGGATCTGCTGGGTGCCCCCCGCGAAGTCCAGGCTCCATCGCACCGACGAGCTCAGCACCACGCTGACCGCGTACGCCGCGCCGGGCCGGGCCGAAACGCTGCGACCGGTCAGCGAAAGCACGATCGGCGCCGAGCCGGACAGCACCGGCGTGACCGGGGCGTTGTCCGGCACCGAGACCCGGAGCAAGGTGCCGGCCAGGGGAGCGATGCTAACGTCGAGGACAGGGGTTCCCGTGATGATCTCAAGCGCGGCCTGGCCGCGTCCCGCCGAGGCCAGCGACGCCACGTCAGCGGAGGCGGACGGGGTGAGGGCCGTGCCGCCGGCCGCCACGGCCAGCCCCGCCATGGCCAGCACCGCGACGGCCAGCACCGCGACGGCAGCCCCGATGAGGACGGGGCGCTTCGAAAAGACGCCAGGCATGTCACTAGCCTAGGGCGCCGGGCGGGCCGTGGCCACGGCGATACCAAACGGTCATATGTTGCCGTGACACATATCGATCAGGCGGCTCAGCACGGCTCCGCTGCTCACCCGGAGCCCGTCGTGGGAGTACTCGCTGGTCACCCAGGTCTGCAGGCCGCGGATGGCGTGGGCGGTCTGGACCGAGAGCTCGCGGTCCACGTACATGTCGTCGTAGTACACCGCGGCGGCCGCCGGCACCTCGTTGCCGGCCAGCCGGGCAGGATCGTACAACGGCGGCCAGTCGTCGCGTTCGGCCAGGATGCCGGCCGCCTCCCGGAGCGGGCGCAGCACCGGGTCGGCCTCGATCATCCACGGGTAGATCATCTCGCCGGTGAACATCAGCGGAGCGGTCCCGTCGGCGGCCGGGCCGGGATCGAACTCGGCGAACTCCGCCCTGACCCGCTGCGCGGCCCAGCGGGTCGCGGCACCTTGCGCGTAGCACGCCTCGTGCAGCAGCGCGTACAGCGGCGCGGCGGCAAAGCTCAGCTCGTCGATGAGCGCGTACAGGAAGGCATCGGACAGCTCGTCGTCCGCGAACGCGTTCTCCAGCAGGTAGTGCAGCGCGTGGCTGCCGCCGCTCTGGCCGAGCATGTGCCCGGCCGACTGGAACGCCTGCACCGAGAGCGGCGCGCCGTCGGGCAGCCGGACGTCGTGGTCCGCCAGGTACGCGGCCACCCGCTGAGCCCGGGCCACGTCGGCGGGGTACCGCTCGTAGTGGGCGGCGTTCTTGGCCAGGACGGTGCGGTAGGTGTGCCGGTAGACGTCATCGGCGGTCACGGCGATCCCGGGCAGGCCGCCGGCCAGGAACGCCTCGCGGATGCCGTACGGGGCGAAGGACAGGTAGGTGACGGCGCAGAAGCCGCCGAAGCTCTGCCCGAGCACGGTCCACGGCACGTCGCCGGCCAGGTCGCGCCGGATCAGCTCGGCGTCAAGCACGATGCTGTCCGCGCGGAAGTGCGTCAGGTAGTCGGCCTGAGCCTGAGCCGAGCCGAGCCGAGCCAGCGTCTGCCGGTTCGCGGGGGAGGACCGGCCGGTGCCGCGCTGGTCAAGCAGCAGGACCCGGTATTCGGTCAGCGCCCGGTCGAGCCAGGAGTCCCGGCCTTGCGGCCGCGGCGCGCCGAACCCGGGGCCGCCCTGCAGGAAGAGCAGCCAGGGCAGGTCCGCGCCGGCCTGGCCGGCCGCGACGACCTCACGGGCGAAGACCTCGATCTGCTGGCCGTCCGGATGGCCGTGATCCAGCGGAACGCCGAAAACATGGTCGGTCACGATGGTGCCAGGCTGGCGGAAGCTGATCACGGTCCGACGTTACCGCGCCCCCGGAGTATGGTCTTCGCCATGGGCATCCGGGCCGTCAGCGCGGCCGAACGCCGGGCCCGGCTGGCGGCCCGCCACCACCTGGCGCCGGCCGGCCTGGCCGGCACGGTCGCCGCCGCGGCGGCCGGCGTCCTGGCCCTGCACGGCACCGACCCCGCGTCGGTCTACCTGGCGGCCTGGGCCCGCACCGGCTGCGCCGCCAAGTCCGCCGTCGAGGACGCGCTGTACGACGACGGTGCCCTGGTGCGGATGCTCGGCATGCGGCGGACCGTGTTCGTGGTGCCGGCCGGCCTGGCCCCGGTCATCCAGGCCGCCTGCACCGATCAGGTGGCCGAGCGGCTGCGGCGCCAGCTCACCGCAGTCGTGCAGGCCGCCGGCATCGCGCCGGACGCGGCGGCCTGGCTCCAGGACGTCGGTGAGGCGACATTGCGCGCCTTGTCCGCGCGCGGATCCGCCACCGGCGCGGAGCTCGCCCGGGACGAACCGCGGCTGCGCACCCCGATCGTGCAGGCCGCGGATAACCCGTACGGCGGGGTGGTGAACCTGACCAGCCGGCTGCTCACGCTGCTGTCCGCGGAAGGGCGCATGGTCCGCGGCCGGCCCCGCGGGGGATGGACCTCCCTGCAGTTCACCTGGACCGCCGCCGGCGAGCGGACGCCCTGGGCCGCACCCGCCGCGCGGACCGAACTGGCGCGCCTGTGGCTGGTGGCGTTCGGCCCGGCCCCCGTCTCTGACCTGCAGTGGTGGACCGGCTGGACGGCCAGTCAGGTCAGGCAGGCGCTGGCCGGGCTCCAGATCGCCGAGGTCGACCTCGACGGCGTGCCTGGCATCATGCTGGCCGCCGACCAGGACCAGCCCGCGGCCGCCGAACCATGGCCGGCCCTGCTGCCCGCCCTCGATCCCACCGCCATGGGCTGGCGCGGCCGGGCCTGGTACGTCGGCGGGCACACGCAGGCCCTGTTCGACCGGTCCGGGAACATCGGGCCCACGGTCTGGTGGGACGGCCGGATCGTGGGCGGCTGGGCGCAGCGCGCGGACGGCGAGATCGCGGTCCGGCTGCTGGAGGACACCGGGACGCAGGCGCAGGCGGCGATCGCCGCGCAGGCGCAGCGGCTCCGGGCCTGGATCGGCCAGGACCGGGTCACCCCGCGGTTCCGTACCCCGCTGGAACGCGAGCTCGCTGCGCTGTAGCCCCGATTATCACAGCCGCGATTATCACGATTCGTCGGCGTTTCCGCCGGGCGCACATAAAACGCGGAGGCTGGAAAGGATACAGCCATGGTCACTTTCATTATCGTCCTCATCATCATCGGCCTGATCGCCGGGTTGATCGCCCGCCTCCTCCTCCCCGGCCGTGATTCGATCGGGATACTCGGCACCATCGTGCTCGGCATCGTCGGCTCCTTCATCGGAGGTTTCCTGCAGAACCTCATCCAGTACCACCACGTGAGCATTCACAGCTTCCATACCGTGGGCATCATCGGTTCGATCATCGGTGCCTTCGTCCTGCTGCTCCTGCTCCGGGTCACCGGCCTGGAGCGTGGCCGCCGCCGCCGGTAGCCAGCCGCCGGAACACCGGGGACGCAGGCGGCAGGCGGCCGTCCTCGCCGGGTGCGCACTGAGCCGTGATGCGGGCCGCGGCGTCGGGCAGGAACGGGCTTAGTTCCCGGCCCAGCGTCCGGCACGCCTCGAGCAGGACGCGCAGCGCGGCGTCGAGGCGTGCGCCCGACGTCGCGGCGTCGTGGCCGCCACCACGTTCGGCCTGGGCCAGCGCCCAGGGCCGGACCCGGTTGACCAGCCGATTCGCCTCATCCGCGATGGACCAGACCGCGGCTGTGGCCCGCCGGAAATCGAACTCGCCGAGCGCCGCGGCGACCTGGGCGCCGGCCTGGCGGCAGGCCGCGTCCAGGTCCGCGCCGGCGTCGAGCCCGGCGCGAGTGCTCGGGACCAGGCCGTCCCGGTAGCGGTGGATCATCGCCACCACCCGGTTGACCAGGTTCCCCAGGCCGTTGGCCAGCTCGTCGTCGGCCCGGGCGATCAGCCGCTCGACGGTGAAGTCCGCGTCGCCCACCCGGGGCACCTCGCGGAGCAGCCACCAGCGGACGGCGTCGGCGCCGTAGGCCGCGGCCAGCGCGGCAGGGTCTGACCCGGCCGAGCCCGCGGACTTGCTGATCTTCCGGCCGCCGGCGGTCAGGTAATCGTGCACGAAGATGCCGGTCGGCAGCGGCTGGCCCGACGACAGCAGCATGGCCGGCCAGTAGACGGCGTGGAACCGCAGCACGCCCTTGCCCACCAGGTGCAGACGGTGCCCTTCGCCTGCCCAGAAGCGCTGGTACGCCGCACTGCCCGGGGGGCCGAGCGCCGTGACGTAATTGCACAGGGCGTCGAACCAGACGTAGATCACCTGGCTGTCGTCGCCGGGCACCGGAATGCCCCAGCCGCCGGCCCGGGCCGCGGGCCGGGACACCGAGAAGTCGGCCAGGCCGCCGTCGATGAACGCGAGCACCTCGTGCCGGCGCCCCGCGGGCTCGATGCGGAGCCGCCCGGTGGCGATGGCCTCGCGTACCGGCCCGGCGTACCTGGACAACCGGAAGAACCAGTTCTCCTCGGTGACCGCCTGCGGCACGGTGTCGTGCTCGGGGCACCGGCCGCCGGGCAGCTCAGCGGGCTGGTAGAACTGCTCGCAGCCGGTGCAGTACAGCCCCTCGTACCGTCGGCGGTACAGATCGCCTGCCTGGGCGCAGGCACGCCAGAATCGTTCGACGCCCGGCCGGTGCCGAGGGTCGCGGCTGGTGCGGATGACGTCGTCGACGGTCAGCGACAGCGACTGGGCCAGGGCCACGAACGCGTCCGCGTTGCGGTCGACGAAGTCCCGCACGGGCTGGCCGGCCGCCTGGGCGGCGAGCACGTTCTTCAGCGAGTTGTCGTCGGTCCCGGCCTGGAACCTGACGTTCTCGCCATGCCGGCGGCCGGCCCGGGCCAGCACGTCGGCCTGCACGAGTTCGAGCGCGAACCCGATGTGCGGGCGTGCGTTGACGTAGGGAATCGTGGTGGTGATGTAGGTGTGCGGCGCGGTCATCGCAGCCTCCTTCGCGGGGGGCTCCGAGCGCGGACACACATCGAGGCCCCTTCAGCAGGGCCTCGGATCGGAACTATCCGGACGCGTCAGCGGCCCCGCGAGCGGGGCATCATGACCTGGGGTCCGTAACTGTTCACGCCATAAGCGTATCGCGGCTGGCCGGGTGACCCGGTAGGTTGAGCCGGCGCCCTCACGGGACACCGTGAAAGGCATTCATTCCGAACGGAGCCATGGTGACTCACGAGGATCACGTGAAAGCCCGCCCGGGGGAGTCGGACCTGCCGTACCTGCGCCGGTGCGTGGAACTGGCGGCCGAGGCCGTTGACGCGGGGGATTTCCCGTTCGGCTCGGTCCTCGCCGGGGCGGACGGCCAGGTGCTCGCCGAGGAGCGCAACCGCGAGGTGAGCACGGGCGATGCGACCCGCCACCCGGAGTTCGAGCTGGCCCGCTGGGCCGCGGCCCACCTGACCGCCGCCCAGCGGGCCGCGGCGACCGTCTACACCTCCGGTGAGCACTGCCCGATGTGCGCCGCCGCCCACGCCTGGGTCGGACTCGGCCGGATCGTGTACGTGAGCTCCTCCGAGCAGATGACCGGCTGGCTCGCCGAGCTCGGGGCCGGCCCGGCACCGGTGCGCCCGCTGCCGATCGCCGAGGTCGCGCCCGGCCTGCTCGTCGCCGGTCCGGTCCCCGGCCTGGACGAGCAGGTCCGCGACCTGCACCGCCGTTTCCGCAGCTGAGGGTGTCGAAGCCCCCTGCCGCAGATACCGCGGCAGGGGACTTCTCCTCATCCGGTGCCATCTGTTATCGCGCGCGGGGAGCGGCGGCGAGGCGGCGGGTGACCGCCGGGATGATGATCGCGGCGGCGATCAGGTGGCCGCAGGCCAGCGTGACCTTGGTCGCGGCCGTGGCGTGTGCGG
>JBEKGC010000058.1:0-23519 GCA_050013055.1 Streptosporangiaceae bacterium
CTCGCCAACAAGGTGCTCAAGGACGGCAAGCGGTCGCTCGCCGAGCACATCGTGTACGGGGCGCTCGAGGGCTGCCGGGACAAGTCGGGCAACGACCCGGTGATCACCCTGAAGCGCGCGCTCGACAACGTCAAGCCGACGCTTGAGGTGCGAAGCCGCCGGGTCGGCGGTGCCACCTACCAGGTGCCGGTCGAGGTCCGCGCGTCGCGCAGCACCACGCTCGCGTTGCGCTGGATCGTCTCCTACGCCAGGAACCGGCGGGAGAAGACGATGACCGAGCGGCTCATGAACGAGCTGCTTGACGCGAGCAATGGCCTGGGCGCCAGCGTGAAGCGGCGCGAGGACACCCACAAGATGGCGGAGTCGAACAAGGCGTTCGCCCACTATCGCTGGTAAGCGCCCTGCTAGCTAGGACAGAGCTTAGCCGGGTGCACGAGAACCGAGACTTACGAGAACGAGGAAAAGTGGCCACCACGACCGCCGTAGACCTCGCCAAGGTCCGCAACATCGGGATCATGGCGCATATCGACGCGGGCAAAACCACGACCACCGAGCGCATCCTGTTTTACACCGGCATCAACTACAAGCTCGGTGAGGTCCATGAGGGCGCCGCCACCATGGACTGGATGGAGCAGGAGCAGGAACGCGGCATCACGATTACCTCCGCCGCGACCACCACGAGCTGGCTCGGCCACACCATCAACATCATCGACACGCCCGGGCACGTGGACTTCACCGTCGAGGTCGAGCGCTCGCTGCGCGTCCTTGACGGTGCGGTCGCGGTCTTCGACGCCGTGGCCGGGGTGGAGCCGCAGTCAGAGACCGTGTGGCGGCAGGCGGACAGGTACGGCGTACCGCGGATCTGCTTCGTCAACAAGATGGACCGGGTCGGCGCCGAGTTCCACCGCTGCGTGGAAATGATCACCGACCGGCTGGGCGCGACCCCGCTTGTCGTCCAGCTGCCCTGGGGCGTGGAGTCCGACTTCCGCGGCGTCATCGACCTGGTGCGGATGCGCTCGCTGCTCTGGCAGACCGAGGGCAAGGGCGACAAGTACGACGAGGTAGGGATTCCCGACGACCACGTCGACGCCGCGCGCGAGTGGCGTGACCGGCTGCTTGAGCGGATCGCCGAGCACGACGACGAGATGATGGAGCTGTACCTGGAGGGCACCGAGCCGTCCGAGGCCCAGCTCGTGGCCGCGATCAGGCGCGCGACGCTGGCCGGCGCCGTGACGCCGGTGCTGTGCGGCACCGCGTTCAAGAACAAGGGCGTCCAGCCGATGCTCGACGCCATCGTGGACTACCTGCCCAGCCCGGTGGACATCCCGCCGGTCCAGGGGCACGCGGTCGGCGACGAGAGCAAGGTGGTGGAGCGGGCGCCTGATCCCGAGGCCCCGTTCGCCGCGCTCGCGTTCAAGATCATGTCGGATCTGCATCTCGGCAAGCTCACCTACATCCGTATCTACTCCGGCACCCTGGAGTCCGGCAGTACCGTGATGAACTCGATCAAGGGCCGCCGGGAGCGGATCGGCAAGATCTACCAGATGCACGCGAACAAGCGCGAAGAGCGCCCGTTCGCGGTGGCCGGGCAGATCGTCGCGGTGATGGGCCTGAAGGACACCACCACGGGCGACACGCTCTGCGCGATGAACGACCAGGTCGTCCTGGAGTCGATGACGTTCCCCGCGCCGGTGATCAACGTGGCCATCGAGCCGAAGACCAAGAGCGACCAGGAGAAGCTGGGCACGGCCATCCAGCGGCTGGCCGAGGAGGACCCGACCTTCCAGGTCAGGACCGACGAGGAAACCGGCCAGACGATCATCGCCGGGATGGGCGAGCTGCACCTCGAGGTGCTGGTCGACCGGATGCGCCGCGAGTTCAAGGTCGAGGCGAACATCGGCCGTCCGCAGGTGGCCTACCGCGAGACGGTCCGCCGCAAGGTCGAGAAGGTCGAGTACACGCACAAGAAGCAGACCGGCGGCTCCGGCCAGTACGCGCGGGTGCTCATCAACCTCGGGCCGACCGGCCCGGGCGGCGGTTATGAGTTCGAGAACAAGGTGACGGGAGGCCGGATCCCCAGGGAGTACATCCCCTCGGTGGACGCCGGCTGCCAGGAAGCCGCCGAGTTCGGTGTGATGGCGGGTTACCCGATGGTCGACCTCAAGGTCACGCTGACCGACGGTGCCTACCACGAGGTCGACTCGTCCGAGCTGGCCTTCAAGATCGCCGGTTCGATGGCGTTCAAGAAGGCCGCCGTCCAGGCGGATCCCGTGCTGCTCGAGCCGATGATGGCCGTCGAGGTCAGGACGCCAGAGGACTACATGGGTGAGGTCATCGGCGACCTGAACAGCCGCCGTGGCCAGATCCAGGCCATGGAGGAACGACCTGGGACCCGGGCCATCAAGGCCCTTGTCCCGCTGTCGGAGATGTTCGGCTACGTGGGGGACCTGCGCAGCCGGACCCAGGGCAGGGCGGACTACAGCATGCAGTTCGATTCGTATGCCGAGGTTCCGCCGAGCATCGCCAAGGAGATCATCGCCAAGGCACGAGGCGAGTAGTCAGCAGTCAGTTCGGCTCCGCCCCCGGCTCACCCCGGCGGGCGGCCCGCCGCCGGAGGCGGCCAGGCGGGCACAGCAACCAACGAGGAGAAACAAGTGGCGAAGGCCAAGTTCCAGCGGACTAAGCCGCACGTCAATATCGGCACCATCGGTCACATCGACCACGGCAAGACCACGCTGACCGCGGCGATCACCAAGGTGCTGCACGATAAGATGCCCGACGTCAACCCCTTCACTCCCTTCGACCAGATCGACAACGCGAAGGAAGAGAAGGAGCGCGGGATCACCATCTCGATCTCCCATGTCGAGTACCAGACCGAGAAGCGGCACTACGCGCACGTGGACTGCCCCGGTCACGCGGACTACATCAAGAACATGATCACCGGTGCCGCTCAGATGGACGGAGCCATCCTCGTGGTCGCCGCCACTGACGGCCCGATGCCGCAGACGCGTGAGCACGTGCTGCTCGCCCGCCAGGTCGGCGTGCCCTCCATCGTGGTGGCGCTGAACAAGGCGGACATGGTCGACGACGAGGAGATCCTCGAGCTCGTCGAGCTCGAGGTCCGTGAGCTGCTCACCGAGTACGAGTTCCCCGGCGATGACGTGCCGGTCGTGCGGGTGTCGGCGCTGAAGGCCCTCGAGGGCGACGCCGAGTGGGGCGAGAAGGTCATGGAGCTCATGACCGCCTGCGACGACTCCATCCCCGAGCCGGTGCGCGAGGTCGACAAGCCGTTCCTGATGCCGGTCGAGGATGTCTTCTCGATCACCGGCCGCGGCACGGTCGTGACCGGCCGGATCGAGCGCGGCACCATCCACACCGGTGAGACCGTCGACATCATCGGCATCAAGGAGAAGGCGCAGACCACGACCGTCACCGGCGTGGAGATGTTCCGCAAGATCCTGGATGACGGCCAGGCCGGCGACAACGTGGGCCTGCTGCTGCGCGGCATCAAGCGCGAGGAGGTGGAGCGCGGCCAGGTCGTCATCAAGCCGGGCACCAGCACCCCGCACACCGAGTTCGAGGGCCAGGTCTACATCCTGTCCAAGGACGAGGGCGGCCGGCACACGCCGTTCTTCAACAACTACCGTCCGCAGTTCTACTTCCGGACCACCGACGTGACCGGCGTGGTGTTCCTCCCCGAGGGCACCGAGATGGTCATGCCGGGGGACCGGACCGACATGCGCGTCGAGCTGATCCAGCCGATCGCCATGGAGCAAGGCCTGCGCTTCGCGATCCGGGAAGGCGGCCGCACCGTCGGCTCCGGCCGGGTCACAAAGATCATCAAGTAGCGGTGTTACGCGACAAGTAGCGGTTACGCGACTAGGGGTCGCGCGACGGCGGGCCCGGCCGGAGGCCGGGTCCGCCTCGCGCGACAACCGGGTCGCCGGGGGCGGAGCCCCCAAAGCCAACAGAGAGGCCACAATGGCGGGACAGAAGATCCGCATCCGGCTCAAGGCATATGACCATGAGGCCATCGACAAGGCGGCGCGCCAGATCGTCGACACGGTGACCCGTACCGGCGCGCGGGTGGCCGGCCCGGTGCCGCTGCCGACCGAGAAGAACATCTACTGCGTCATCCGCTCTCCGCACAAGTACAAGGACTCGCGCGAGCACTTCGAGATGCGTACGCACAAGCGGCTGATCGACATCCTCGACCCGACGCCGAAGACGGTGGACTCGCTGATGCGCCTCGACCTTTCCGCGGGCGTCGACATCGAGATCAAGCTCTGAGGAACGCACCGACATGAGCAAGCAGATCAAAGGGATCCTGGGCACCAAGCTTGGCATGACCCAGGTCTTCAACGACTCCGGGCAGATCGTGCCGGTCACGGTCGTACAGGCCGGCCCGTGCGTGGTCACCGGCGTGCGCACGCCGGACCGCGACGGGTACTCGGCCGTGCAGCTCGGTTACGGCGAGATCGACCCGCGCAAGGTGACCAAGCCGGTCAGCGGCCTGTTCTCCAAGGCCGGCCTCACCCCGCGCAGGTACCTGGCCGAGCTGCGGACCGACGACGCGTCGGAGTACACGCTGGGCCAGGAGCTCACCGCCGAGATGTTCGCCAGCGGCCAGTTCGTCGACGTGACCGGCAAGAGCAAGGGCAAGGGCTTCGCGGGCGTGATGAAGCGGCACGGTTTCAAGGGCCTGTCGTCTTCGCACGGAACTCAGCGCAAGCACCGCTCACCCGGTTCGATCGGCGCCTGCGCCACTCCGGGCCGGGTGTTCAAGGGCGTGCGGATGGCGGGCCGGATGGGCGGCGTGCGGACCACCGTGCAGTCGCTCACGGTGCACGCCGTCGACGCCGACCGCGGCCTGCTGCTGATCAAGGGCGCCGTACCCGGCCCTCGTGGCCGGGTCGTGCTGGTGCGCAGCGCGGCCAGGAGCCCGAAGGCTCAATTGACTGGAGAGAGCCGATGACCGCAGTCAGCGTCATCTCGCCGGCAGGCACGGCCGACAAGACGGTGGAGTTGCCCGAGGAGATCTTCGCCGCCAAGGTGAACGTGCCGCTGATCCACCAGGTCGTGGTGGCCCAGCAGGCGGCGGCCCGGCAGGGCACGCACTCCACCAAGACCCGCGGCGAGGTTCGCGGCGGCGGCAAGAAGCCGTACCGGCAAAAGGGAACGGGCCGCGCCCGGCAGGGGTCGCTGCGGGCGCCTCACTACGCGGGTGGCGGTGTCTCCCACGGTCCGGTGCCGCGTTCCTACGCCCAGCGGACGCCGAAGAAGATGAAGGCAGCGGCCTTGCGCGGCGCCCTGTCCGACCGGCTCAGCCACGGCCGGGTCCTGGTCGTCAGCGGTTTCGTCAGCGGAGACGCGCCGCGGACCAAGGATGCGCTGGCGGTGCTGGCCGGCGCGCTCGGCCTGGAGGCGGGCGGCGTGCTGACCCGGCCGGTGCTCGTGGTCGCGCACCGCGACGACAACGTGACCTGGAAGTCGCTGCGGAACGCGGCTCGCGTGCATGTGCTCGCCGAGGACCAGCTCAACACCTACGACGTGCTGGCCAGCGATCACGTGGTCTTCACCGAGCAGGCCCTGACGGCGTTCATCAGCAGGTCGTCGAAGGAGGGCGCGAAGTGAGCCGGGACAACAACCCGAGGGACGTCCTGCTCAGGCCGGTGGTCTCGGAGAAGAGCTACGGGCTGCTCGACGAGGGCAAGTACACCTTCATCGTCGCCCCCGGCGCCAACAAGACCCAGATCAGGATCGCGGTCGAGAGCGTGTTCGGGGTCAAGGTGACCGGGGTGAACACCCTGAACCGTCCGGGTAAGCGCAGGCGCACCCGGTACGGCTGGGGGCAGCGGATGGATACCAAGCGGGCGATCGTGACCCTCGCCGAGGGCGACAGGATCGACATATTCGGCGGACCAGTCCGTTAAGGGAGATTCGACCAGACATGGCTATCCGTAAGTACAAGCCGACCACGCCGGGTCGGCGCGGCGCGAGCGGCTCGGACTTCTCCGAGGTCACCAGGAATGAGCCGGAGAAGTCGCTTGTGCGCCCGTTGCACTCGCAGGGCGGCAGGAACGTGCACGGCCGCGTCACCGCCCGGCATCAAGGTGGCGGCCACAAGCGGGCCTACCGGCTGATCGACTTCAAGCGTGCGGACAAGGACGGCGTGCCGGCCAAGGTCGCGCACATCGAGTACGACCCGAACCGCACCTCGCGGATCGCGCTGCTGCACTACGCGGACGGCGAGAAGCGGTACATCATCTGCCCGGCCGGCCTGGCGGTGGGCGACCTGGTGGAAAGCGGCCCGGGCTCGGACATCAAGCCGGGTAACGCGTTGCCGTTGCGCAGTATCCCGACCGGCACCGTGGTGCACGCGATCGAGCTACGGCCCGGTGGCGGCGCCAAGATCGCCCGGTCGGCGGGCTCGGGCGTGCAGCTGCTGGCCAAGGAGGGCGGCTACGCCCAGCTGCGGATGCCGTCCGGCGAGATCCGGCGGGTCGACGCGACCTGCCGGGCCACGGTGGGCGAGGTCGGCAACGCCGAGCAGGGCAACGTGAAGCTGGGCAAGGCCGGCCGCAACCGCTGGAAGGGCCGCCGTCCTTCTGTTCGCGGTGTGGCCATGAACCCTGTTGACCATCCGCTTGGCGGCGGCGAGGGCAAGAGCTCTGGCGGACGTCATCCGGTCAGCCCGTGGGGCCAGCCGGAGGGCCGGACCCGGCGGGCGCACAAGCCGAGTGACCGGCTGATCAGCCGTCGCCGCGGCCGGAACAAGCGGTAGGAGCAGCACGCGATGCCTCGTAGCCTTAAGAAGGGTCCCTTCGTGGACGACCACCTGATGAAAAAGGTGGACGTGCAGAACGAGAAGGGGTCGAAGACCGTCATCAGGACATGGTCCAGGCGTTCCATGATCGTGCCGGCGATGCTCGGCCACACGATCGCCGTCCACGACGGCAGGAAGCACATCCCGGTCTTCATCACCGAATCGATGGTGGGCCACAAGCTCGGTGAGTTCGCGCCTACGCGGACTTTCCGATCTCACGTCAAGGACGACCGGCGTAGCCGTCGCTAGCCGGACCCAGGAGGAATGATGGAAGCCAGGGCAATGGCGCGGTTTGTCCGCGTCACGCCGCGGAAGGCTCGCCGGGTGGTGGACCTGATCCGCGGGCTGCCCGCCGATGAGGCGCAGGCCGTGCTCGCCTTCGCGCCGCAGTCGGCCAGTGACCCCGTCGGCAAGGTGCTCGCCAGCGCGATCGCCAACGCGGACGCCCGCGGCGGGCGCGGGGACAGGGACCTGCTGTGGGTGCGCCGTGCCTGGGTCGACGAGGGGCCGACGCTCAAGCGCTTCCGGCCGCGCGCCCAGGGTCGCGGGTACCGGATCTACAAGCGCACCAGCCATATCACGGTCATTGTGTCTGACGACTCCGAGGGAGGGACTCGCTAGTGGGGCAGAAGGTGAACCCGCACGGGTTCCGGCTGGGTATTACCACCGACTTCAAGAGCCGGTGGTACGCCGACAAGCTGTACAAGGAGTACGTCGCCGAGGACGTGGCCATCCGCCGGATGCTGCAGAAGGGCATGGAGCGGGCGGGCATCTCCAAGGTCGAGATCGAGCGGACCAGGGACCGGGTCCGGGTGGATATCCACACCGCCAGGCCCGGGATCGTCATCGGGCGGCGCGGTGCCGAAGCTGACCGTATCCGCGGTGACCTGGAGAAGCTGACCGCCAAGCAGATCCAGCTGAACATCCTCGAGGTGAAGAACCCCGAGATCGATGCCCAGCTGGTCGCCCAGGGCGTGGCCGAGCAGCTGTCCAGCCGGGTGTCGTTCCGGCGGGCCATGCGCAAGGCGATCCAGAGCGCGATGAAGGGCGGCGCCAAGGGCATCCGGGTGCAGTGCTCGGGTCGCCTCGGCGGTGCGGAGATGTCGCGGTCTGAGTTCTACCGCGAGGGCCGGGTGCCGCTGCACACGCTGCGCGCGGACATCGACTACGGCTTCTACGAGGCCCGCACCACCTTCGGCCGGATCGGCGTGAAGGTCTGGATCTACAAGGGCGAGGCGCCGACCAGCCGGGCGGGCCGAGAGGCGCAGCAGGCTGCGTTGCGGGCCGCGGCCCAGCAGCGGGGCCCGCAGCGCCCGCGTGAGCCACAGCGCCGCCGCCGTGCCCCTGAGGGTTCTGCCGCGGCCGAGGAGGGCTGAGGACAATGCTCATTCCGCGTAGGGTCAAGCACCGCAAGCAGCACCGTCCGCACCGGACCGGCAATGCTACGGGTGGAACCCGCGTGTCGTTCGGTGAGTTCGGAATCCAGGCACTGGAGCACTCCTACATCACCAACCGGCAGATCGAGGCCGCTCGTATCGCCATGACCCGGCACATCCGCCGGGGCGGGAAGGTGTGGATCAACATCTACCCGGACCGTCCGCTGACCAAGAAGCCGGCCGAAACCCGGATGGGCTCGGGCAAGGGATCGCCGGAATGGTGGATCGCCAACGTCAAGCCGGGCCGGGTCATGTTCGAGATCTCCGGCATCAGCGAGCCGGTGGCCAAGGAAGCACTGCGCCGCGCGATCCACAAGCTGCCGATGAAGTGCCGGGTGGTCAAGCGTGAAGTGGGTGAGGGCTGATGGCTAGCGGCCTGACCGCGCAACTGCGCGTCTCCACCGAAGAGGAGCTGCAAGCCAAGCTGGCGGAGGCCAAGGAAGAGCTGTTCAACCTGCGCTTCCAGGGTGCCACCGGTCAGCTGGAAAGCCACGGCCGGCTGCATGCGGTGCGGAAGGAAATCGCCCGCATCTACACGGTGATGCGGGAGCGCGAGCTCGGCATCATCACCCTGGTCGAGGAGCCCGACGAGCCCGAGGCGCAGGACTCCACCGCCGATGAAACCGCCAAGGAGACCGCCAAGTGAGCGCGAACGCCAAGGGCCCCGCGGCCGAGACGGACAGCGCCGCTGTCAGCAGGGGCTACCGCAAGGGCCGTGAGGGCCTCGTGGTCAGCGACAAGATGGACAAGACCGTTGTCGTCGAGGTCGAGGACCACGTGAAGCACCCCAAGTACGGCAAGGTCCTGCGCCGTACCAAGAAGTACCAGGCGCACGACGCCGCCAACGCCTGCGGCGTCGGTGACCGCGTGCTGCTGATGGAAACCCGCCCGCTGTCCGCGACAAAACGCTGGCGAGTCGCCGAAATCCTCGAAAAAGCCAAGTAAGACGTTGAGCAGGAGTTGACGTGATCCAGCAGGAGTCGCGGCTTAAGGTCGCCGACAACACCGGTGCGAAGGAGATCCTCTGCATCCGTGTGCTCGGCGGCAGCGGCCGGCGATACGCGGGCATCGGCGACGTCATCGTGGCGACGGTGAAGGATGCCCTTCCCGGCGCCGGCGTGAAGAAGGGTGACGTGGTCAAGGCCGTCGTGGTCCGCACCCGCAAGGAGCGCCGCCGCGGCGACGGCTCCTATATCCGGTTCGACGAGAACGCGGCGGTGCTGATCAGGGACGGCGGCGACCCGCGTGGCACCCGCATCTTCGGCCCGGTCGGCCGTGAGCTGCGGGAGAAGCGCTTCATGCGGATCATCTCGCTGGCGCCGGAGGTGCTCTAGATGAAGATCAAGAAGGGCGACCAGGTGGTCGTCGTCGCTGGTCGTGACAAGGGCCGCAGCGGCCTGGTCATCGCGGCCTACCCGGACAGGGGCAAGGTGCTTGTCCAGGGCGTCAACGTGGTGAAGAAGAACAAGAAGGTCACCTACCAGGGCGGCACGCGCGGTAACGCCAAGGAAGGCGGCATCACGCATCAGGAAGCGCCGATCGACGTGAGCAACGTCCAGCTGGCCGATCCGGACGACAGCAAGCGGGCGGTGCGCGTCGGCTACCGGGTTAACGACGATGGCCAGAAGGTCCGCGTGGCCAGGCCGAGCGGGAAGGACATCTGATGGCCAGCACGGAAGCGCCGTCCATACCGCGGCTCAAGGAGCGGTACAGGACCGAGATCGCGCCCGCGCTCAAGGACGAGTTCAGCTACGCCAACGTGATGCAGATCCCCGGCCTGACCAAGATCGTCGTGAACATGGGTGTCGGCGAGGCGGCCAGGGACGCGAAGCTCATCGAGGGCGCCGTCCGCGACCTGTCCACGATCACCGGGCAGCGCCCGGCGGTGGCCAAGGCGAAGAAGTCCGTAGCCCAGTTCAAGCTGCGTGAGGGCATGCCCATCGGCGCGCACACCACGCTGCGCGGTGATCGCATGTGGGAGTTCCTCGACCGCCTGCTGAGCATCGCGCTGCCCCGTATCCGCGACTTCCGCGGCCTGTCCGACCGGCAGTTCGACGGTCGCGGGAACTACACGTTCGGTCTGGTGGAGCAGGTCATGTTTCACGAGATCGACCCCGACAAGGTGGACAGGCAGCGCGGGATGGACATCACCGTCGTGACGACCGCCACCAACGACGCCGAAGGCCGCTCGTTGCTGCGGCGGCTCGGCTTCCCCTTCAAGGAGGGCTGAGGAGTGGCGAAGAAGTCGCTGGTCGTCAAGGCAAACCGGACGCCCAAGTTCAAGGTCCGCGGCTACACGCGGTGCACCCGCTGCGGACGGCCGCGCGCCGTCTACAAGAGGTTCAGCCTGTGCCGGATCTGCTTCCGGACCATGGCGCACCGCGGTGAGCTGCCCGGCATCACCAAGTCCAGCTGGTAACCAAGAAGAACGAGCACACCGAAGGTCCGCCCCGGCGGAAACCCCGGTGAGGAAGGCCTGTTGGCCATGACGATGACCGATCCGATCGCGGACATGCTGACGCGACTGCGGAACGCGAATTCGGCGTACCACGACAGCGTGGGCATGCCGTATTCCAAGATCAAGTCCCATATCGCCGAGATCCTCCAGCAGGAGGGCTACATCGCCTCCTGGCGGGTGGAGGACGCCGAGGTCGGTAAGAACCTCGTGATCGCGCTGAAGTTCGGCAACCAGCGCGAGCGTTCCATCGCCGGGATCAAGCGGGTGTCCAAGCCGGGGCTGCGGGTGTACGCGAAGAAGGACAACCTGCCCCGGGTGCTCGGCGGCCTGGGCGTGGCGATCATCTCCACGTCCGGCGGCCTGCTGACCGACAAGCAAGCCAAGAAGCGGGGCGTGGGCGGGGAAGTCCTCGCCTACGTCTGGTAAGGAGGAGCTGCAATGTCAAGAATCGGGCGGCTCCCCGTGACCATCCCCAGCGGCGTGCAGGTCGATATCGACGGGCGCCAGGTCACCGTGCAAGGGCCGAAGGGAACGCTGCGGCATACCGTGGCCGACCCCATCGACGTCGTCCGCGAGGACGGCGTTATCAAAGTGACCAGGCCGAACGATGAAGGCTCCGTGCGCGCGCTGCACGGTTTGTCCCGCACGCTGATCGCCAACATGGTGATCGGCGTCACGGACGGCTATCGCAAGACCCTGGAAATCGTCGGTGTCGGCTACCGGGTGCAGGCCAAGGGAAGTGACCTGGAGTTCGCGCTCGGGTACAGCCACCCCGTGCCGGTCAGCCCGCCGGAGGGCATCACCTTCCGGGTCGAGACCCCCACCAGGTTCGTGGTGGAGGGTATCGACAAGCAGATGGTCGGCGAGGTCTCCGCGAGAATCCGCAAGCTCCGCAAGCCCGACCCGTATAAGGGCAAGGGCGTGCGGTACCAGGGCGAAGTGATCCGCCGCAAGGTCGGGAAGGCTGGTAAGTAGTCATGGCTGGCACCAAGACCAGGTCGCACGCACGCGCCACCGGACGGGTGCATCCGCATACGCACCCGACGGCGGCCGGGCGCATCCACCGTCACCTGCGGGTCCGCAAGCGGGTCACCGGCAGCCCCAGCCGTCCTCGGCTGGTCGTCAACCGGTCCGCGAGGCACATGTTCGCGCAGATCGTCGACGACAGCGTCGGGCGCACCCTGGCCGCCGCGTCCACCCTGGACGCACAGGTCCGCAGCGGCGAGGGTGACAAGACCGCCAAGGCGCGGCGGGTCGGCGAGCTGCTCGCGCAGCGCGCCAAGGAGGCCGGCATCTCCGCCGTGGTGTTCGACCGTGGCGGCTACCGCTACCACGGGCGCATCGCGGCGCTGGCGGATGGCGCCCGCGAGGGCGGCCTGCAACTGTGAACACGGCCACTGTGAATGCGGCAGCTGTGAACGAGCAACAAGAGATGAGGAAAGGCTAATGCCAGGAGCACCGCGGCGCGGCAGCGGCGGCGAGCGGCGCGAGCGCCGTGACGACCGGCGCGGTGGCGCGGCCGATAAGCAGGCTGCCTACCTTGAGCACGTCGTCAAGATCAACCGGGTGGCCAAGGTGGTCAAGGGCGGCCGTCGCTTCAGCTTTACCGCGCTGGTCGTGGTGGGCGACGGCAACGGGATGGTCGGCGTCGGTTACGGCAAGGCCAAGGAGGTGCCTGCCGCCATCGCCAAGGGCGTGGAGGAGGCCAAGAAGCACTTCTTCCGGGTGCCCAGGATCGCCAGCACGATCCCGCACACGGTGCAGGGCGAGGAAGCGGCGGGTGTGGTCCTGCTCAAGCCGGCCAGCCCGGGGACCGGCGTCATCGCCGGCGGCCCGGTGCGCGCCGTGCTCGAGTGCGCGGGCATCCACGACGTCCTGTCCCGCTCGCTTGGTTCGTCCAACCCGATCAACGTCGTGCACGCGACGGTGGCCGCGCTGAAGAGCCTGAGCCGGCCTGAGGAGATCGCGGCCAAGCGGGGCCTGCCGATCGAGGACGTGGCGCCCGCGGCCATGCTGCGGGCCCGAGCGGCCGCGGCGGCCGGGTCTTAGGGGAGCGCAGCGATGGCACAGCTGAAGGTGACACAGGTCAAGTCGAAGATCGGCGGGAACAACGACCAGCGGAACTCGCTGCGGTCCCTCGGGCTGCACCGCATCGGCCAGGTCGTCCTCAAGCCGGACCGGCCCGAGTTTCGCGGCATGATCAAGGCCGTGCGCCACCTGGTGACGGTGGAGGAAGTGGACTAAATGGCGGACGATAAAGGCACGCCCGACGACAAGGGCACGGCCGGCCAGGGCGCGGCCGGCCAGGGCACGGCTGGGGAGCAGCCCGCGGCCGGGCGCGGCCTCAAGCTGCACCACCTGCGGCCCGCGCCGGGCGCGCACAAGGCCAAGACCAGGGTCGGCCGCGGCGAGGCGTCCAAGGGTAAGACCGCGGGCCGCGGCACCAAGGGCACCAAGGCGCGGAACACGGTCCGGCTCGGTTTCGAGGGCGGCCAGATGCCGCTGCAGCGCCGGATACCCAAGCTGAAGGGCTTCTCGAACGCGGGCTTCGGCACCACCTACCAGGTGGTGAACACCGGCCGGCTGGCGGAGCTTTTCCCCGAGGGCGGTGACGTCACCCCGGAGGCGATGGTGGCCAGGGGCGCGGCGCGCAAGGGCGAGCTCATCAAGGTCCTCGGCACCGGCGACCTGGCGGTGGCCCTGCGGGTGACCGCGCACGCGTTCTCGGCTTCGGCCGCGGCCAAGATCGAGGGCGCCGGCGGCACGGTCACCGAGCTTTCCTGACCGGCCTGTTATCCACGATGATGGCGCTATCCAGATCGATGCTGGCGCTATCCAGATCGATGCGCGGCTCCGGCCGCACACCTGCGCCGACCGCTCGCACGGGCCCATAAGGCCCGTGCTTGCTCGTCGGTTCCGGTAACGCTGCGAGGAGACAACGCATGGCCTGCCGGGTAAGATACGTGGACTGCCCGACCAACCGAACCGAGGACTGCGCATGCTGACGGCCTTCGTGCGGGCGTTCCAGACGCCGGATCTTCGCAAGAAGATGCTGATCACGCTGGGCCTCGTCGCGTTGTTCCGGTTCGGAGCCTCGCTGCCCACGCCGGGTATCGACGAGGCCAACGTCACCGCCTGCTCGAACATCGCGACGGCCGCGGGCAGTTCCACGGCGGGCGTGCTGGCCATCGTCAACCTGCTCAGCGGCCAGGCGCTGCTGCACCTGTCGGTGTTCGCGCTCGGCATCATGCCTTACATCACCGCCAGCATCATCTTGCAGCTGCTCACGGTGGTCATCCCGCGGCTCGAGACGCTCAAGCAGGAGGGGCAGGCCGGCCAGTCCAAGATCACCCAGTACACCAGGTACCTCACCGTGGGCCTGGCCGTGCTGCAGTCCACCGGGTACGTGGAGCTGGCCCGGTCCGGCACCCTGTTCAACGGGTGCGGCACGGCCACCGAGGACCCGCTGATCCCGCACGCCTCGGTCTTCACCATCGCCACCATGGTGATCACGATGGTGGCCGGCACCACGGTCATCATGTGGATGGGCGAGCTGATCACCGACCGCGGTGTCGGCAACGGCATGTCGGTGCTGATCTTCACCACGGTCATCTCGGTCATCCCGGGTGAGATCCTGGCGATCTACCGGGACAAGGGCGCGTTCTACGCCGCGGTCTCCATCGTGGTGGTCATCGCCATCGTCGCCTTCATCGTGTTTATGGAGCAGGCGCAGCGGCGTATCCCTGTGCAGTACGCCAAGCGAATGGTGGGCCGCCGGATGTACGGCGGCACGTCGACCTATATCCCGATGAAGGTCAACCAGGCCGGTGTCATCCCGGTCATCTTCGCCTCGTCCCTGCTCTACATCCCGACGCTGGCCGCGCAGTTGTTCGGCAGCACGAACGCCACCGGCGGCTGGGTGGCCTTCGTGGCCCGTTACATCGAGCAGAGCAGCTCGCCGCTGTACATGTTCTTGTTCTTCGTGCTGATCATCGGGTTCACCTACTTCTACGTATCGATCACCTTCAACCCGGTTGAGGTGGCCGACAACATGAAGAAGTACGGCGGGTTCATTCCCGGCATCCGGCCCGGGCGGCCGACCGCCGAGTATCTCAGCTATGTGCTCAGCAGGCTCACCGCGCCCGGGTCGTTCTACCTCGGCCTGATCGCGCTGTTCCCGCTGCTGGCGCTGTCTGCCATCGGGGTCGCCAACCAGTTCCCGTTTAGCGGGGTCAGCCTGCTGATCATGGTCGGCGTCGGGCTGGATACGGTGAAGCAGATCGAGAGCCAGTTGCAGCAGCGTAACTATGAGGGTTTCTTGCGATAGTGCGCATCGTCCTCGTCGGGCCCCCCGGTGCGGGCAAAGGGACACAGGCCCAGTTCATAGCCTCGCACCTGGCGATCCCGAGGATTTCGACAGGTGACATTTTCCGGCACAACGTGACCAGCAACACCGAGCTCGGCCGCAAGGCGAAGGAGTTCATGGAGCGCGGTGACCTGGTGCCGGATGAGGTAACCGTGGCGATGGTCCGGGACCGGCTGGCGGAGGACGACGCCCAGGAGGGCTTCCTCCTGGACGGCTTCCCCAGGAACGTCCCGCAGGCCGAGACGCTGAAGAAGATGCTGCTCGAATGGGACGTACGGCTGAGCGTGGTGCTTGAGCTCGTGGTGGACGAGGATGAAGTGGTGCGGCGGCTGTCCGGCCGCCGGACCTGCCGGCGTTGCGAACGGGTCTGGCACGTCCTGTACGACCCGCCGGCCCGCCACGGGATCTGTGACGACTGCGGCGGGCAGCTGTTCCAGCGCGATGACGACTCGGAAGAAACCATCAGGCACCGGATTGAGGTCTACGCCGAGCAGACCTCCCCGCTGGTCGCCTTCTACGCCGACGAGAACATCCTGATCGGCATCGACGCGACCGGCCCGGTGGAGGAGATCACCAGCCGGGCGATGGCCGCGCTCCGTCCGTTCGTGCGCTGAAAGGGTCCGCATGCCGCGTACCGGCGGTCTGACTATTGAGATCAAGACACCTGAGCAGGTCGAGGTGATGCGGGCGGCCGGCCTTGTGGTCGCGCGCACGCTGCGGACGCTGGCCGCCTCGATCGGCCCGGGGGTCAGCACGGCCGAGCTCGACGCGCTCGCGGAGCACGAGATCAGGGCCGCCGGGGCCACCCCGTCGTTCAAGGGCTACTACGGTTATCCCGCCACCATCTGCACGTCGGTGAACGAGGAGATCGTGCACGGCATCCCGAGCGAGCAGCGGCGCCTGCGGGCGGGCGACATCATCTCCATCGACTGCGGCGCGATCGTGGACGGGTGGCACGGGGACGCGGCGGTAACCGTCGCCGTCGGCGCTATCTCCGCGGCGCACGCGGGCCTGCTCGAGGTGTGCGAGGCCGCGCTGTGGCGGGGACTGGCGCAGGCGCAGCCCGGCCGCCGGCTCGGCGACGTCTCGCACGCGGTGGAGACGAGCGTGCGCGAGGCGGGCCGTTACAGCGTGGTCCAGGAGTACACCGGGCATGGCATCGGCAGCGCGATGCACATGGACCCGCCGGTGCCCAACTACGGGCGGCCCGGCCGCGGCCCGCGGCTGCGGCCGGGCATGGCGCTGGCCATCGAGCCGATGGTGATGCTGGGCAGCGAGGAGACGGTCCTGCTCGCCGACGGCTGGACCGTGATCACCGCGGACGGGAGCGCGGCCGCGCACTTCGAGCACACGGTGGCGATCATGCCGGACGGCCCGTGGGTGCTCACCGCCGAGGACGGCGGGGCCTCCGGCTTCGCCCGGTACGGGGTGCTCGGCCATACCGCTGCCGGCCTGGACATAGCGGAAGGCGGCCTCGGCGATACTAGAGAGACGGACCCCGTTCCGCCGACCTAAGAAGGTGCCTGGTGCCCGGTGACCCGCGGATTCGCGCCTCGGACGCGGATCGCGACCGTGCCACGGCCTTGTTGCGCGAGCACCACGCCGCGGGCCGGCTGACCGCCGAGGAATTCCAGGACCGGATGGACACCGCGCTGGAGGCCAGGACCCTCGGCGAACTCGACGAACTGATGGCGGATCTGCCGGCCATCGACCTGTACCAGCTGCCGGACGCCTCCTTGCGCCGGATCCCGCCGCACCGGGGGGCGCCGGGTTCGTCGCTGCTGCCCGCCGACTCGGCAGGCTCGGCGCACCCGGTCCGGTTTACGCCGGGTACAGTAGCTATGGGGGCATGGGCCGTGGTTACCTCGGCCCTTGTCGCCATCTGGGCGGTGGCGGCCGTGGTCGGCGTCGGTACCTGGTTCCCGTGGTGGGCGCTCGTCGCGATCCCGTGGATCTGGGCGCTGATCCGGCGGGCGCAGCGTCCGCGGGAATAGGGCTGGCCCGGGTGGTGTCATACATCTGGGCGGTTCGCGTTGGGGCTGCGGGGCGAGTACACTCGTCACCGGCCCATCTGCTGGGTTTTTCTAACCCGGTCGGCACGCGATGCTCGCGGACGCGAGCACGGCCCTGGCCTCCTGTCTCGTCCCGCTGTCGCAAGCCAGCACGGTTGCGAGCCAGGTGGGGCAGGTTGCCGTCCGGGGGAGTACGGCCACCAAGCCGCGCCCAGGCGCGGGCCATCACCATCAGCGAAGTGCGGAGTACATGCCCAAGAAAGACGGCGCCATTGAGATTGAAGGCACGGTTGTCGAGTCGCTCCCAAATGCCTTCTTCCGGGTGGAGCTGGACAACGGGCACAAGGTTCTCGCCCACATCAGCGGGAAAATGCGGATGCACTACATCCGCATCCTGCCGGACGACCGGGTCGTCGTAGAGCTCAGCCCTTACGACCTGAGTCGCGGGCGGATCGTGTACCGGTACAAGTAAACAAGTCACTAACTCACGCGAGTACGTAAAGGGATGTCACCGTGAAGGTCAAGCCGAGCGTCAAGAAGATCTGCAGCAAGTGCCGGATCATCCGTCGGCACGGCCGCGTCATGGTCATCTGCTCCGACCCGAGGCACAAGCAGCGGCAGGGCTGACGCCCCGCCGTAACAACACCAAAACGCGCGCCGCAGCAGCTCGATCAGGCTGCGACCCCCGGACGGAGGCCGGGGCCAGGTCCGGGCAGGACATGGGAGCGGCGCGAAGGACCTCCGCGAGAATAAGGAGAACTGCCCGTACATGGCCAGGCTTTCTGGAGTCGACCTTCCCCGCGATAAGCGGCTCGAGGTCGCGCTCACCTATATCTATGGCATCGGCCGCACCAGGGCGCTGCAGACGCTTGAGGCGACCGGCGTCAGCGGCGATACCCGGGTCAACAGCCTTACCGACGAGGAGCTGATGAAGCTCCGCGACTGGATCGACTCCACCTACCAGGTCGAAGGTGACCTCCGCCGCGAGGTCCAGGCCGACATCAGGCGGAAGATCGAGATCGGCTGCTACCAGGGGATCCGTCACCGTCGCGGCCTTCCTGTGCACGGGCAGCGCACGCAGACCAACGCGCGCACCCGCAAGGGCAAGAAGAAGACGGTGGCCGGCAAGAAGAAGGCCGGGAAGAAGTAGTCCGGAACTCCACGGACCGATCACCTCATAGGAAGCGCAAGAGAGAAATATGCCGCCAGCAAAAAGCCGCAGCCAGGCCGCCAAGAAGGTGCGCCGCAAGGAGCGGAAGAACGTCGCCCACGGGCATGCCCACATCAGGAGCACGTTCAACAACACGATCGTCTCGATCACCGACCCCGCCGGCAACGTCATCTCCTGGGCGTCCGCGGGTCAGGTCGGGTTCAAGGGATCGCGCAAGTCGACGCCGTACGCCGCCCAGATGGCGGCCGAGGCCGCCGCACGCCGGGCGATGGAACACGGCATGCGCAAGGTCGACGTCTTCGTCAAGGGTCCTGGTTCTGGCCGCGAGACCGCCATCAGGTCGCTGCAGGCGACCGGGCTTGAGGTCGGCTCGATTCAGGACATGACCCCCGTTCCGCATAATGGCTGCCGGCCGCCGAAGCGGCGCCGGGTCTGAGTGGAGATAGCGATACATGGCTCGTTACACAGGCCCGGACTGCAAGCTGTGCCGCCGGGAGAAGACCAAGCTCTTTCTGAAGGGCGCGAAGTGCGACTCGCCGAAGTGCCCGATCGAGATCCGGCCTTACCCGCCGGGCGAGCACGGCAGGAACCGCCCGAAGGAAGGCGACTACCTGCAGCAGATCCGGGAGAAGCAGAAGGCGCGCCGGATCTACGGCATCCTGGAGCGGCAGTTCCACGGCTACTACGTCGAGGCGTCCGCCAAGCACGGCCGTACCGGCGAGACCATGCTCCAGTTGCTCGAGCGCAGGCTGGACAACGTCGTCTTCCGCGCGGGTTTCGCCAAGAGTCGTGACATGGCCCGCCAGCTGGTGACCCACGGCCACTTCACGGTGAACGGCCGGAAGGTCGACATCCCGTCCTACCGGGTCAGCGAGAACGACATCGTCGAGGTCATGCCGAAGTTCCTCGAGATGACGCCGTTCATCGTCGCGCGAGCCGAGGCCGGCGAGCGCACCGTACCCGCCTGGCTCGAGGTCGTCCCGGACCGGATGCGGGTCCTGGTGCACTCCCTCCCCGTCCGCGCCCAGATCGACACCCAAGTCCAAGAACAGCTAATCGTCGAGTACTACTCGAAGTAGCAGCACCCGCAGCCAGCACCACCGCAGTAACCAGCACCAAGCCCCAAAGAAGTAACCCCAGCCCCAAAGAAGTAACCCCAGCCACCCCCCACCCCCGGGGACCCAACGGGTCCCCCCAGGGGGTCTCAGGGGGGCGGAGCCCCCTTGAATCGGGGGGTCCCCGGGGGGCAGAGCCCCCGGGAGCTAGCACGGCGTCATATAGCGGGCGTCGCGGAAGGGAAAGACATGCTCATTGCTCAGCGCCCCTCGCTCACCGAGGAGCCAGTCGACGAATTCCGGTCCAGGTTCGTGATCGAGCCGCTCGAGCCGGGTTTCGGTTACACCATCGGCAACTCGCTCCGGCGGACCCTGCTGTCCTCGATTCCGGGTGCGGCCGTCACCAGCATCAGGATCGAAGGCGTCCTGCACGAGTTCTCCACGGTCCCCGGGGTCAAGGAGGATGTCACCGACATCATCTTGAACCTGAAGGAGCTTGTGGTGTCCTCCGAGCACGACGAGCCGGTCGTGATGTACCTGCGCAAGCAGGGCCCGGGTGACGTCACCGCGGCCGACATCGCGCCGCCGGCCGGCGTCGAGGTGCACAACCCCGAGCTGCACGTGGCCACCCTGAACGCCAAGGGCAAGCTGGAGATGGAGCTGACCGTCGAGCGCGGCCGCGGTTACGTCTCGGCGACGCAGAACAAGCAGCCGGGCCAGGAGATCGGGCGGGTGCCGATCGACTCCATCTACTCGCCCGTGCTGCGGGTGACGTACAAGGTGGAAGCGACCCGGGTTGAGCAGCGGACCGACTTCGACCGGCTTATCCTCGACGTCGAGACCAAGCCGTGCATGCGCCCGAGGGACGCGGTGGCCAGCGCAGGTAAGACGCTGGTCGAGCTGTTCGGCCTGGCCAGGGAGCTGAACGTCGACGCGGAAGGCATCGACATCGGCCCGTCGCCGACCGACGCCGCGCTGGCGGCGGACCTGGCTCTGCCGATCGAGGACCTCAACCTCACCGTCCGTTCGTACAACTGCCTGAAGCGCGAGGGCATTCACACGGTCGGCGAACTGGTCGGCCGCAGCGAGCAGGACCTGCTCGACATCAGGAACTTCGGCGCCAAGTCGATCGAGGAAGTCAAGCAGAAGCTCGTGGACATGGGTCTCGCGCTCAAGGACTCGCCGCCCGGGTTCGACCCGAGCAGCGCGGTGGGCGCCTACAGCGACGATGACGATAGCTACGTGGAGACCGAGCAGTACTGACGTGGCCCCACCCCAACCACAAGGCCACGTACCGACGAGGAGAGGTCCGTATGCCCACGCCCACCAAGGGCCACCGCTTGGGCGGCAGCCCGGCCCATGAGCGGCACATCCTGGCGAACCTGGCCACCGCGCTGTTCCAGCACGGCCGGATTACCACCACCGAGGCCAAGGCCCGCAGGTTGCGCCCGGTAGCCGAGCGGCTGATCACCTTCGCCAAGCGAGGTGACATGCATGCCCGTCGCCACGTGCTGACCGTGGTCACGGACAAGGGCGTGGTGCATCAGCTGTTCACCGAGATCGCGCCGGAATTCTCCGAACGGGACGGTGGCTACACCCGCATCACCAAGATCGGCCCGCGTAAGGGCGACAACGCGGCGATGGCGGTGATCGAGAGGGCAGCGGCGACGCCGGCCTCGGCCACCGCGGTGGCCGAGGCCGACGAGGCGCCCGCGGCCGAGGAGGCTCCGGTCACTGAGGCTCCGGTCGATGAAGTCCCCGTCGACGATGTCCCCGTCGACGAAATCGATGCCGATGCGGGCGACGAGGACGACGCCGACGAGGACGACGACGAGGGCGAGGAGGCCTAGCCCGGACCCTGCGGCTGGCTGGGCGGCATCCTCAGCGGCTGCTTGACCCGGGGTGAGGTTGGCGTGCCGGAAGAACCACGGACCGTTCGGCTTCGGGTTGATCTTTCCTACGGCCGGGCGCTGCGGCTGCCCGGGCCGCCGAAGCTGACGGTGGCCGGGCGCACGGATGCCGGCGTGCACGCGCGCGGTCAGGTCGTCCACTGTGACGTGCCCGCGCAGGCGTGGGCGCAGCAGCAGGCCGGCCGCGCGCTGACCAGGCTGGCCAGGGCGCTGCCCGCCGATGTCAGGGTCCGCGCCGCGGCGGTGGCCCCGGACGGTTTCGACGCCAGGTTCTCGGCCCTGTGGCGCCGCTATTCCTACCGCGTCTGCGACGACGACAGGACCGCGGACCCGCTCCGCCGGCACGACACGCTGTGGTACTTCCGGCCGCTTGATGTCGCGGCCATGAACGAGGCAGCCCGGTGCTGCCTGGGCGAGCATGACTTCGCCGCGTTCTGCCGCCGCCGGGAAGGCGCCACCACCATCCGGTCACTGCGCACCCTGAGCTGGCACCGGGAACCCGACGACGTCGCGGTCGCGACCGTGGTGGCGGACGCGTTCTGCCATAACATGGTCCGCGCCCTGGTCGGCGCGCTCATCGCGGTCGGCGAGGGGCGCCGGCCGGCCGGCTGGCCCGCCGAGGTCCTCGCCGCCGCGGTCCGTGATCCCGCGGTCCGGGTAATGGCGCCGCATGCGCTGTGCCTGGAGGAAGTCGGCTACCCGCCGCCGGACGCCCTGGCCGCCCGCGCCCTGGCCGCCCGCCAGCTCCGTTCCGCCCCCGAAACCCCCTCCCCGGCCAAAAGCCCGGGACCAGGCTTATCGTCAGCATGGGCCGGCACCGGAGTGCTCCGGTGGAGCAGGCGGGGCACGCGTGATGAGGTTGTCGGGAGCGAGCCTGCCGCGGGAACGCAGCCCGTCCCGGCGGGAAACTGAAGGCCCGTGCCCGGAACCTACGGGAGCCCGTGCCCGGAACCTACGGGGAGTCAGAGCTGAATCGTGGCCTCACGGTCAGCTGCTGGGCAGGCCAGGAGTTTTCGCCCTTGGCAGGTGGCACGGGGTCCGCTGGATAGGCCGCTGGACGGGGACCGTCGCGGTCTTGCTGCTGCTGCTGCTGGTGGTGTGGTGGCTGCTGGGTATGGTGATGCGGGGTGTAGGCCGCGCCTGGTCCGGTCGGGCGTGTCCCGGGCCGGGCCGTCCGTTTTGCGTGGAGGATTGGGCTTTGACGGAGAGTTTGGGCAATCATGGGGTACCAAAGTCTCCAGGTAAGTCAAATAATCCACGATTTTTTTCGAGTACGGCGATGGACGCGTTGCGGGTGTGGTGGGAGCGGCCGGGGATGGTTGCCGGGGTGCGCCGCCCCGGGCTCTCCGGGTGCCGCTGGGCTCTCCGGGTGCCCCGGGCCGGGCTCTCCGGGTGCCGCTGGGCTCTCAGGGTGCCGCTGGGTTCTCCGGGTGCCCCGGGCCATCCTGCGCCCGGGCCCTCCGGCTCGCTCAGGATTTGCCGGTGAGCATCCGGGTGCTGAGGTTGATGTTGGCGCTGCCGGTCACCAGGTTGGCGGCGAACTGCTCGAGTTCCTGTTTGGCGGCCGTGCTGGCCGGTGACTTCAGGTTGGCGAACTCGGCCCACATCAAGATCAGGTAGTGCCCCTTGACCTCCGCCTGCACGACCCCGGTGCCGTTGCCCAGTTTCTTGGTCGGGCCGGTCTTGGCGCTGAGCGGGGCGATGATCGCCTGCGTGCCCGTGGCCTGGCCTGCCTTGCTCGCGGCGGCCGAGCTGACCAGGTTCAGCACGCCCACGGTGCCCATCATCTGGCCGTTGCCCGACAGGTAGGTCGCCCGCGCCACCTGGGTGCAGTGACCGGATTGCAGCGCGGCCTGCAACTGCGCGCCGTAGACCGCCTGGGAGCAGCTCTCGCTCACGGTCGCGGCCGTCCGGACGTAGGAGCTGCCGTTAAGCACGAACTGGGGCGGGAAGAGCCCCTCGACGGTGAGCGGGTCCGGGTCCAGGGTCCTGGTCCCGATGTGCTGCCACATGCCCAGCGACTGGTTGAAGGCCGAGGAAGCGGGCGCCGCGGTCGTCGGCAGCCGCAGCGACGATGGCACCGGCGCGTTGACCCTCGGCTCGTAGAAGAACTTGTACCCGCCGAACCCGGCGGCCACCACGACCAGGACGACGACGGCGGCCAGCAGCCCCGGGCGGGACGTCAGCCGGCGTTTCGGCCGGAGGTTCCCGCCTCGCCGGCGCCCGGCGGGCACCGCGATGGCCACCGGGGGCTGGCGGCGCGGGCCAGCGGCCGAACGGCTCCG